>DBTL01000081.1:0-43226 GCA_002307035.1 Bacteroides sp. UBA1317
AGTGCATACAACGGATCGGCTGCCTACGAGTTGAAGATTGACAATGATACAGTTACCCTGATCAACAATCACTTAGAATCTAACAAATTAACAAAGCGAGACAAAGTGATATACGAGGACATGCTAAAAGCGCCGGAAGCTGAAAAAGTGAAAAACGGCGCACGCCAGTTGATCTCCAAATTGGCTGAAGCATCTGCCATTCGGGCACCACAGGCACGAAAGATCGAAAAAGAAATAAACTCCTCGAAACATCAATATATCATCGTATGTGGGGATTTTAACGATACTCCCATTTCATATACTCACAGAATCATAGCCCGAAATATGGATGACGCTTTCACCGAATCAGGAGCGGGACTAGGCATATCCTATAACCAGAATAAGTTCTTTTTCCGCATAGACAACATCTTAACCAGCAAGAATATGAAAGCATATAATTGCACTGTAGATCGTTCTATAAAAGATTCGGACCACTATCCTATCTGGTGCTATATATCCAAACGATAACTATCAAAAATCATAGACTATGACAATAAAGAAAACAGTATTCATTTTAGCAACATGTTTTATGACCTACTCTGGCACTATTAAGGCAGACGGAAATCCTTTCTTTACTGACTTCAAAACCGAGTTCGGAGTTCCTGCTTTCGATAAAATAAAGCTAGAACACTACGAACCTGCCTTTCATAAAGGCATTGAAGAGCAAAACGAAAACATCCGTAAAATCATTGAGAATAAAAAAACGCCTACTTTTGAGAATACAATAGTAGCGTTGGACAATAGCGATCCTATTTTATCTCGAGTAAGTGCTATTTTCTTTAATATGACAGATGCCGAAACAACGGACGAGTTAACGCAACTCTCGATGAAAATAGCGCCTGTCCTATCCGAACATAGCGACAACATCTACTTAAATAAAGAACTTTTTAAGAAGATAGATTCAATCTATAAGCAAAAGAAGTCGCTAAAACTGACCACCGAACAGGAACGTTTATTAGATGAAACTTATAAAAGTTTTGTGCGCTCAGGTGCCAATCTTGGTGCGGAAAAACAAACTCGTCTAAGAGATATAAATAAAGAGCTTTCGACACTTGGAATCACTTTTAGCAATAATGTTTTAAATGAAAACAATGCCTTTAAGCTTTTTGTCGATAAGAAAGAAGACCTTGCCGGCCTACCGGAATGGTTCTGCCAAAGTGCCGCCGAAGAAGCCAAAGCTGCCGGAAAAGAAGGACAATGGCTATTCACCCTTCATAACGCAAGTCGCCTTCCTTTCTTGCAATATGCAGAAAACAGAGCATTGCGTGAGAAGATGTACAATGCGTACATCAATCGGGGAAACAACAACGATAAGAATGATAACAAGAAGATCATCACACAAATAATCACTCTCCGTTTAGAGAAAGCAAAACTTCTCGGATTTGATTGTTACTCAAACTTTGTGCTTGATAACACAATGGCCAAAAACTCGACCACTGTAATGTCATTCCTCAATAACCTTTGGAGCTATTCACTGCCAAAAGCAAAAGCGGAAGCTGCAGAGTTACAAACATTGATGAACAAAGATGGAAAGATCCAGAAATTAGCAGCATGGGATTGGTGGTTTTACACAGAGAAACTACGCAAAGAGAAATACAACCTTGACGAAGAAGAGATAAAACCCTACTTTAAACTTGAAAATGTGCGTGAAGATGCCTTTGCCGTTGCCAACAAGCTTTATGGCATCACATTAACTCCACTGAAGAATATACCTGTTTACCATCCGGATGTGGAAGTATTTGAAGTGAAAGATGCTAATGGATCACATTTGGGTGTTTTCTACGTAGATTATTTCCCGCGCGCAGGTAAAAGCGGAGGTGCATGGATGAGTAACTATCGGGAACAACAAGGTAATATACGTCCGTTGGTTTGCAATGTAGGTAGTTTCACCAAGCCTATAGGCGATACCCCTTCACTACTCACGCTCGATGAAGTTGAAACCTTGTTCCATGAGTTCGGACACGCTCTTCATGGGTTATTAACTAAATGCAACTACGCCGGAATTTCAGGAACCAATGTAGTCCGCGATTTCGTGGAACTTCCGTCACAAGTAATGGAACATTGGGCCACAGAACCGGAAGTGTTGAAAATGTATGCTAAACACTATCAAACAGGAGAAAGCATGCCCGATAGCTTAATCAATAAACTACTGCGACAAAAAACCTTTAACCAAGGCTTTATGACTACAGAACTTCTTGCCGCAGCCATTCTCGACATGAACCTTCACAATCTGACTGACACAAAAGATTTGGATGTATTGGCCTATGAAAAAGAAGCGATGAATAAGTTGAACTTAATCCCTGAGATTGCTCCTCGTTATCGTACAACCTATTTCAATCATATCATTGGTGGCTATGCCGCAGGATATTACAGTTATTTATGGGCAAATGTATTAGACTCTGACGCTTTTGAAGCATTCAAGGAACACGGGATATTCGATCAACACACTGCATCTCTTTTCCGCAGCAATGTACTCGAAAAAGGAAACAGTGAAGATCCGATGGTCTTATATAAAAAATTCCGCGGAGCTGAGCCTAAGCTAGACGCGATGCTAAAGAACAGAGGAATGAAATAATACCTTTGGATCTACTCAATAGGAATAGACACGAAGCAAATTTATATTCTACAAAACACTTGATTTTGCCAAGTAAATGTATTACTTTTGTGAGTGTAATCATAAAGTAGTTTGAGATTAAACTACGGTAAACGGGGGAAGCAACAACTTTCCCCGTTTTTTATTTCTGCACGGTTCTTTTGGACCAACTAAACCGTGCAGAATGGGCAAAAGAACGGTTCAGTTGAGCAATCTACCGGTTTCTTTCACTCCGAAAGACGGTTTCTCTTCATCAATTTGCTTATTTGTTATCGCCATAACTCCTAGTGAAAAAGAAAATTTCTCTTGTTGTTACCCTCCAAACTCCGTTATGTTTTCAAAACATCCTTATTCGGTTAATTAAGCGTAATTCGTCTCTTGACAAGAATGAGCTCACGAAAGTCGCCTTGTCAATGTTTCAGAAGCCTCCTTACAAACCTTGTGGACAATAGAAGAAATATCCAAAGCAAATTTGAAGAACTCTTTTTTTGTGAAATAACAAACAGGATAAATATGCTCACGAAAAAGTCCTAACAAATTAGAAAAAGTGGATAGTAGATAGAAGCAAGTAAAGTATAAAATGGAAGCTAAGTACCAAATATTTAAGCGTAATTATACCTTAATGTGAAAAAAAAGCTATATTTGCAGCCTTGTATGCAACAGAAATTAATATAAAAGTAAACATATAATTTAAAAGTAAAATGCAAAACAAAGGATTTGTTAAAGTTTTTGCGGTATTACTCACGCTAGTATGTGTGTTCTATCTCTCTTTCTCCTTCGTCACTCGCTACTACATTAACAAGGCGGAAGAGTACGCGAAAGGTGATGCAAAGATGGAACAAAACTACTTGGATTCTCTGTCAAACGAGAAAGTATGGCTGGGTAACTACACGCTGAAACAGTGTCGTGAGATGGAAATAAGTTTAGGACTCGACTTAAAGGGGGGAATGAACGTTATTCTGGAAGTTTCAGTAGCCGATGTAGTTAAAACTTTGGCCGATAACAAGCCGGATGAAGCTTTCAACAAAGCTTTAGCCAGTGCTAGCAAGCTTCAATCAACCAGCCAAGATGATTTCATCACTTCATTCGTAAAGGAATATCATAAATTTGCGCCAGGAGCCAAACTTTCCGAATTATTTGCGACCCAGCAATTAAAAGACAAGATAACTCAAAAATCATCAGATTCTGAAGTTGAAAAAGTGCTTAGAGAAGAGGTCAAAGCTGCTGTAGCAAATTCATATAATGTACTTCGTACACGTATTGACCGTTTTGGCGTAGTGCAACCTAACATCCAAAGTTTGGAAGATAAAATGGGACGCATCATGGTTGAACTTCCGGGTATCAAAGAACCAGACCGCGTAAGAAAGTTGCTACAAGGTTCTGCCAATTTGGAATTCTGGGAAACATATGAGTCAAAAGAGGTCATTCCTTATCTACAATCTGCCGATTCAAAATTGCGTAGTATTTTAAATAACGAAACACTCCCTACAGATTCAACCAGCGTTGATTCTACTTCAACTACACCAAAGCTTGCGACAGCCGCTGCAATACCCTCTAAAACGAGAAGCGCTGCTGATAGCCTTGCTGCTGCTTTAAAAGGAGAAACAGAAAAAACAGCGGAAGTTGCAAATATGGCACAAATAAAGAAAGAACATCCACTTGCTGCGATTCTTCAATTCAACACAAGCGGTCAAGGTCCTATTGTAGGTTATGCCAACCATAGAGATACGGCAGAAATCAACAAATACATAGCAATGAAACAAATACAGGAGGAGTTCCCTAAAGAACTTCGTCTGAAGTGGGGTGTTTCTGCTGCTGATTTTGATCCTAAAGCGCAAACATTCGAACTTTATGCAATCAAATCAACTGAACGCAACGGCAAAGCTCCGCTCGAAGGTGATGTTGTAAATGATGCAAAAGATGAATTCGACCAATGGAACAAGCCTGCTGTTAGCATGGAAATGAATGCTGACGGAGCCAGAAGATGGGCATTAATGACCAAACAAAACATTGGCAAGTCTATTGCAATTGTATTGGATGGATATGTATATTCCGCACCAAACGTAAATTCCGAGATCACAGGTGGGCGTTCACAAATTACAGGACACTTCACTCCGGAACAAGCAAAGGACTTAGCTAACGTACTGAAATCCGGTAAAATGCCCGCACCTGCACACATTGTGCAAGAAGACATCATTGGCCCTACTTTGGGGCAAGAGTCTATCAATGCAGGTATCTTCTCTTTCATTGTAGCATTAGTTCTACTCATGGCCTTCATGTGTGCTATTTACGGCTTCATACCCGGTATGATTGCCAACGGTGCGCTACTATTCAACTTCTTCTTTACAATGGGAATCTTGTCATCCTTCCAGGCTGCACTAACGATGTCGGGTATTGCCGGCATGGTGTTGTCACTGGGTATAGCAGTGGATGCCAACGTGTTGATATATGAACGAACGAAAGAAGAATTAAGGAATGGAAAAGGAGTTAAGCAAGCATTGTCTGATGGTTATTCAAATGCCTTTTCAGCGATCTTCGACTCTAACTTGACATCTATTATCACAGGTGTGATCCTCTTCAATTTTGGTACAGGCCCTATCCGTGGATTTGCCACGACCCTGATCATAGGTATTATGATTTCTTTCTTTACTGCTGTATTCATGACTCGTTTAGTGTACGAACATTATATGAGCAAAGACAAACTTCTTAACCTCACTTTTTCTTCTAAAATCTCGAGAAAGCTGTTTGTCAACTCGCACTTTGATTTCATGAACACGAATAAGAAATCGCTTATTATTGTAGGTGCAATCGTTTTAATTTGTGTTGGATCTTTCGCCATCCGCGGGCTCAGTCAGAGCATCGACTTCACCGGAGGACGCAACTATAAAGTTCAGTTCGAGAAACCAGTAGAGCCGGAACAGGTACGAGACCTTATCGCAAGCAAATTTGGTGATGCAACAGTAAGTGTTATCTCAATTGGTACCGATAAGAAAACAGTTCGTATCAGCACTAATTACCGTATAGGAGATGACTCAAATTCTGTAGACTCTGAAATAGAGAACTATCTATATGAAGCTCTAAAACCTATCTTAACTAATAATATCACTTTAGAAACTTTCATTGACCATGATAACCATACAGGTGGAAGCATTATTAGCTCACAAAAAGTAGGCCCAAGCATCGCAGATGATATCAAGACTTCGGCTGTTTGGTCAGTTGTCTTATCATTGCTTGCTATTGGCTTATACATTTTGCTTCGTTTCCGCAATATTGCTTATAGTATAGGTTCTGTTGTAGCACTAACTTGCGATACCCTTATGATTATCGGCGCTTATTCTCTATTATGGGGAGTTGTTCCATTTTCTCTGGAAATAGATCAGACTTTTATAGGTGCTATTCTAACAGTGATTGGTTATTCTATCAATGATAAAGTGGTAATATTCGACCGTGTACGCGAGTTTTTCCACCTATATCCAAAGCACAAAAGCAAAGAATTATTCAACGATTCTTTAAATACCACCTTGGGACGTACCATTAACACATCACTATGTACTTTAATTGTGTTAGTTTGTATATTCATCTTAGGAGGTGACTCTATTCGTAGCTTCTGTTTTGCAATGATTCTGGGTGTTATTATCGGCACATTATCTTCTCTGTTTATTGCTTCTCCTATTGCTTATCATATGATAAGCAAAAAGCACAAAGCACTAGAAACTGAGTAATAGAATTATATTTTATCATAGAAAAGGCTCTTCCCTGAAAATGGGAAGAGCCTTTTTTTATGATAGGAACAAAGACTACTAAAAAGACCACCCGGATTGCAATAAATTGCCATCCGGGTGGGAAGATTCATGAAAATCAACCGACAAACAAGTTGACTAGTAGCCTCGAGGGGAATCGAACCCCTATCTAAAGTTTAGGAAACTTCTATTCTATCCGTTGAACTACAAGGCCATCGCATTTCGGGTGCAAAGATAAGCCATTTTACTGATTTGACAAGGCAGAGATACAGAATGTTTTAAAGAATGGCCCAACATCCACTATCAATATGCTCCTTCATCGATCTGCTTTTTAGGCAAAAATTGAAAGTTTTGCCAACTCCAATGAATAAGAATGATAGAATATTGAGCCTATTTAACACGAAGTATCAGAATAGCTTGAAAAGATTTTGCTAAGTCATTTAACTTTCCGAACTTTGCGCAACTTTACAAGGTCGTTTCTGAGAAGTTCTATCTCAGTGTGAAGGCTACAGAATATAACCCTAAAATAAATAATGAATAAAGTTATGGCAGACGAAATGAAGGTTAAAGACTTGGAGAGGGTAGTTGTTCGCTTCTCCGGCGACTCCGGCGATGGAATGCAATTGGCCGGCAACATCTTCTCTAACCTATCAGCCGTATTAGGAAATGACATTTCTACATTTCCTGATTATCCGGCAGAAATTCGTGCCCCGCAAGGAACACTAAGCGGAGTATCTGGTTTTCAAGTACATATTGGTGCAAAAAAAGTATTCACTTCCGGTGACAAGTGCGATGTATTAGTTGCTATGAATCCGGCTGCGCTAAAAACAAATATACAATTCACGACGCCACAATCGGTGATTATTATCGATTCGGACTCGTTTACCAAAAAAGATCTTGAAAAGGCTCTCTATACTACGAATGATCCTTTTACAGAACTCAATATTCACAACCAAGTGATAGATGCCCCAATTTCATCTATGTGCAAGGATAGTCTTAAAGAAAGCGGACTGGACAACAAAGCTGCATTGCGTAGCAAAAACATGTTTGCTCTGGGATTGGTATGCTGGCTGTTTAACCGCCCTTTGGAACATGCCATGCACATGCTCCAAAATAAATTTTCAAAGAAACCATCTATTGCAGAAGCAAATATAAAAGTGTTGACCGATGGATATAACTATGGGCACAACACTCATGCAACAGTTTCTACCTATCGTGTAGAATCTAAAGAGCAAAGAGAAAAAGGCTTTTATACTGATGTGAATGGAAATCTGGCAACATCCTATGGGTTGGTTGCCGCAGCAGAAAAAGCAGGACTTCCTCTCTTTCTAGGTTCTTACCCCATTACTCCCGCCACAGACATCTTGCACAATTTGTCTAAATTGAAGGAACTTGGAGTAATTACCGTACAATGTGAAGACGAAATATCAGGCTGTTGCAGTGCTATCGGAGCCTCTTTTGCAGGTTGCCTTGCCGCAACGTCTACTTCCGGACCGGGAATTTGCTTGAAAAGTGAAGCGATCAACCTTGCTGTTATTGCCGAACTACCGCTAGTCATTATCAATGTGCAACGTGGGGGGCCTTCTACCGGTCTGCCAACAAAGAGCGAACAAACCGACTTGCTCCAGGCTGTATACGGACGTAATGGCGAAAGCCCGCTGGTTGTTATTGCCGCCACATCGCCTACGAACTGCTTTGATTCTGCTTTCATGGCCGCCAAAATAGCATTGGAACACATGACTCCGGTTATACTCCTTACTGATGGATACATAGCAAACGGTTCTGCTGCCTGGAAAATTCCTTCAATGAAAGATTATCCCGCCATCAAGCCTCCTTATGTTACTCCCGAAATGCAGGAAGGATGGAAGCCTTATCAACGTGACCTCGAATCATTGGTTCGCTATTGGGCTATCCCCGGCAAAGAAGGTTTCCAACACAGGCTGGGAGGACTCGAGAAAGATTACGATACAAGTGCGATCTCTACCGATGCGGAAAACCATCAAAAGATGACGATCACCCGCCAAGAGAAAATAAACTATATTGCCAACTGCATCCCCGAACAAGAAGTCTTGGGGGACAAGGATGCCGAACTCTTGATCGTAGGTTGGGGCGGCACTTATGGCCACCTGTACTCTGCACTAGAGGTTATGCAAGCTCAAGGAAAAAAAGTAGCTTTGGCACATTTTCAGTATATCAGCCCTCTGCCAAAAAATACGACTGAGATCTTGAAGAAATATAAAAAAGTAGTGGTTGCCGAGCAGAACATGGGCCAATTTGCCACTATTCTTCGTTCCAAAGTTCCCGGCTTAAATGTTTACCAATTTAACAGGGTAAAAGGACAACCATTCAATGTATTAAGACTTGTAGAAGAATTCACTAAAATTTTGGAGGAAAAGTAAGATGAGTGAACTAGAATTTGCATCGAAAGATTTCAAGAGCGACCAATATGTACGCTGGTGCCCCGGATGTGGTGACCATGCTTTGCTTAATTCGCTCCATAAAGCAATGGCCGAACTCGGCATTGCCCCTCACAACATTGCAGTGATTTCGGGTATCGGTTGTTCTTCACGCCTGCCTTACTACATGAACACTTATGGATTTCATACCATACATGGGCGTGCCGCTGCAATTGCTACAGGTGTAAAAGTAGCCAACCCCGAACTGAGCGTATGGCAAATATCAGGTGACGGAGATGCTCTGGCCATTGGAGGAAACCATTTCATCCATGTGTTGCGCCGTAATGTGAACATCAATATCGTATTGCTCAACAATCAAATATATGGGTTAACCAAAGGGCAATACTCACCCACCTCTCCCCGTGGTTTTGTGTCCAAGTCATCTCCCTACGGAACTATAGAAGACCCCTTCCGTCCGGTGGAGCTAACATTTGGTGCACGCGGACACTTTTTCGGACGTTGCGTGGATGTTGATGGAGCAGCATCTGTGGAAGTGCTCGTTGCTTCAGCTAAACACAAAGGAACTTCTGTGGTAGAAGTATTACAAAATTGCGTTATATTCAACGATGGTTCTCAATCGACCGTAGCGACAAAAGCCGACCGCGCAAAGAATGCGATCTATCTGAAACAAGGTCAACCAATGATTTTTGGTGAAAACAATGAATACGGATTGATGCAAGAAGGCTTCGGAATAAAAATCGTGAAGATAGGCGAGAATGGCATTACCGAGAAAGATCTGCTTGTGCATGATGCCCACTGCGAAGACAGCACACTGCAAATGAAGTTAGCATTAATGGAAGGCCCTGATTTTCCAATTGCCCTCGGAGTCATTCGCGATGTAGAAAGTCCCAGTTATGACGAATGCGTACATGCGCAAATAGAAGAAGTTCGTGCTAAGAAAAAAGACCACTCACTGGAAGACTTATTAATGCAAGGCGAAATTTGGGAAGTTAAATAAAACCTCTCCGATTCTAATTGCATACAAACATAAAATCTCCTTGTTTAAGCTACTCTTTATCATAAGTTAGCGTTAAACAAGGAGATTTTTATCTATCTAAGGAATGCAACTCCTTCTAAAAGAAAAAGGTCATTACTTCCTGTCCGTCATAACAATATATGTAATGCCCCATAACATTATAAGTTATCGCGATATCTTATAATGTTATCGCAGCTTACTCTTTTTCCCCATAAGCCAAGTCGCCCGCATCACCCAAACCAGGTACAATATACGAATGATCATTGATTTCGGGATCAATCGCCGCACACCAGATAGTTGTAATGTCCTGAGGAAATACATTGGCAATATGATTTACAGCCTGTTGACTGGCTATTACCGAAACAACATGTATTTCGGCCGGATGCCCCTTGGTGAGCATCGCCTGATAACTCAACTCCATCGATCCACCGGTAGCAAGCATCGGATCGGTGATAATCAACGTCTTGCCATCAATGCGAGGGGAAGCAATATATTCTATATGAATGTCAAATTTAAGCGTATCTTTATATTTGCGATAAGCAGACACAAATGCATTTTCAGCGTCATCAAAGTAGCTGAGGAAACCCTGATGAAAAGGAAGCCCGGCACGCAATATCGTACTAAGAACCAATTTGTTATCAGAAGTATTCACTGAAGCAATGCCCAACGGCGTTTGAACATCTTTAGCAGAATAAGCAAATGATTTACTTAATTCATAGGCCATTATCTCGCCTATTCGCTGAATGTTACGTCGAAAACGCAAACGATCATTTTGCACCTCTACATTTCTTATCTCCGCCACATACTGGTTTAATATCGAGTTTGTCTCGCTGAAATTAATTATCTTCATATCTGTTTCACTTTATTTATTCAGTATTTATACGTTGCAAAGTAAGGTATATATTTCCAATCTGCAACATTCAAATTACAGATTTTGTTATCTATATATAAAACGAATTCAATTAAAGAAAAATTTCTTTAATATGATGCTGGTTTTCAAATAAAGTATTACTTTTGTAGTCGGTTTACAAGAAAGAGACTTAAAAAACTATTCCTCTTTTTGTACAGCCAAAAAGTAAAGAACTATATAGAATCGAGATAAATACAATACCAATTTAACTAATTCAAAAGAAAATGGCAAATTTAGATTTAAGCAAGTACGGTATTAGCGGTGCGGTAGAAGTTCTGCACAACCCGTCTTACGAAACATTGTTCGCTGAAGAGACTAAAGAAAGTCTTCAAGGCTTCGAAAAAGGACAAGTTACTGAGCTAGGCGCAGTAAATGTTATGACGGGCGTTTACACTGGTCGTTCTCCTAAAGATAAATTCTTCGTAAAAGACGAAACCAGTGAAAACACAGTTTGGTGGACCTCGGAAGAATATAAGAATGACAATAAACCGGTTACTCCAGCAACTTGGAAGACTCTAAAAGAAATAGCGGTGAAACAACTTTCAAATAAAAAGTTGTTTGTAATGGATACGTTCTGCGGTGCAAATGAAAATTCTCGTATCAAAGTACGTTTCATCATGGAAGTGGCTTGGCAAGCTCATTTCGTAAAGAACATGTTCATCCGCCCTACCGCTGAAGAATTAGCTAACTATGGTGAACCTGATTTCGTTTCATTCAATGCTTCTAAAACCAAAGTTGAAAACTACAAAGAACTTGGATTAAACTCTGAAACAGCAACTGTATTCAATTTAACCAGCAAGGAACAAGTTATTATTAACACTTGGTATGGTGGTGAAATGAAAAAAGGTCTGTTCTCATACATGAACTACCGTTTACCATTGGCAGGTATGGCCTCTATGCACTGCTCAGCAAACACCGACCTTAACAACGAAAACACTGCCATCTTCTTTGGCTTGTCAGGAACAGGTAAGACTACTTTGTCTACTGACCCAAAACGTCTCTTGATTGGTGATGACGAACACGGATGGGATGAAGAAGGCGTATTCAACTTTGAAGGTGGTTGCTATGCAAAGGTTATCAACCTAAGTGCTGAAGCTGAACCAGATATCTATGCTGCTATCAGACGTGATGCTCTTCTTGAGAACGTGATTGTTGACGCTAGCGGTAAGATTGATTTCAATGACAAGAGTGCAACTGAAAATACTCGTGTTTCTTATCCTATCGATCACATCACTAACATCGTTAAGCCAATTTCTAAAGCTCCGGCTGCAAAGAAAGTAATCTTCCTTTCTGCTGATGCATTTGGTGTATTGCCTCCGGTATCTATCTTAAACGCTGAACAAACTAAATATTACTTCCTTTCTGGTTTCACAGCTAAATTGGCTGGAACAGAACGTGGTATCACTGAACCAACTCCTACATTCTCAGCTTGCTTTGGTGCTGCATTCTTATCATTGCACCCAACTAAATATGCTGAAGAATTAGTGAAGAAAATGGATAAATCAGGTGCTAAAGCATACTTGGTTAATACTGGTTGGAATGGTAGCGGCAAACGTATCTCTATCAAAGATACTCGTGGTATCATTGATGCCATCCTTGACGGTTCTATCGATAAAGCTCCTACCAAATCAATGCCTTATTTCAGCTTTGTTGTTCCTACAGAACTTCCTGGTGTTGATACTAAGATCCTTGACCCACGTGATACTTATGCTGATGCAGCTCAATGGGACGAAAAAGCAAAAGATCTTGCAGCTCGTTTCATCAAGAACTTCAGCAAGTTCACTGGCAACGAAGCCGGAAAAGCTTTGGTTGTTGCCGGTCCTCAACTCTAATCTAAAGATACAAATTAGATTATATAAAAAGGCGATTCCCTCAGGGGAGTCGCCTTTTCTGTTCACGCATATCTATAAATAAAAAAGTTCGATAAGATTTCTCTTACCGAACTTTTTTATACTAAAATACTCTGTTTAAGCGAGTATGATATTATCTATTTGAGCGCTTACGTTCATTCTCATCAAGAATAACCTTACGCATACGCATAGCTTTAGGAGTAACCTCTACGTATTCATCCTCTTTAATATATTCCAGGGCCTCTTCCAAAGAGAACTGAACAGGAGGAATAATGCGAGCTTTATCATCAGTACCGGAAGCACGCGTATTAGTCAACTTCTTGGATTTAGTTACATTAACCACCAAGTCACTTTCTTTTGCATGCTCACCAACTACCTGACCGGCATACACATCTTCCTGAGGAAAAATAAAGAAGCGTCCACGATCCTGCAATTTATCAAGAGCATAAGCGAAAGCATTACCGGCTTCCATCGCAACGATAGAACCATTAGAACGTCTTTCAATCTCACCCTTGTACGGTTGATATTCTTTGAAACGGTGTGCCATGATGGCTTCACCGGCAGAAGCCGTAAGTACGTTGGTACGAAGACCGATGATACCACGTGAAGGCATATTAAATTCGAGGTTAATACGTTCACCGGTATTCTCCATAAGCACCATTTCACCTTTACGACGAGTAACCATATCAATAATCCTACTTGAGTATTCTTCAGGAACATTAATAGTTAACTCTTCAATCGGCTCATTTTTCTTACCGTCAATGGTTTTATAAAGAACTTGTGGCTGACCAACCTGCAACTCGTATCCTTCACGACGCATCGTTTCTATCAGTACGGACAAGTGAAGTACACCACGTCCATAAACAAGCCATTTACCATCCTCCTCACTTTTATGCACACGCAAAGCCAGGTTCTTATCCAGCTCTTTCATCAAACGATCGTTAATGTGACGGGAAGTTACATACTTACCATCTCTACCATAGAAAGGAGAGTCATTGATACTGAACAACATGCTCATTGTAGGTTCATCAATGGCAATAGGTGGCAATGCCTCCGGATTTTCAAAATCACAGATTGTATCACCAATGTCGAAGCCTTCAATACCAACCAATGCACAGATATCACCCGAAGAAACTTCGGTAATCTTGGCTCTTCCGAGACCCTCAAACACGTGAACTTCTTTTATTTTAGATTTCACGAAGCGACCATCTCTTTTTGCTAAAGAGACATTCATTCCTTCTTTCAGTACTCCGCGATGCACACGGCCCACAGCAATACGTCCGGTATATGAAGAATAATCAAGCGAAGTTATCAGCATTTGTGGTGTTCCTTCCAAATGTTCAGGAGCAGGAATATTCTCAATGATGCAATCAAGCAAAGGAATAATATTATCAGTAGGTTCTTTCCAATCAACACTCATCCAGCCATTCTTAGCCGAGCCATATATCGTTGCGAAATCAAGTTGTTCTTCAGTAGCATCCAAACTAAACATGAGGTCGAAAACCATTTCATGCACTTCATCGGGACGGCAGTTTGGCTTATCTACCTTATTAATAACAACAATAGGTTTCAAACCTATCTGAATCGCTTTCTGAAGCACAAAACGTGTTTGAGGCATCGGACCTTCAAAAGCATCAACAAGCAAAATGCAGCCGTCGGCCATATTCAGTACACGTTCCACTTCACCACCAAAGTCGCTGTGCCCCGGAGTATCGATAATATTAATTTTAGTTCCGCCATAATTGATGGAAACATTCTTAGAAAGAATTGTTATCCCTCTTTCGCGCTCCAAATCATTGTTATCCAGAATTAATTCACCACTCGCCTGATTGTCACGGAACAAATGTCCAGCCAAAAGCATCTTATCAACAAGTGTTGTTTTCCCATGGTCGACATGGGCAATAATTGCAATGTTTCTAATATTTTGCATATAATACCTATTATTTGGCTGCAAAGGTACGAAAATTGGATTATAAATCATTGTGAAGCCAAAAATAATATCTATCTTTGCCGCTCAAAGAATTTTTATATATCTAACAAACTAAGAATTATGTATTTAGATCCAGCTAAAAAAGCAGAAATCTTTGGAAAGTACGGAAAGTCTAACTCTGATACTGGCTCAACTGAGGCCCAGATAGCTTTGTTTTCATACCGTATTTCTCACCTGACTGAGCACATGAAGCTCAACAGAAAAGATTATAGTACAGAAAGAGCTTTGACAATGTTGGTAGCAAAGCGTCGCAGATTGCTAAACTACCTGATGGACAAAGATATCACAAGATATCGTGCTATCATCAAAACTCTTGGTCTTAGAAAGTAAGCAATTACCTCTAGACAGAAAGCAAAAAAAACCATCCTTAACTTTAAGGGTGGTTTTTTTTGCTCCAAAGTTACACCTTCACGGTTCACTAACACCAACATAAAAATAAAGAAAGCCTTGCCTTCCCTTTTGAAGACAGCTCTTATCCAACAACAACATGGGGATGTTGCATCTTTCAAAATGGGGATGTTATTATACACAACATCCCCATCTTTTTGATATAAATTATATGCTAAAACTTTGGTCGATTAGCAACATCAAAAACTGAATTTGCCACCTATGAAGAAGCTTCTTGGCATGGATGGACCGTAAATATATCCGGAATCCCGATCCTTTCCTTTATCAAAATCTGATTGGTAAGCATCAAATATATTCTGAATTCCTCCGTTCAATTGAAAGTTCACTCCATCAACGACTGCAATATCATACGCCAGCTTCAGATTCAAATCGAAGAAATCCGGGGTTGTTACAGCCACATCTTGATCTACACCCGAACCGGCAGCATGCTGAACAAGCATTGTTCCCGTATATGTACCAGATAAAGAGGCTTTCAGATCTTTCATCGGATTCACCGTAGCAGTAAGGTATCCGTACGTATTTGGCGTACGAAACATTTTGGTCTCAGCTTTTACTGATTCATCCTCACTCCATTGTTCCGGATTTTTATAATGACTTTGTTGCAATGTCACCCCTGCTTGTAACTGGAATGACGACGTAAAAATAGCACGTCCTTCAAGATTAATCCCCATCACTTTGGCCCCCGAACCGTTATAGCGCTCTTTCACCGCATTACCCTTATCGTCTAATTCTTCAAGTTTTCTTAATGCAAACACATCTCTTAGATCAGTGTAGAAACCCTCCATCAGCAAATTTGTCTGCACATGTCCGAAGGTATGGTACATATCAGCAGAGACACTAAGGCTATTCGATTTTTCTTCCTTCAGACCATCTACCAACCGGATAACCTGTCGCTCTCCATTGACCACAGCAATATGCAGGTCTTCGTCAAAAGCTTGTGGAGCACGAAAGCCGGTTGAATAATTTAAACGGAAATTAATGTTTTTATTGGGATTGAATCTTAACGTAGCCCGAGGACTCAAGATAACATGATCTATCATATTATGCTTATCAGCTCTTGCCCCAATTAAAAAGCCCCAACGATCTGTCTTCCATTCGTTTTGCACGAAGCCACTCCAGATTCTCACCGTTTGGTTCAAGTAATGATCATAACCAACGGAAATATCTTCCATTCCATCATAGCTAAATTCAGCTCCTCCGGTAAATTCAGCAGGCATAAACAAAAGTTTATCCCAACTATGAGCATATTGTGCTCCGGACACAACAGCAAGATCAGTTGTAGTGCCATAAGCGTTAGGATCTTGGTTACTTCCATAATAACTTTTTCGGTCAGTATTTTGAAGAGAAGTATAGATATTGAAGTGATCGGTATTCTCTCTTGAAAACAAATCAAAGCTAACTCCGCCGCCATTGATATTATGTTCCGTCTGTTCGGTGATGTCAGCCTCATGTGCCGGAAGATTTAACGAGTTACCTCCCCGACGAAATTCGTTGATTCCATGATACTCGAATGTCAATTTTGAATAAGTACCTGTTTTCAGAAAGGCTCTTGCACCAACCGTCTTATTTTTCAATTCCGGCAATTCGGTGAAACCATCTCCATTATGATCGTATCCGGATCGGGAACGACTTTGCCCGAAGACATAAACCCCGGCCTTTCCACTTGCTGAAACCAATGAAGCATTCATTGTTGTGTTATTATCAAAATCGCTATTACCAATAGAAGTCAGTGTGTGAGACAATTCAGCACTATTGCGAGTAGGATCTTTTGTAATCACATTAACGACGCCACCAATAGCAGAGGAACCAAATAATGCTGATCCACCACCACGGATCACCTCAACACGTTCTATCATATTGGCAGGAATTTGCTCCAACCCGTACACTCCGGTAAGCGAAGTAAAGATTGGTCGAGAGTCCATTAAAATCTGAGAATAATGTCCATCGAGTCCGTTAATACGCACTTGATTAAACCCACAGTTCTGGCAATCGTTCTCCACCCGTACACCCGGTTGAAAAGATAAGGCTTGCGACAGACAAGCCGCATTGGTCGATTCAAATAATTTAGAGTCAAGCACATGCACCAAAGCAGGTGCCAAGCGACGATACGTTTCATTTCTATTCGCAGTCACCACCACACCTTCTAGTGACACAAGGTCTTCTTCTATTTCAAAATTCAATTCAAGAGTTTTCCCTTTTTTTAGTGACACAGGTTTCTGGATCGTCTTATAACCTATCGCTTTCACTTCCACCACGAAATTGCCCTCGGGTAAGTTCCTCAGAAAATAATGACCAGTCTGGTCAGTCGACGTCCCAATAGTTGTTCCTCTTAGAACAACATTGATATACGATAAGTGTTCTTGCGTCTTCTTGTCAACCACATGGCCAACGATGTTAGCATCCGATGCTCTCAATTCCGAAGAATCTGCTTTCGCTGAGGTAAACACACAGCTAAGGCAGATCAATATAATAATCAATCTACTCATTTTTTACTTCTATTTAATTAAAGACAAAATATTCATTTCTGCAGCAGTGCTCAACCATTTATAGTGGCACTGCCCAATCACAATACACAAAGAGATCACTTCATCAAAACTCAATAATGATGAAACACAACAAGCTTAAGTCAGGTTCTTTGGCTTGAAGAAAGCGATAGCTTCATGTTTAAATAAAAGTAGGAGGAGCACGTAGCGAGATATGCCCCTTGGCAGAACAGTTATAGTTTCTTTGAGGGGGACGAGTTAAAAGAATGATCGGTTTATGAAGAAATAATGCTAAGATGAATAAGAAAAGTATCGGATTGGCTATCAGTATGGTAGAAAGATTATGGATAAACTGGACCTCAGATTGAGAATGATGATGCCCTTGAGGTTTTCCACCAGCCATCTTATAGAAATGTGAATGGACGATTGTTACGCCATTAATCACATGCGAGTGTATAAACAAGGAAATGCTCCCTACATATACAATGAATAAGAGCGGAAAAAAGATCCTGAAAAACTTTATACTGACTCGTTTCATCCAGATAGAAGTAGAGTGTTGTTAAAATGCGTTCGCAAAGGTAACAATTATTAATGCTGTTCGCTAAGTTCTCTGTTTGTAATTAATTAATTTTAACCACATGCAGAAGCATTCCAATGTAGATGGATTACAAAGCTGTGAACGCATAAAGAAACAGTATATACCTTCTTTAAAATCTATTAAAGATTACTTGATGAAAGAAAAAAAAGAAGCAATCTTATTTGTTTGCATAAATATTGTTTGTAGTTTTGCGAACAACAAATCATGAAGAAGAGTTGAAGGCAGATAAAACACCTAGAATGGGCTATTGTTTGAACCATGGAAGTCTCCAAATAGTTCATGACCTTTTCAATGCTTTCTTTGATGATTGTTCGCAAAATATAGAATGCAATTTTATAACTAAAAACAAAATCATATGGAAATTAAAGTTTTAGGAACCGGATGTTCTAGCTGCAAAGCTTTGTATGCAACAGTAGAAGCAGCTGTCAGTGAATTAGGCATTCAGGCTAACATTGTAAAAGAAGAGGATTTGATGAAAATCATGGAGTACAACGTGATGCAATTGCCCGCGCTTGTAATTAACGAGAAAGTTGTTTCTAGTGGAAAGAAACTTTCAGTATCTGAAGTAAAAGATTTATTAACTAAATAAATAATTTGAAGATGAAACAACTATTATTTGCTGCCATCGCAATAATGATCAGCATTACTGCTTGCGGAAAAGGACCAAAAACATCTGAGAAATCAAACACAGAATCCAAAGATCGAGTAGAAATCTTATACTTCCACGGGAAACAGCGCTGCCCGACTTGCATGAGCATTGAAAAAAATGCGAAAGAAGCCGTGAACGCATATTATGCTGATAAGATCAAAAAAGGTGAGGTCGTATTTACGGTCATAGATATTTCTGACAAAGCAGGCGAAAAAATAGCCGACCGTTACGAGGTTACATGGTCATCTTTGTTTGTCAACAAATGGAAAGGTGGAAAAGAAAGCAAGAACAATATGACAGAGTTTGCCTTCGCTTACTCAAGAAATTCACCTGACACTTTCAAAAAAGGACTAAAGAAGAAAATCGACGAACTATTAAAATAATCTGCAATGGATTTTCTACAATCAATACTAGACAGCAGCGACATCCCAATGCTGACAGCATTCATCCTTGGGTTACTCACCGCTGTAAGCCCTTGCCCGCTCGCTACTAACATTACAGCTGTGGGATACATCAGCAAAGATATTGAAAACAAACATAAAATATTTTGGAATGGCATACTCTACACTCTAGGCCGTGCTATCAGCTATACCGTTTTGGGCATTATTCTTATATCCATTCTAAAAGAAGGTTCGAGCATGTTTGCTATACAAAAATCAATAAGCAAGTATGGCGAGCTATTGATATCACCGGCATTAGTCCTTATCGGAGTATTTATGCTTATAGGCAATAAGTTGAATCTTCCCAAATTCGGATTTTCCGGAAGCGGAAGCAACTTAAAGAAAAAAGGGAATTGGGGCGCATTGTTATTGGGTATTTTGTTTGCACTTGCATTCTGCCCCACCAGCGGAGTTTTCTATTTTGGGATGCTTATTCCCATGTCAGCGGCTGCCGACGGGGGATATTTGCTCCCACTCGTCTTTGCACTTGCAACAGGATTGCCGGTCATCGTCGTAGCGTGGATATTGGCTTATAGCGTGGCCGGACTTGGTAAATTCTATAATCAAATGAAGACATTCGAGAAAAGATTCCGAATTGTTGTAGCCATTTTATTCATACTGGTTGGCATTTATTACGGCATAACTTATTATATATTATAGAAGAATCAATTATGATACAAACATTTGCAGATTGGTTGGTCTATACAATCTTTGGATTAGACGCAGCAAGCCACTTAGGTATGGCCATTAATTTTTTCTTCTATGACACAATAAAAATTCTTATTTTATTGTTCTTGATTAGCACTCTCATGGGAATAGTAAATGCCTATTTCCCCATAGATCGTCTGAGAAACTACTTGACCACTCACAAGATGTATGGATTGCAATATTTCTTGGCTTCACTCTTCGGGGCAATCACACCCTTTTGTTCTTGCTCCTCCATACCCCTATTTATAGGCTTTGTTAAAGGAGGAATTCCTTTGGGAGTCACATTTGCGTTCCTCATCACTTCTCCATTGGTTAACGAGGTTGCAGTAGCAATGTTTCTGGGTACATTCGGAGTAAAAATAACCCTTGTTTATGTTATCAGCGGAATACTATTAGGCATGATCGGAGGTTTGGTGCTAGGCAGACTAAAACTGGAGAAATATTTAAGTGATTGGATCAAACAGATTCAAGCCAATGCTAATATGGAATCTTTACATTGGGAGGGGGAAAAAACTCCGTTCATAAAAAGAATGCCAACAATAATCAAAGAAGCTTGGGGAATAGTAAGAAGCGTTTTACTCTATATCATTATTGGCATCGGCATCGGAGCTTTGATGCATGGATACGTTCCTGAAGGGTTTTTCGAGCAATATATGTCAAAAGACAATTGGTACGCAGTCCCTCTTTCTGTAATATTGGCTGTACCGATGTATGCTAATGCGGCAGGTATTGTTCCGGTAATTGAAGTTTTTGTGGCCAAAGGAATTCCAATTGGCACCGCATTAGCCTTTATGATGGGTGTAGTAGGACTTTCATTACCCGAAGCAACCTTGCTTAAGAAAGTGATGACTTGGAAATTAATTGCAATCTTTTTTGGTACAGTCACACTGTTCATCATCATTTCAGGGTACTTATTCAACTATTTGCTTTGATAAAGATCCTCCTCTTACTCATCCGTTATTTTACTAAAAACACCTGCGGGGCAGATGTGAACACATTTCTGGCATCCATTACAGGCATTTAAGTCACCAAGCAAAAAATAGCTAATTCCCAAGAATCTAGAGCTTTTGAAGACCTGTTTCGGGCACACATCCGCACACTTCCAACATTTAACACATTTAGATGAATCAATTCTCACAAATGGAGTATAGAGAATCTTTGCTCTTTTTTTTATTCTGCTAACAAATGAGGATTTCCTCTTTAATAATACCTACAAATAGCGATTGTGGGTATGTTGAACAATCTGTTACTTTGCATAAAAGAACAATGTTCGTTTATGCAAATAAAAAAAGAAAATACGCGTCAAAAGATTCTTGCTATAGCCCGTGATGAATTTATCATGAACGGATTTCGCAATACATCTATGCGAATTATAGCTTATAAATCAGGAAATACTCTTAGCAATATTTATACTTATTTCCACAACAAAGATGAAATCTTTAGGGCTGTTTTATCCGGAGTGTTTGCTGCTATTGATCAATTGATGGAGGAACACAATAAAGCAGAAAGTATAGACCTATATATCATGAATGCGCATGATTACGTTAAGAGCCAAATAGATTTCTTCGTGAATCTTGTAACCAACTATAAAGAAGATTTCAACTTACTACTTTTTAAAGCATCCGGCTCATCTCTTGAAAACTTTCGTGATCAATTTATTGACAGGCATTCGGCCATAGGAAATGAATATTTTCTAAAAGTAAAAAACAAATATCCGACAGTCAATATTGAGGTTTCAAGTTTTTTCATTCATACAATGAGTTCATGGTCTATCAGCGTAATTGCCGAGTTGGTGTCTCATGACTTATCGCGGGAGGAAATTGAACAATTTATGTCTGAATACCTGGCATTTGGTACTGCCGGATGGAGAAAAATCATGAATCTACAATGATAATACATCCTAATTTGAATTAAAATATGAATACATTATTAAAACTGCAAGCATACATGGGAAACCGGAAAACATTGCTGCCCACAGCCATGTTTTTTTCGGCCATTAGTGCTTTAGCCGGAATGGCTACATTCCTCTTCATTTGGCTTATTGTAAGAGATTTATTTGCTTCCGGAGGCACGTCACCGTCAGAGCAAATCGTGGATTATGCGTGGTGGACAGCCGCATCTGCTATAAGTAGCGTAGTGCTTTATTTCTTTGCCCTGATGTCCTCTCATCTGGCTGCTTTCAGAGTAGAATCGAACCTGAGACGCAGTGCTATGAGTAAAATCATAAAAATGCCACTTGGCTTTTTTGATTATAACACCAATGGACGTATCCGCAAAATTATTGATGATAATGCGGGAATCACACACAGCTTTTTGGCTCACCAGATGCCTGATCTGGCAGCTACGTTTGTTGTGCCACTTGCGGCCTTAGTGCTAATCTTTCTTTTTGATTGGCGGTTGGGAGTTGCCAGCCTAGTTCCGATTCTTGTATCCTCAATGCTGATGGGATTTATGATGGGGACAAAAGGCCGGCAATTTATGCAAAACTACATGAATTCACTCGAAGATATGAATACAGAAGCGGTGGAATATGTCAGAGGGATTCCTGTAGTAAAGGTCTTTCAGCAAACAGTCTTTTCATTTAAAAATTTTTATAGTAGCATACAGAAATACAATCAGATGGTCTTTCAATATACCAAAACATGGGAAAAGCCAATGTCGGCCTACACCGTCATTATAAATGGGTTTGTCTTTTTCCTTGCCCCGGTAGCGATATTGCTGATTGGTTATACCGGTGATTATACCTCTGTATTGCTCAATTTCTTCCTGTTTATCTTAATCACACCCGTTTTCTCGCAAAGCATAATGAAAAGTATGTATCTAACGCAGGCATTGGGGCAGGCCAAAGAAGCGATTGAACGTTTAGATCAACTGACCGGTTACGAGCAATTATCGGTTAATGTCGATACAAAAAAAATAAAGCGATACAATGTCGAATTTAAAAATGTGACATTCAATTATCCCGGTACAACACAAAAGGTTCTCAACAACATAAACTTTCGTATTCCACAGGGGAAGAGAGTTGCGCTCGTTGGTGCATCCGGTAGTGGTAAGAGTACTATTGCACGATTAATTCCCCGATTTTGGGATGTAAACGAAGGATGCGTATCAATAGGAGGAATCAATGTGAAGAACATCAGTCCGAAAGAGTTAATGACAAACGTCTCGTTTGTTTTTCAGAATACACGACTGTTTAAAACAACATTGCTCGAAAATATCAAGTATGGAAATCCCGATGCCACTCTTGATGAAGTGAACTATGCCGTGGATATGGCGCAATGCCGGGATATTATTGACAAGCAACCACTTGGGCTGAACACTAAGCTTGGAACGGATGGCACGTACCTTTCAGGAGGTGAGCAACAGCGTATTGTACTCGCCCGAGCTATTCTAAAAAATGCGCCTATCATAGTACTTGATGAAGCAACAGCCTTTGCAGATCCTGAAAATGAACATTTAATTCATCAAGCTTTGAATGAGCTAACAAAAGGTAAAACTGTGCTGATGATTGCTCACAGGCTTACCAGTATAACTGACATGGATAACATTCTGGTTGTCGATGAAGGAAGAATATCAGAGCAAGGAACACATGCTGAACTACTCGATAAACAAGGCACTTATTTTAAAATATGGAATGAATACCAGCAATCAGTTCGCTGGACTATTAAAAAGGAGGTCAATCATGATTGAAACAATAAAAAAACGTTTTGCGCTCTCTAACAAAGGCGCTAAAGATTTCTGCAAAGGTGTCTTTTTTACTACTTTATTTGATCTGGCACTAATGCTTCCGGCAATCTTTGTGTTCTTCTTTTTGGAAGACTATCTTCGTCCTGTTTTTAACCCGGCAGCATCTGTTACTCACGGATTGACATTCTATATTCTACTTGGCATATCCTTCATGATTGTGATGTATATTATTGCTGTACTTCAATATCAAAGTACTTTTACCACAGTATATGAAGAAAGTGCCAATCGCCGTATCTCATTGGCCGAGAAACTCCGAAAACTTCCTTTGGCATTCTTCGGAGAGAAAAATCTTTCTGATTTGACTGCCACTATTATGGATGATTGTACGGATCTGGAGCATACTTTTTCACACGCCGTACCACAACTGTTCGCCTCCATTATAAGTCTTAGTCTTATTGCTATCGGTCTATTTTTCTATAACTGGCAATTGGCCTTGGCTTTGTTTTGGGTGGTACCGTTTGCTTTGTCTATTTTATTCATCGCAAAGAAAAAACTACATAAAGAGAATCAGATCCATTATCAAAATAAACGTATGGTGAGTGAGCATATTCAGGAAGGTTTGGATACGGTTCAGGAAATTAAATCTTATAATAACGAAAAAGACTATATAAGCAAGCTGAACAATAAAATCAAGGCTCACGAAAAACAACAAACAGAGAGTGAATTGCTCATCGGAGTGTTGGTTAACGGATCTCAAAGTTTTCTTAAACTGGGCTTAGCAAGTGTTATTATTGTTGGAGCAAGTCTATTGGCAACAGACAAGACGGATTTGTTTACTTATTTGATATTTATGGTTATAGGTTCAGGCATTTATAATCCAATAAACGAAGTTTTAAATAACCTTGCAGCCCTCTTTTATCTCGATATTCGTATCAACAGAATGAATGAAATGGAAGCTTTACCAATACAACAAGGGACCACTGAATTCCAACCTAAAGGCTTCGATATTCAATTTCAGAAAGTTTATTTTGCTTATGAGTCGGGGAAACAGATATTAGAAGATCTGTCTTTTACAGCCAAACAGGGAGAAATAACAGCTTTAGTGGGGCCATCAGGGAGTGGAAAAAGTACGGCAGCCAAGCTTGCAGCACGCTTCTGGGACATTCAGTCCGGCAAGATATTACTTGGTGGAGAAGATATTTCATTGATTGATCCTGAAACTCTCTTGGAATATTATTCTGTTGTTTTTCAGGATGTAGTGCTCTTTAACACTTCTATTATGGATAATATCCGTTTGGGAAAACGCAGTGCTACTGATGAGGAAGTTTTATATGCAGCCAAGTTGGCCCAATGTGATGAATTTGTCAGCAAAATGGTTATGGGCTACAAGACAATCGTGGGTGAAAATGGTGAAACTCTTTCGGGCGGAGAACGTCAACGTATCTCCATAGCCCGTGCACTGTTGAAAGATGCACCCATTGTACTGCTTGACGAGGCTACCGCTTCGCTTGATGTGGAGAATGAAACCAAGATTCAATCTGCAATTTCAGCTTTGGTAAGTAACAAAACGGTACTGATTATAGCTCACCGTATGCGCACGATTGCCAATGCAGATAAAATTGTGGTGCTGAATAAAGGAACGGTAGCTGAAAGCGGTTCACCTGAAGAGTTGAAGAAGAAGAATGGTCTGTTTGCACGGATGGTAGATAGGCAAATGCTGCATATAAAATAAAAACACAAAACCTTTATTTATAAAAATGGAAACTAAAATTAAGTGGTGTTCCTGAGACTTTAATGATCTCAGCTCGTGCACGCTACATGGAAACGAAACGTCCAAATGGAACAATTCATGACTCCAAAACTGTAGAAATACTTGATGCCATTGAATATGATTTTAAAGAATTATCAATCACGGCCTTGCATCCGCAAAGTCGTGGTTTTAACGCACTACTCTATACTATCCTCCAATTAAAATAAAGAATCTTCATTTTGTTTACCTAAAATTGTTCTGCACCAATTATTTTACTATTTTTGCCACCAGTCAAACCCAAAAAGACCTTTGACATGGAAAATGCAATCAATATGGATACAACCAAAATTGTCGGAGAAAAGATAAAAGCACTCCGTGAGAATAGATCTATCACGATAGAAGAGTTGGCTCAACGTTCAAATCTGGCTATCGAACAAATAGAGCGCATAGAAAACAACATTGATATTCCGTCGCTAGCCCCCCTCATCAAAATAGCTCGTGTACTTGGTGTCAGACTAGGAACTCTTCTTGACGATCAGGACGAGACGGGACCTATTGTATGTCGCAAACAGGAAATCAAAGAGACAATCAGCTTCTCGAACAACGCCATACAGTCACGCAGGCACATGGAATACCGTTCGCTATCCAGATCGAAAGCCGACCGACACATGGAACCCTTCATGATAGATGTAGCTCCTACAAAGGATAGCGATTTTATCCTCTCTTCACACGAAGGAGAGGAGTTTATCATCGTGATGCAAGGAATTATGGAAATCAGCTACGGAGACACAGCTTATATCCTTGAAGAAGGAGATAGTATTTATTACGACTCCATCATTCCGCACCACGTACATGCTTTCGAAGGACAAGCTGCCAAAATTCTAGCGGTGATATACACACCTGTATAGAATGAAGTTATTATTTATAAAAAAGGAGGGCTCCTTTTGTACCGCTATTCAGAATATTCTATCTTTGTGGCAGTTATTATTAAACAAAGTATAATATGTCTTCAGAATTATTCTCTACCCTGTCCTATAAAGTGGCAGATATTACTCTTGCCGACTTTGGTCGCAAGGAAATCGATCTGGCAGAACAAGAAATGCCCGGCCTTATGGCTCTTCGCGAAAAGTATGGAGAATCTAAACCGCTAAAAGGAGCTCGCATCATGGGCTCTCTGCACATGACCATTCAGACGGCTGTGCTGATTGAAACACTTGTAAATCTTGGTGCCGAGGTGCGTTGGTGTTCTTGTAACATCTACTCTACTCAGGATCATGCAGCAGCAGCTATCGCTGCATCCGGCGTTCCGGTGTTTGCATGGAAAGGTGAAACACTAACAGAATATTGGTGGTGCACGCTTCAAGCGTTGAACTTTGCAGAAGGAAAAGGTCCTAATGTGATTGTTGACGATGGTGGAGATGCCACCATGATGATACACGTAGGTTACGAAGCTGAAAACGATGCTGCCGTACTTGATAAAGAAGTACATGCGGAAGATGAAATAGAACTAAACGCCATCTTGAAGAAAGTGTTGGCGCAAGATAAAGACCGTTGGCATCGTGTTGCTGCCGAAATGCGTGGAGTATCCGAAGAGACCACAACCGGTGTACACCGTTTATATCAGATGAAAGAAGAAGGAAAACTGTTGTTCCCTGCTTTCAATGTAAACGATTCTGTTACCAAATCAAAATTCGATAATCTCTATGGTTGTCGCGAATCATTGGCTGATGGCATCAAACGTGCTACAGATGTGATGATTGCCGGTAAAGTAGTGGTTGTTTGTGGTTATGGTGATGTTGGTAAAGGTTGTTCTCATTCTATGCGCTCATACGGTGCTCGCGTGTTGGTTACTGAAGTAGATCCCATCTGTGCTTTGCAAGCAGCCATGGAGGGATTCGAAGTAGTGACCATGGAAGAGGCCTGCAGTCAGGGAAATATCTTTGTGACGACGACCGGTAATATTGATATCATTCGCATCGACCACATGGAGAAGATGAAAGATCAAGCTATCGTTTGCAACATCGGCCACTTCGACAATGAAATTCAGGTTGAGGCATTGAAACGCTATCAAGGCATTAAGTGTGTGAACATCAAAGCACAAGTAGATCGTTACTTCTTCCCCGACGGACACAGTATCCTTCTTCTAGCAGATGGGCGCTTGGTAAACCTCGGATGTGCTACAGGACATCCCTCATTTGTGATGAGTAACTCGTTCACCAACCAGACCTTAGCACAAATTGAGCTGTTCAACAAGAAATATGAAATTGAGGTTTATCGCCTGCCTAAGCATCTGGATGAAGAAGTAGCCCGCTTACACTTAGAGAAAATAGGTGTGAAGCTGACGAAACTAACGACAGAACAAGCTGCTTACATTGGGGTCTCTGTTGATGGACCTTACAAGGCAGATCACTACAGGTATTAATTCCTACTAACAATTGACAATCGAACTCGACAATCAAAACGTCATAAGGGTCCGATTGTCAATTGATCATTAAAAGATATTCATTCATAATCTGATCGAAAATGAAAAAGTTCCTTCCCGACCTCATCGTCATTCTTTCTTTTATCGCCATCTCATTTGTCTACTTTTTCCCTGCTGTGACAGAGGATCGCATTCTGTTTCAACACGATACGGCTGCCGGCGCCGGCGCCGGACAAGAGGCAAAAGAGTATCACGACCAGACCGGTGAGCGTACGCGTTGGACTAATTCTATTTTTGGCGGAATGCCAACCTATCAGATCTCTCCCAGCTATGATTCTACCGAAACTCTGAGAGTAGCGGAGAAAACATATCATTTATTTCTACCCAACTATGTGTGGCTAACGTTTGTCATGATGCTCGGATTTTATATCCTTTTAAGAGCACTTGGTGTATCGGCTTGGCTCGCAGGATTAGGAGGTATCATATGGGCTTTTTCATCTTATTTCTTCATTCTCATCTCTGCGGGACATATCTGGAAGTTTATTACGCTGGCCTATATTCCACCCACAATAGCAGGTATCGTACTCGCCTATCGAAAACAGTATCTGCTCGGAGGAGTCATAACGGCTCTATTTTTAGCCCTGCAAATCTTGTCGAACCATGTACAGATGAGTTATTATTTCCTCTTCGCCATACTCCTTATTGTAGGAGCATTCTTCGAAGAAGCTTGGCGCAAAAAGGAACTACCGCACTTCTTCAAAGCTAGTGGTGTATTGGTTATTGCCGCACTTATTGGTGTATCGGCCAACTTATCCAATCTGTATCATACGTATGAGTATAGCAAAGAAACCATGCGTGGCAAAAGTGAACTGAAAGCAGAAGGCGATGCTGCAAAACAGACAAGTAGCGGGCTTGATCGTGACTACATCACTCAGTGGAGCTACGGTATAGGCGAAACGTTCTCTCTGTTGGTTCCAAACATCAAAGGAGGCGCATCCGTGCCTTTGTCGCAGAATGAAAAGGTAATGGAGAAAGCCAATCCGATGTATAGTGGCGTTTATTCACAACTCACACAATATTTCGGCGATCAACCCGGAACATCCGGTCCCGTTTATGTGGGGGCTTTTGTACTCATGCTTTTTATCCTCGGTCTATTTATAGTCGAAGGCCCTATGAAATGGGCACTTGCGGGAGCAACCCTCCTATCTATTTTGCTTGCATGGGGAAGAAACTTTATGGGATTTACGGATTTCTTCATCGACTACATACCGATGTACAATAAGTTTCGTGCTGTCTCCTCCGCTCTTGTCATTGCCGAATTTACCATTCCTTTATTGGCAATACTGACCCTGAAAGAGATTTTCGACAAGCCGCAGATATTGAAGGAAAAACTGAAGTACTTATACATAAGCTTTGGCCTGACAGGTGGATTTGCTCTGTTGTTTGCCCTTGCACCTCGCTTATTCTTCTCCACATTTATTCCTTCACAAGAATTAAAAGCTTTGCAACAAGCTATTCCCGGAGATCAATTATCTCCCCTGCTTAGCAATCTTGAAGAGATGCGCGTTTACCTAATCACTTCCGACGCATGGCGCAGCTTCTTTATTATTGCTATTGGTACTGCCTTGCTTTTGGCTTACAATGCTCGCAAACTTAAAGCAACATGGGTTGTTGCCGCCATAACAGTACTCTGCCTGGGAGATATGTGGATGGTCAACAAACGATACTTGAACGATGGACAATTTGTTTCGGCCAATCAAGAAACGGAAGCTTTCAGCAAAACACAAGCCGACCAATTGATTCTACAAGATAGCACACTCGATTATCGGGTCTTAAACTTTGCGACCAATACTTTCAACGAAAACAACACTGCTTACTGGCACAAAAGTGTAGGAGGATATCATGCGGCTAAACTTCGTCGCTACCAAGAGATGATCGATCATCACATCACGAAAGAGATGCAGGCTGCCTACAACGAGATAGCAACGGCACAAGGAAAGATGGATAGTGTAAATGGAGATTCTTTCAAGGTGCTGAATATGCTAAACACGAAATACTTCATCTTCCCCTCATCACAAGGCAAAGTAGCTCCTATTGAAAACCCATACGCCTATGGGAATGCTTGGTTTGTTAATAATGTCCGTTATGTTAATAATGCCAACGAAGAAATCGATGCGATTGATTCTCTTCTTCCAAAAGAAACAGCTATAGTGGATGCAAGTTTTAAAGATAAGCTGAAAGGAATAACCAATAGCTATAAAGATTCTCTTTCTGCTGTACGCCTCACTAGCTACAAACCGAACCATTTGGTTTACGAAACGTCTTCTTCCAAAGACGGCATCGTCGTTTTCTCCGAGATTTATTATCCGGGATGGCTAGCAACCATTGATGGTAAACCGGCAGAAATAGCGCGCACGAACTACATCCTCAGAGCAATGAACGTTCCGGCCGGAAAACATACGATAGAGATGAGTTTCGACCCCAAAAGTATTCATGTAACAGAATCTATTGCTTATGGCGGATTGGTGTTGCTACTTATTGGAATCATATTATTGCTCTTGCAATACAGAAAGAACCTTAATCGAGGGAAGAAGTAGCCGTTAAGGGTTCTTCGTAAGCAAGGATTTGACCATTAAAAAGTCTTCCTTGGAATTATCAAGGAAGACTTTTCTTTTAACTACATTTATTAAATCAGAATTAAAAAATTGTAGCGTTCACTAACCATGTTCCATTTCATTTTTTAAATGCTCCGATTAGTTACCCAAACTAATAAACAGCATCTTGAAATGGATACCAGCAAACTATTTAGAGACAAAAAAGACGTGGTAATTTTAATTGAGTGTGAAGCAATGATAAAAAACCATCATTAAATAGACGATTAGTTTTTCAACCTTTTATGATTCCTTATCAGAAGCTTTATCCTTATGCTCTTTAGGCATATCAAACTTCATCTCCTTTTTCATTTTCTTTTGCATCTCACCCCACTTCACATATTGCTCACTAGTTAAGATCTTTTTGATCTTTTTCTCTTTCTTCAGTTCGGCTTTATGTAAAGTCTCCGCAGCATCCTCAGTCATTTCAGAACCGCCTCCTTGCCTCATCCCCATTTCAGGACGTTCTCCACTAGGCATCGGAGGACGTTCGTCATCTGATCCATCAAAAGAAGGTCTATCTCCCATTGGAGGGCGCTCATTGCTCGAAGCGGATGATGATTGTTGCGCCTTAAATCGGTCTTTCTGCTCCTTCAGGTTTAATTTATAAATCTTGGCATACTGCTTTTCATTCAATTGCAGTTCTTTACTCATCTCGTCAGTCATCTTCTTAGCAATTTTTGCTGGTGAAGGCACCTCACGAGGTAGTTTTGTGTCCACTTGTTGCTGAGCCATCCCTGTCCAAACTAGACAAGAAAATAAGGCTACTAATCCTGTTTTAAATAATTTATTCATAACGCTTATAATTAATATATCTCAAAGATAAACGCAACAAGAAAGATAAAAAAGCAGAATCGACAGAGAAGTAGCTTTCATCTATAAATATCCTCAAAACCTATATTTGTAACAAAAAGAAAGTGGAAGAAGTTATTTTTGTCTATAAATATTCGATTTCTTCAGTAACCGCTTGCTCAGATAACGAACCGGATACCACACAGAAAGAAAGCCCACAGCAATCACAGTGATGAAAATAAGAACGACGTCGCTAAAATGTACACTAACGGGATAAGCATCAACCACAAAGCTTCCATTTGCCCCACCAAGAGAAATAATACCAAAACGCTGTTGCACAATACAAAGAACAAGTCCCAATACAATTCCCATAAAAGCACCAAAAACAGAAATCAGTCGTCCTTCAAAAAGAAAGATCCGGGAAATAAGACGATCATCTGCACCAAGATAGCGCAGTGTAAGAACATCCTCTTTCTTATCAAGAATAAGCATAGACAAAGAGCCAATAACATTGAAACATGCTATCATCAAAATAAAAGTAAGAAAAAGATAAGAGATAAGTTTTTCTATCTCCATAATACGAAAAACATCAGCCTGCTGTTGATAGCGATCTTGCACAACAAACGTTTTCCCAAGGGTCCTTTCGATCTTTTGTTTAACAGATGAAACATCATATCCCGACTTCAATTTCAGCTCAATGGCAGAAACTTCAGAATCATAATCAAACAACCGGCGGGCAAATGCAAGAGAAGTTAAAATATATCGGCTATCGTATTTTTGCTGGTTCACTACAAAGACAACTCCCGGAGAATAGAGATACTCCATATTGAAAGAGGATGCCGGATTAGCCATATTAATCTTCATGTTTCGCTTGGGAGAATACACCTGCAACGGATCAACAAATTGTATCCCCGTGCCTAAAGAAGAAACGAGTTCAATACCCATAACGCCATATTCTACAATAGAATCGTGCAAAATAAAATCACCGGTGCCATATAGAATGCTATCTATTGTAGTTAGCTCTTCAAAATTATCTTGTACTCCTTTAATAACAGCCATCACCTGACGATCCTTATACTGCACCATGGCATTTTCTTCAAGCGTCTCGGTAAAAACAGCAACCTCAGGCATTGCTCGAAGTTGCTGAATACGTTTATCTTGAGAATCAAACACCTTTCCTTCGCTAATTGTTATTTTCAGTTCAGGATCAAAAGCCGTAAAGAAACTGGCCACCATATCCTGAAAACCGTTAAACACCGAAAGAGTACATACTAAAGCCAAAGTAGCAAGCGCTACTCCACAAACAGAGATGCCGGAGATAATATTAATGGCGTTATGCTTCTTCTTCGAGAAAAGGTAACGTTTGGCTATGTAAAAAGGAAAGTTCACTTTAATAATGAATCTATTTTCTCTATATAATCAAGTGAGTCGTCAACAAAGAATTTTAATTCAGGAATGATACGCAGTTGATGACGTACACGCGTACCAAGTTCATAACGAATAGACTTCATGTTTTCATTCACATTCTTCACCAATTCATCACTTTTCTCAGAAGGAAAAACACTAAGATAGACACGGGCAATGCTCATATCCGGACTAATACGTACGATACTTACCGACACTAAAATACCGGGCATTGCTTTTGTTTGTAGCAAGAATATCTCACTCAACTCTTTTTGTAAAAGACGGGATATTTTATTTTGTCTGGTTGTTTCCATCTTATCATTTATTTATTAATCGTTCATTTTTGGCCCTTAAGCCTTCTTTCGTATGATTGTCAGGCCGTCACGTAAAGGAAGGATCACTTTCTCCACTCGCATATCTTTTCCTACATATTCATTAAAAGCTTTGATACCTATAGTCTGGTAATCATTTGAATTAGGCTCTTCCAGCACATGCCCATCCCACAAAGTATTATCAGCAATAATGTATCCACCAGATAATAAATAAGATAAAGCCATCTCGTAATACTCTATATACTTTCGTTTATCCCCATCTAAAAAGGCCAGATCGAAAGTTATTCCCAATTTAGGTACAAGTTCAAGAGCATCTCCTATATAAAACTTTATCTTATCCGCATAAGCAGAATTTTCAAGCCATGGGCGGGTAAAGTCTTCCTGTTCATCATTAATCTCAAACGTATGTAAAAGCCCCCCTTCGCCCAGCCCCTCAGCCAGACAAAGTCCCGAATAACCGCTATAAGTACCTATCTCAAGAATTTGACGAGGACGGATCATTTCAACAAACATTTTCAACATGCGTCCTTGCAAATGTCCGGAAGCCATACGGGGACGCAATAGTTTAACATGCGTATCACGATAGAGTGCCTTTAAATAGTCACTTTCCTGATCTATATGTTGCAATATATACGCTTCTAACGATGCGTCCGAGTTTAGCATTATCTTTCAACAAATGAAGGAATCAAATAATCTTTAGCCTTTGACAAGACTGTCTTTACTTTATTGATTTCCAAGAAAGAAGTGCCACCACCTTCACCAAAGCTGCCACTAAGATAAGCCACCATGTCACTTTCGGCAAGACGTCCTTCTTTCAACAACAACTCAAGAGCCGAAAAGAAATAAGCTTGTGCATTCACTTTTTCTTCCAAGTAGATAGGTAAAACGCCGTACGACAAGGCTAGTAAACGCATTGTCTTTTCTTTATAACACATAGCCAAAACAGGATATTTACCACGAAAAGCAGCCAGATTAAGAGCTGTACGTCCCGTGTAACTATCCGTAATAATAGCACGAATATTCATTTTTGAAGTTGCTTTAACAGCCTGTTTAGCCAAAAAAGACGTCACATCAATATTATCAGAAATCAATGGAATACGAATGTCATTTTCTTCCATTTTATCCTTTTCAGCTTGTTCTGCTATCTTAGCCATTGTCTTCACAGCCTCCACCGGATATTTTCCGTAGGCAGTCTCTCCACTCAACATCAAAGCATCCGTACGGTAATAAATAGCGTTAGCAATATCAGTTACCTCAGCGCGTGTCGGACGAGGATTGTTTATCATCGTATGTAGCATCTGAGTGGCCACAATCACAGGCTTCTTGGCTAAAACACATTTACGTATTAAGGTGCGTTGAATACCCGGTATTTTTTCCTGCGGAACTTCTATTCCTAAATCCCCACGAGCCACCATAACGCCATAAGCTACTTCCAAAATTTCATCGATATTATCAACGCCTTCTTGATTTTCTATTTTAGCAATAATTTTAATTTCACTATGATGCTCATCAAGAATCTGTTGAATATCAAGCACATCTTGTTTGTTACGAACAAAAGAATGAGCGATGAAATCGATATCTTTCTCTATGGCAAAAAGAATATTATTTCTGTCTTTCTCAGTCAGAGAAGGCAGATTAATGCGTACTCCGGGTACATTCACACTCTTGCGGCTTCCCAAGGTTGCATCATTCTGAACTTCGCAAAACAAGCATTCATCGGTTTGTTCCAAGATACGAAGTGCCAAGTCTCCATCATCAATCAGCACATCTCCTCCCACACAAACATCTTTTATAAAGCCAGGATAAGAAACAGCAATACATTCTCGAGTAGTCTCACGAAACGGATCACCTACAATCTTCACTTTCTCTCCTATACTATAAGCTATCGGCTCAGCACAAGCAGTAGTTCTTACTTCCGGCCCCTTAGTATCCATTAAGATGGCAATCTTATTCGATACCACTCTCACATTATTTATAACGCTCTCAATACCTGCTTTATCAGCATGAGCAGTATTCAGGCGAACAACATTCATGCCCGCTTCATACAATTGCGCAAGAAAATCAACATCACAACGACGATCTGAAATAGATGCAACTATTTTAGTATGCTTTTTCATAAATTTCTTTCAAAAATGTAATACTTAAATTTATTTTTCTGTTAAAGTCTCAAGGGCTAATCGATAAGAGTTCAGTCCAAAACCGCAAATAACACCTTTGCATGCACAAGCTATCATCGAAACATGACGAAAAGCCTCTCTTGCATGCACGTTCGAAATATGTACCTCAACGACCGGTGCTGTTACAGAGCGGATAGCATCTTGTAAGGCTATGGATGTATGTGTATATGCCCCGGCATTCAATATGATTCCATCCACATCGAATCCGACCTCTTGTATCTTGTTTATCAGTTCCCCCTCTACGTTAGACTGATAATAGGATATTTCCACATGGCCATACTTTGCCCGAAGCTCAACCAAATAGTCTTCAAAAGTAACACTTCCATAAATAGAAGGTTCACGTTTGCCTAATAGATTGATATTGGGGCCGTTAATAATCTGTATCCTCATAACACAATCTTAATGTTTTTTAATACCTTTGTTGCCAAGAACAATATTTCAAAATGCAAAGGTAGAAAAAAGAAATGATATTAGATGAAGAAAAGCACAAGAACGAGAAAGCAATAATCAAAAAATATCAGCAATATCTGAAATTAGAGAAGTCCTTGTCACCAAACACACTAGAAGCATACAATACTGACTTGGAAAAGCTCATGGGGTTCTTATCATCGGAGAACATTAGCATCCTACAAACCACCATCAACGACCTCGAGCAATTCATCGCCAGCTTGCATGACATTGGCATCCACGCCCGCTCACAAGCCCGAATCATTTCGGGTATTAAATCTTTCTTTCGTTTTTTAATATTAGAAGACTACATCAAAGTAGATCCTTCCGAATTAATTGAAGGGCCACAAGTTGGCTTCAAGCTACCTGAGGTATTAACCATAGAAGAAATCGATGCCATAATCTCCTCTATCGATCTGAGCAAGAACGAAGGACAACGAAACCGAGCAATCTTGGAAACCCTTTACAGTTGCGGATTGCGGGTATCCGAGTTAACGTCGTTAAAAATATCCAACCTTTATTTAGAAGAGGAGTTCATCAAAGTAGAAGGAAAGGGCAGTAAACAACGCCTTGTACCTATCTCTCAAAAAGCCATTAAAGAGATAAAGCTCTATTTCATTGACAGAAATAAACAGAATATAAAAAAAGGATATGAAGATTTTGTCTTCTTGAGCAAAAGAGGAAGCGGACTATCCAGAATTATGATTTTTCACATCATAAAAGAACTTGTTCAAATAGCAGGTATAACGAAGATAGTCAGCCCACATACTTTCAGGCATTCATTTGCTACCCATCTTCTCGAAGGAGGTGCCAATTTAAGGGCCATACAAAGCATGTTGGGGCACGAATCAATCGCAACAACAGAAATATATACTCATATTGACCGGGACATGCTAAGAAGCGAAATAATAGAGCACCATCCGCGCAATATCAAGTATAGAAAAGAAAAGCAGTAACAATCTAAACTATAGGAGACCATTCTTTGTTCATAAATAATAAAGATCAAAATGAGTGCTTTTTCTACATTGATTATATTAAATTATAATAAAAATAATGCTATGATTGCCGAAACACGTAAGATTTAATATCTTTGCGTATCTTTCTAGCATGTGCCGTGAAAGCCGATGAATAGACAAAATTTCAATTAGAAACATTTAATTTATATCTAGAATGATTAAGAAGTTGTATTTGCCGTTACTTATGGCTATGATTGTTGCACTCTCATCGTGTAGCAAAAAGATGGGTGAATTGTCATCTGATTATTTCACTACGACCCCCCAGGTTCTGGAAGCAGTAGCTGGTAAAGTTCCCGTAACTATTAACGGAAAATTTCCTGAAAAGTACTTTAACAAGAAAGCTGTAGTAGAAGTAACTCCCGTTTTGAAATGGGAAGGAGGTCAGGTAAAAGGACAGCCTGCAGTATTCCAAGGAGAAAAAGTGGAAGGAAACGACCAAACTATTTCTTATAAAGCAGGCGGTAGCTACACGATGAAGACATCGTTTGATTACGTTCCTGAAATGGCTAAATCTGAATTATACCTTGAGTTTAATGTAAAGATTGGCAAGAAAACAATTGCTATTCCTCCTGTTAAAGTGGCTGATGGTGTGATCTCAACTTCAGAACTTCTTGGTAACACTTTAAGTAGCGCCAATCTTGCTAATGGTGACGATGCCTTCCAACGTATCATAAAAGATGCTCACCAAGCGAACATAATGTTCCTTATCCAACAAGCTAACTTACGTGCCAGTGAATTAAAATCTTTAGGTATTAAAGATTTCAATAAACAAGTTGCAGACGTAAATGCCGCTGAAAACAAAAAAATCAGCAACATCGAAATTTCAGCTTATGCATCTCCAGATGGTGGAATGGACCTAAACACTGGTTTGGCAGAAAAGCGTGAAGCTAACACCGCTAAATACTTGAATAAAGAACTTAAAAAAGGAAAAGTAAACGCTACCGTTGACTCTAAATATACTGCTGAAGATTGGGACGGATTCCAGGAATTAGTGTCTAAATCAAACATCCAAGATAAAGAATTGATTCTTCGTGTTCTTTCAATGTATCAAGATCCTGAACAAAGAGAAAGAGAAATCAAAAACATCTCTTCTGTTTACAAGAACCTGGCTGACGACATTCTTCCTCAATTGAGACGTTCACGTTTGACTTTAAACTACGAAATCATTGGTAAGTCTGACGAAGAAATTGCTAAATTAGCTGATACTGATGCTAGCCAATTGAACGTTGAAGAACTTCTTTATGCTTCAACTCTAACAAAAGACAACGCTAAGAAAGAGGAAATCTTCACTAAAGCAACGAAACAATTCCCTAACGACTATCGTGCATACAACAATCTTGGTAACATCGCTTATCAAGCTGGTGACCTTGCAAAAGCTGAATCATTCTTTAAAAAAGCTGCCAGCATAAAAGCTACTCCTGAAGTAAATATGAATCTTGGTCTTGTTGCTTTGGCTAAAGGCGACAAAACCGCTGCTGAGTCTTACTTCGGCAAAGCTGCCGGAGCTAAGGAATTAAGCGAATCAATGGGTAACTTGTACGTTGCGCAAGGCCAATACGAAAGAGCAGTAAACTCTTTTGGTGGTGCAAAAACAAACAGTGCTGCTTTGGCTCAGATCTTAGCTAAAGATTATAATAAAGCTAAAAACACTCTTGCCGGTGTTGAAAATCCTGATGCTTACACAGATTACTTAATGGCTATCCTAGGTGCAAGAACAAACAATGCATCTATGCTAACAAGCAGTCTTAAGAGCGCAATCAAGAAAGATGCTTCATTAGCTAAGAAAGCTTCAACTGACCTTGAGTTTGCTAAGTACTTCAATGACGCTACTTTTTTGAGCGTTATCAAATAAGAAGTTAACTACAAAAAATCAATAAAAAAGAGTTGCTTGCCACATAAATGGCAGGCAACTCTTTTTTATTATCCACAAAAGCATTACATTCGCAAAAAAAAGAATGAATAAGATTTGTCTTTTATTTATTGCATCTCTTTGCTTATTCGGATGTAATTCACATTCAGGTAAAGTTAATATAAGCGGTGAAATTAAAGGACTGGGAAACGAAACCATCTATCTTTATGGCACAAACGAATTATCCGACCTAATGGATACGATCTATGTAAAAGAAGATAAGTTTTCCCACACTCTCTCCATAGATACCCTCACCTCTGCCATGCTATTTCTCAACTCCCAAACCGAATGCCCTCTCTTCTTAGCAAAAGGAGACAAAATTGAAATAAAAGGAGATAGAAAGCATCTAAACCTTCTTGAAGTCACAGGAAATCGCTTCAATGAAGAAATCACCAACTTTCAGCAGTCGATAAACAGTAAGGGAAGATTGTCTGAAAAAATGCTAGAGAATAAAGCAGAAGAATTTATTCGTCAGCACCATACCTCTATAGTTAGCATCTATTTACTCAAAAAATATTTTGTTCAGAAAGCAACTCCTGACTTTAGCAAGATAAAACAACTCATCGCCTTAATGAATGGACAATTACAAGATGACCCTTACATCGATCAACTCAGCAAATTTATAGAACAATATGAAAATGTAGGCATCGGCAAGCCTGCTCCATTCTTTAGTATCAATAGTGTAAGCGGCAAAAGAATTTCTCTTTCTGACATTAAAGGTAAATACATACTGCTAAACTTCTGGGCATCATGGAGCGACTCATGCAAGAAGGAAAACCGAGAACTACGAAAGATTCATCAAATTTATGGTAAGAAAGCCAACTTCACCATGCTCGGCATTTCACTGGATATTGATAAGCAAAGCTGGAAACAAACCGTGAAAAATGACACGCTTAACTGGCAACAACTTTGCGACTTCTCCGGATGGGGATCATCCGCAATCAAACAATACTCCATACAAAGCTTACCAAGCTATTATCTTATTGCCCCTGATGGCAAGATTGTAGCAAGGGAACAAAATTGTGAAGCACTAAAAAGAAAGATACAAGAGATCGTCAAATAACACGTTCCCTTTGTTACACATAAAAGTCCAACAAAACTACTAGCTAATGCTTGTCAAATTATTCGGTGCAGCCGTTCAAGGCATAGAAGCCACCGTCATCACTATCGAAGTCAACTGTTCACGAGGTTGCATGTTCTATCTTGTCGGCCTACCCGACTCAGCAGTTAAAGAGAGCCATCAACGCATCATCTCCGCCCTACAGGTAACCGGATACAAAATGCCCACGAGCAATATTGTGATCAACATGGCCCCGGCCGATATCCGCAAAGAAGGTTCCGCCTACGATTTACCTCTGGCCATCGGCATGCTTGCCGCAAGCGAAACCATTGCCTGCGATAAACTTTCTCAGTACGTAATAATGGGTGAGCTTAGCCTTGACGGGAGCATTCAACCCATCAAAGGGGCTCTACCCATTGCCATAAAAGCAAGAGAAGAAAAACTGGAAGGCATCATCGTTCCTCTCCAAAATGCTCGCGAGGCAGCAGTGGTAAATAATCTGAAGGTGTTTGGTGTCAGTAATATCAAAGAAGTCATTGAATTCTTTAATGGCGAACAGAACTTAGAACCAATAACCGTCGACACGCGAGAAGAGTTTTATGCACAACAAACCATCTTTGACTCTGACTTCTGCGAAGTAAAAGGACAGGAAAATGTGAAACGAGCGCTCGAAGTAGCCGCCGCAGGAGGACACAACATTATTATGATAGGAGCTCCCGGAAGTGGCAAGTCAATGATGAGTAAGCGATTACCATCCATTCTGCCACCTCTTTCACTTAACGAAAGTCTGGAAACCACCAAAATCCATTCCGTGGCCGGTAAACTTAGCCGCAACTCCTCACTTATCTCCAAACGTCCTTTTCGCGATCCACATCACACCATCTCTCAAGTAGCCATGGTGGGCGGAGGCAGCTTCCCACAGCCTGGAGAAATTAGTCTGGCTCACAACGGCGTACTATTCTTAGACGAATTACCGGAATTCAACCGAAGCGTACTCGAAGTGCTCCGTCAACCACTTGAGGACAGAAAAATAACCATTTCCCGGTCCCGATGCAGCATTGATTACCCCGCCAGCTTCATGCTCGTAGCCTCTATGAACCCGTGTCCTTGCGGATACTACAACCATCCCACAAAAGCTTGTGTTTGTAACCCGGGGCAGGTTCAGAAATATCTCAATAAAATCTCCGGACCGCTACTCGACCGCATTGACATACAGATAGAAATCGTACCAGTACCTTTCGATAAGATGTCCGACGCACGCCAAGGAGAAGCTAGCAGCGTCATACGAGAAAGGGTTATCAAAGCAAGAAAGATACAAGAAAAACGTTTTCTTTCCTATCCGGGCGTTCACAGCAATGCACAAATGACAAGCCGGCTCTTAGCCACGTATGCCCAACTAGATGAGAAAGGACTTAACCTCTTGAAGCAAGCCATGAATCGCCTAAATCTATCTGCCCGGGCATACGACAGAATTCTAAAAGTATCCCGTACCATTGCCGATCTAGAAGGAAGCGAAAAGATTTTGCCTTCACATCTTGCCGAAGCTATTGGCTATCGCAACCTCGATAGGGAGAACTGGGCCGGATAAGCAACTAAATTATCTTCCTCTTTTCAATAACAGAAAAAATATTGAGGTAAATAAGAGCAGCTACTTTATTCATTGAATAAGGCAACAACTCCCATAGCCTAAAGCATTAGATCACATACACTAAGAGATTTACACGAAAAGAATAGTTGATCACGCAATTGAAGTACTATGATCACACGGTTGCGTGACTATGGTCACGCGCATGAGGGACATTGGTCACACAGCTATGTGACCAAGTATTCTATAAACAACGATCACTTAGAGTATGAATGAAAAGCCCTTAATAGAGCTATACTGCCGGCTTACTTCATACGATAACGTTTCATTTCATAGAGATCAAACGTATGGAGGCTTTTTATATTCACTTGGCGTTAATCCCGTTACACTTTTGAATAGCTTATTGAAATAAGAAATATTATTAAAAGCTAGGTTGTAAGCTATTTCTTTTATAGGCAAATCATCGATAATAAGCATCACCTGAGCTCTTTCTATTTTTTTCTGATTTATATATTGTATTGGAGTACACTTCATTTCCTTTTTAAAAAGCTTTATAAAGTGGTCATCAGTAAGAAAACAAAGATCAGATAGTTGACCAATAGTGATCGTCTTATTTATATTCTTCCGAATATAACGTAAAACTTTTAAGAGCCTATTATCCGTGATTTCAAGTCTCATCTCAGCCGTCTTTAAGAATCTGGAGAAGAGTTGCTGCAAAATGCCTTTCGTTTCAATTATTAGGTAGTACGGTAATTGCTGATTCTCTGATATGTTTCTCAATAACGTTTGTGAATTATCATAGAAAGAAGGATCATAAAGTTTTAGTGCACGATTTGGATTTATTTTTAATAAACGTTTAACCAACAACACATCTGTATCAGTAGCATCTACCTCAACGGGGAAGTGAAGTTGTTCAATAAGGCTGAGAGTTTCACTTTGCTCTTCATAAATATGGATATAATACAATGAAAAATAGCCATCACAGACGTAGCTATGCAGAGTAAAAGATGGAATCAGATATAAATGATTGGGCGTTAGATCATAAATTCCGCTAGGCAGTACAATTTTAGCGGCACCATCTTCCACCCAATAAAGCCTTGTAAACGGACTACTCACCTTACTCCAGTTCCAATCGGCATTATGAATAGCATGCCCTATATTTAGCAAAGTGAAATTCAAATATTCTTTCTCTTTAACCATTGGTGTTTTTCGTTTCTACGTTAAGCGAAGATAAACTAATAATTTTGAGAATTACACTAATCGCCCTGAAAACATTGAAATAACATCATTCTTTATCGAAATAACAGAAGTTCATTTGATCCATACAACACTCATTAATAATGAGTTAACAATCAGTGATAAATTCCATAAAATCACGAATAACGATATTGTGCTATAATGTATCGAGATAGTGTAATAGTTATGAGTACATATCTGCTAACTTTGTAAAGTAAGAAAAACACCAAAAACATAACTTATGAGAAAATTCGTATTTGTAGCCTTATTTATGAGCTCATTCGGGCAAATCAGCATTGCTCAAGAAGGAGAACAGTTAGCCACCTCTGCCGCAGAACCTATGCAAACGGGCAAATTTGAAGCAACATGGAAATCCTTAGCACAATATCAAGTACCCGAATGGTACCGCAACGCCAAATTTGGAATATGGGCTCATTGGGGACCACAATGCCAGCCCGAGCAGGGAGATTGGTTTGCCCGTTCGATGTATGAAGAAGGTAGTTCCAACTACAACTGGTTCATTAAAAACTATGGGCATCCCTCAAAGTTTGGATTCAAAGACATTATAAATGATTGGAAAGCCGAGAAATGGGATCCGGAAAAATTAGTCAAACTCTATAAACGAGCAGGCGCACAGTATTTTTTTGCCATGGGCAACCATCATGATAATTTTGACCTATGGGACAGTAAATATCATAGATGGAACTCAACTAAAATAGGCCCTAAAAAAGACATCCTCGAAGGCTGGGCCAAAGCAGCCAAACACAACAAATTACCATTCGGCATCAGTATTCATGCCTCTCATGCCTGGACATGGTATGAAACATCTCAAAGAGTAGACAAGCAAGGACCTTACGCAGGAATTCCCTATGATGGGAAACTCACAAAAGAAGATGGAAAAGGAAAATGGTGGGAAGG
>DBTL01000081.1:43492-43858 GCA_002307035.1 Bacteroides sp. UBA1317
GTGGGAAGGTTTAGATCCTCAAGAACTATATGCACAAAACCACCCACTAAGCAGTAAAAGTCAAAACACCGGTGCTATTCATTCGCAATGGGAATGGGGAAATGGCGCATCAATTCCAAGCAAGGAGTATTGCGATAATTTTTACGACAGAACTGTTGATATGATCAATAAGTACAAGCCCGATTTACTCTATTTTGATGACACAGCGCTTCCTTTGTGGCCTGTTAGTGATGTAGGACTCCGCATTGCTGCACACTTCTACAATAGCGACATAAAAAGAAATGGAAAATTAGACGCTGTCATTTTCGGAAAGATTCTAACTGAAGAGCAAAAAGAGTGCTTGGTTTGGGATGTTGAACGAGGTGC
>DBTL01000041.1:0-1307 GCA_002307035.1 Bacteroides sp. UBA1317
TACCTGACATCATAAATCAGTGTCGTAAACTAATGGAAAGCCTTGATGCAGAAAAATTTCTTTTAATTTTCTTGCTCGTTCGCCATATACCTTTATTTCATCCAGAAAATGATATTCTCCATCATTGGCTGCTTTGAACATGGCTGCCATGGCAAATTGAGCCGAGTGGCTTGTACCAGATGACAGTGCATAGAGCACCCGGTGAATGAAGACTGTGCCAAAGGTTCCACCACCGTAGCGCTTTGTCAACCCCGGATAGATGCGGTGATACAGTTTATTCGAAATGCAACTCACCCCGATGCGTTGCCCGGCATAGCTGAAAGCCTTTGAACCGGAAATAAGTAACACATAATTATCTGTGTACTTAGCCACAGACGGTTGGTAGGGTGGTTGGAAAGGAATACCGAAATTTTGGCGGAAGTCCATGGCAAAGTAGGCAAGGTCTTCGAGTACAATTACATCATAGTGCGTAGCCAATTGGCCAATAATGCGTAGTTCTTTTTCTTTCAGACAAATCCAACTGGGGTTATTCGGGTTAGAATAAACAATGGCCGATATGTTTCCCTTGCGTAGATAGCTGTCAAGTTTCTCTTTTAATTTATCGCCCCGAAAGTCATACACGTCAAATGTTTCATATTTCTGTCCCATTACTACCAATTGCTGCTTTTGTACCGGAAAGCCCGGATCAATGAATAAGATCGTATCTTTTTCTTTGTTGCACTGGCTGCAAGTAAGGAATGACGCAAAAGTACCTTGCATGGAACCTGTTACCGGCACACAACCCTCCGGTTGAATATCCACATCAATAAAAGCTTTCACAAATCGGGCAGCTTCAGCTTTTAATTCAGGCAACCCGTTGATATCCGGATAGATACTGGCTACTCCTCGCTGCAAAGCCTCTATCTCAGCTTTTACGCCGATAGCAGACGCCGGAAGTCCCGGAACTCCCATTTCCATTTTAATAAATTCTATACCCGATGCTGCTTCTGCTTCAGCTGCTATGGCTTTAACTTCGCGGATGGTCGCTTTAGAGAAGTCGGCTATTTCAAATTTCCGAATAGCTTCGTCAATGATCTCTCGGTTGATAGGGGTGCTTTTCATTGTCATATCGTCACATGTTACTCACTATATTATACCCACAAATGTACTTTATAATCTTTAAAATCTCACAGTAGAAGCCTAAATTCTAATAAAGATGATTTTTTTTAGCTCAACTATTGCAAATATGAGAGAATTATCTACCTTTGCACCCGCAATCAGAAATGATGGGCACTATCTTGGTTTGGTAGTTCAGTTGGTTAGAATAC
>DBTL01000041.1:1599-5400 GCA_002307035.1 Bacteroides sp. UBA1317
GTTCGAGTCCCGTCCGGACCGCCAAGAAATAAAGAAGTCGTTAATGCTTAGGTATTAACGACTTCTTTATTTCTCTTTTCAGCTAATTTTATTGTAATTTTGAGGCACTTTTTAATAATATAGGAAGCAATGCTCAAGACTTTAAAGAGTCATTTTTTTATTCTTATTATATTTGATGATTCGCAATAAATACAACATGATAAATTACTTCTTTTATCTCTGTATTTTATGCAGGTAGGGATTAAGTCTATATCAGGCAGATTATTGAACTAAAGAGTGGTTGTCAAATTTTGCATGCTAAAAAAGGTGGTAATTCTCTGTATGAATCACCACCTTTCCTTTGTTATACTTTAGCTGAATTATTCTTTATTCAGTCATGTATATGTTTATTATTTTTTAAATTTGTCTTCTCTTTGTTTCAAGGATTTGTTATTATAATTGTATTTATAATTCATTGATTACATGCTTTATATATCATTTGTTATTGTTTTATCACACGTTCATTCTGCAAATATACAATACTAAAAGGCTTTTGTCAAGCCTCGTAGCAACAAATTTGTTTCTAAGAAGCGAATAAAATCGTGTTGTGCTTTGGTGTTTTAACAGAATCTTCTACATTTGTAAAGTGTACCGAGTACATTTAAAATAAATCTGAAAATAATCATGAAAATAACTCCTTCAGAATACAAGATTCTTATTGTTGATGACGTGACGTCGAATGTATTGCTGCTAAAAGTGCTTCTTACTAACGAGAGGTTCAATGTAATAACGGCTAGTGGCGGCTTGCAAGCTATCGATTTGGTGAATAAAGAACATCCTGATTTGATATTACTCGATGTGATGATGCCTGAAATGAACGGATTTGAGGTAGCTCATCATTTGAAGAAGAATCCTGAAACGGCTGAAATTCCTATTATCTTCTTGACCGCACTTAATACTACGCCCGATGTAGTAAAAGGATTTCAAGTGGGAGGAAATGATTTTATTTCGAAACCGTTTAATAAGGAGGAACTTATTATCCGTATCACTCATCAGATCTCTTTGGTGGCAGCCAATCGTATTATTCTGGCCCAGACAGAAGAACTTCAGAAGACAATTATGGGGCGCGACAAGTTATATTCGGTTATTGCACATGATCTCCGTTCTCCGGTTGGTTCTATTAAGATGGTACTAAATATGCTGATTCTGAACTTGCCGGCTGAGAAAATAGGCACTGAAATGCATGATCTTTTAACCATAGCAAATCAGACTACTGAGGATGTGTTCTCATTACTGGATAATCTGCTAAAGTGGACAAAGAGTCAGATTGGCCGAATGAAGGTGGTTTATCAAGATATTGATCTGGCTCAACTAGCTGAGGGAGTTGTGGAAATCTTTTCGATGGTTGCTGCTGTGAAAAAGATAACAATTCGGGCGGAAATACCTGAAAAGGTATTTGTCTACGGAGATACAGATATGGTAAAAACAGTTATAAGGAATTTGTTGAGCAATGCCATTAAATTCAGTAATGAGGGATCAGAGATATTACTAACCGTAGAAGTGAAGGATGGTATGGCAGTGGTTAGTGTGAAAGATCATGGTTGTGGCATTGACGAAGAAAGCCAAAAGAAACTACTGCATACTGATACGCATTTTAGTACTTTCGGCACGAATAATGAAGAAGGTTCCGGTCTTGGATTACTTCTCTGCAAAGACTTCGCACAAAAAAATGGCGGGGAACTTTGGTTTGTATCTGCTAAGGGGCAAGGATCTATTTTTAGTTTCTCTGTTCCTTTGAAAAAATAAAATTCGGAATGATCATCGGCGAGGCATAGCCTTAAAGTCGCAATACTCGCACGTTTTCGTAAACTCCGTTTGCGTAAAGGCTTCTGCAGGATTATATATCTCTTCAAGCAGATGTTGCAGACGTTCACGAAAATCATCTTCAAAGAAGGTGAAGTTGTTCACCGGAATCTTTGGTTTGCGTGGCTCGCCCATCTCGATAACGGGAGAATAGGTTTCCGCAGCAGCGCGATGGATATAGAGCAGGGCAGGGGCCACCTTTAATGGTTGCTGCTTACACATGATGGCGGCATATAGAAAAGTCTGGAAGATATAGTTGGGCCGTCCGTCTGCCGGAGTGAAGAGTTGCTCTACGTTCACCGGAGTTTTTGGGCTTCCACCTGTTTTGTAATCTACTATGCGGAGGGTGTCGTCTTTGCTATCTATCCTGTCTATTGTACCACCTATCTTGAGGGTAATGATGCCCTCGGAGGTACATATTTCTATCTTTTCATTTACTTTCTTCTCCATAGCAATCATCTCGAAAGGAGCATACTGCAAGTCATTGCGCAGTAACTGACGCAGGTAGGAGACGATTACTTTGGAGTTTATCAGTTGGATTCCATTGTATTCGGGCTTTTCATCAGTAGACACATGGAAGAACGTTTCATTGAAAGCTCTGTCTACAAAGCTTTGCAACTTTACCTCGTTGCGTAGTATTTTCTCCAAATCTTCTTTGCGAATGAGTGGGCCAACTTGAGTTAGTTCCATGTATGCCAATTCTGCCGAACGGTGAAAGATGGTTCCGAATTTAGCAGAATCAATTTCGGCACTCACCTCGTCCGGCGTTTTCAAACCGGCCACGTAGCGGTAGTAGAATTTTAGTCGACAATCCAGATAGGTGTTGAGTGCGGATGGAGAGAAGGACGCTTTCGGATTGTGCTGAATGTTGTAATTATGATAAAGTACTTGCATAACGTCGGACGTTTTCTCAATGCATATATCCACTCCGCTTTGAGGCGATTGCCCGGCTTCGAGAAATTCCCTCGTTACTTCGTGCGGCCACTCAATGAGGAACTGAAGCATGAAGCGCGACCACTCTCCGCGGTTTAATCCATCCGATGAAGTGTTGTACATCAAAGTGATGTTCTCAGCTCGCTGGATAAGTCGGTAGAAATAGTAAGCATACACCGCATTCTTATGCTCGATGGTAGTCATACCGAAAGCTTTACGCAAGTTATAAGGAACAAAGGATGATTCTCCTCCCGCTTTGGGTAGTTGTCCTTCGTTGAGTGACATTAAGATAAGGTTCTTAAAATCAAGATTACGAGTTTCCAATACTCCCATCACCTGCATGCCGATGGCCGGTTCGCCATGGAAGGGAATGTTGGCGGTAGAAAGCAACTTACCTAATAATCTTTTGAATGTATCCGTTTGTATCTGTAGATCTCCGCTTTCAATGAGGTTGAGCAAGCGATTGACCATGGTGAAACTTTTGAAGAGAGATTCGTGATAGAGTTGATTGAAGATGTCGTCTTCTTGTTTTTCTTTTGCATACAGTGTGGCAACCTCTTTCAATAGATCTGTGAGGTATTGGCAGATGCTAAGCAGGCCGTTACAGGGAGTGAAGAGACGTCCCAGAAAATCATCTTGCTTCAGTTCGGAAGGTAGGGGATAGAAGCGATTCTTACTGGTCAATTCCTTCTCCAATGGTTCGGCTGTCTTAGATAATTGTCGGGTGTAAGGATGCTTTAGTACAGACAGGACCGACTGGTAAGCATACCGGCCTGTGTCTGCCCGATAACCGGATGTTTGTAGTTCCAGTAGCGCAGTGATAAAACTGTAGACAGGTGTTTGTGCCAATGGAAATCCCATGGTGATGTTTACATTCTTCACTTCCGATGGGATGGAATGCAGCACAGGCAGCAATAATGATTCGTTGCAAAGCACCACGGCGTTCTCTTTTTCATTTTCAGTAAGCGTGGAACGAACCCATTCCGGCAAGTAGCGTGCTTGTCCATTCTCGGTAGGCGAAGAAAT
>DBTL01000079.1 GCA_002307035.1 Bacteroides sp. UBA1317
ATTTAAGCTTGCCTGATTCTGCCTCTTGGGGATAAAAGGAGTATAAAAATATGATCTTTAATAAAAGTGAAACAGGCATACTTATTTTGATAATGCTACTAGTCGGTATGGCGTTGGTACCGTCAGCAGTGGCTTCGACCGAAGAACAGCAAACTAACATAACTAAAGATGATGCTCAGTTACAGATAGAGGCTTTGGAGGCTAAACTGGGTGAAGAAGGGATGAAGAAAGTTGCAGATTACCTGGAATTAGAGGCTTCTTTACCGGATGTAGTGAAAGTATCTCCTTATAGTGGGATTGCTTTTGCCGCGACTGATAAAGAGAGTCAGGTTGCTTATCTGACTGCAATTGATGAATCTGATCTTAAAAAGGAGAATAAAGAAAAGTTAAAAGCTGATCTGCAGGATATCTGGAACAGATATCCAGATAAGTTTGTGGCTGCAGATAATCTTGTGCTGCGTGATGTAGCTAAGATTACGGATAAACGTTTAATTACAAGTGCTAATCTTAGCGAAGTCGGAATTAAGTGGGGAGGCACTCCTCATCAAGATTTCGCTTATTATGCTTGTGATGGTTCTACTTATAGAAATTATGCTAAAAATGCAGCTGACGATCCAGACAATAGTACCTTTGATCCATCCGTTTATAGGTACTACAATCATTATGAAGACGCTTATTTGGGTGTCGGAGGCGCACCAGATAGATGCGATGGACTTTCTAATAGTGCGATTTCTGCGAAAAATAGTGGAGTGCCAATTGTTGCTCATCAGCGTTTTGGATTCGCAAGTCACTATTTGGTGGATGTTGGTTGTCCATTTCACAGTAAAGGAGCTTTAGATTATCTAGGATCGTTTAGCGATGCTCTGTTCTGTGCTATCGTTCATACCTCCTATGAAAGTTATATATCTAATAATTGGGCGACGGGGGAAAATTATAAGCGCCATGTAAGTGGAAATTCTCAGAGTATTACAGTAACTGATCCAGAGCAGGCAGTTGAGGATAATGCTGACATTAGTGCCCAATATTATGACTATATTGATAACGAGATAAGGACAAATCCAAACTGGCAATCAGATACAATGTTGATTTTCTATACTAGCTACTGTATCCAGGAGAGTGCTAAGTATGCCCATGGATTGTATGACTACATAATGTGAGGTTGAGCTTATTTTAATGGGATTTAAAGAGGTGCTAAACACCTCTTTTTTTTATTGGTTAGTGCTGAGATTAGTCACTACAAAGGAGAATTAGATAAAAAAAAGTTTTTTATTAATTATTAAAATAATATCATAACTTAAAGTTTTATGATGAACTCTTGAAGCAGTAATTATAATTTAATCCTTGTTCAAGAGTGTATTAGGTGGAGAAATATGAAGACTCATTATAAAATAGGGGTTGGGCTTGTACTATTAATAATCATCTCTGCCGGATTGCTGTCTTTCTGGTGGCAAGACCAGAAGCAGAAAATGTATAATAGTAGTCTTAGGAGTAGTTATGATTACGATGTAATATTAACTACAGATTCGACCCTGAGCAACGTGACTCTTTACCTTCCAATCCCGGTGATAAACAACACGTCATCTGTAGGCATGGATATCGTAGAGCATAATTTCAATAACGATGACCCTTCATGGGAATATGCTTTAGTTGACACAGAACACGGACTCATGCTTTCTATGAAAAATGAGAAGGCAAGAAGTATAGACCTTAGCACAATGGTATTATCTAACCAAACCATAAACACAATAACCCCTATTGGTAATGAAATGGTTCTTATGCCTAAATACAATCTCACACATAATTCCAACGCCAGTGGAGCTTATTCACGAACGTCTGAGCAATTTGATTATGAAAGCCGGATGTATGCCTATTATGAAACCTCCTCGAATGCAAACGTTAGTATTTCAATCTACTTGAATGCACGTAATGAGTGGTGGATCGGAGGATGGCAGTATAACAGCTATTGGGAGGACATGGAAATTAAGTTATCTGGGCCTCATGCTGGATGGACAACAGTAAATGGTGAGCTTGTTACCGGAGAAGGGACGTATTAAATATAACTCACTAGTTAAGGTCTAACTATGGCCCGATCTCTCAATGGCAGGCTTGCTACTAACTCCAGGTATATTGTGGGGCTTGAGCCTTACTCTTGGCCCACAAAGCTATTTTGCTTTTTTGCTCTAAGCTATGATTGGAGCAGGAATGGTCTGATCTATCATCATTGGGCCTGTAACTCATTGAAAAATACCATTATATCTGCAGTTACTACCTAAGTAACTGCAATTGAGGAGCATATAATTTCCATAATTTGCCTGGATCAACTGAATTATCAACCTATAAGGTATTATGATTTTGCCTATCTTTTTCTATCTATTTTTGAATACGAGTTAACGCAACCTGCTCATATATATTCTTTTTAGCCAAATCATCAAACAATCAAAGACCAGAGAGTAATTTTCCACTCGAAGAGAATCTGGAAAATAATTGTTCGAGATTTTATACAGAAAACTTATAAAGATTTACTCAAGAGGAATTTATGGAGTTAAAAATATTTCCAGTACCACCCAAACTCCGTCCCAAGAGGTGTGATCATGTTGGCTCTATCACATTTAAGGCTTAGATTAGCTTACTTGATCCAACCTCCTGGGGAATAACCAGGAGTAGGACAAATGCTTGTAAAGAAACTTGGAATAAGAATACTTTTTTTAGCAATGCTAACTGGTATCATTTTGGTACCAGTTGTTAACTCACAGGAAGAAGAGAATTATTCTGTACCTGTGGAAAAGGCCTTTGAGCACGCAAACGCACATGTGATAGACTTTATGTCATCAGGAGTTCCTGACTTTGAGAACTGGACAGGGGCATCCATTGACCCTAAACCACTGGAGCTTTATGATATAAATGGTCAAAAATTATTTTATGAATTTTCTGCATACAAAAATAACACGTTAGTAGGAAAAATTTATGTTGGTGCCAATAAAACACTAGGGCCATCAGTCCAAGTTATCGAAACTACTCCAAACTCATATAGTACAACTGAAGCCATAAAAAAATCAATTGAAATCGCCAAAAAAGAATATCCAGATGGGGAAATCAAATCAACTAAGGTGGTCGAATACAGCTATCCTTGTATTGGAGCTATGACCGTAGTAAAAGACAATACAGGGGAAGAACATCGGATATTTGTAGACGTATATAGTCTTGATGTAGTCCCAGACAGACCCGTAACTGAAACAGAACTTGGCGTTTGGTCAATGTATGAACAGAAATTGAAGAAGAATGGAATAGATGAAAATTTAAGAGAATGGCAGAAAAGTGATGAATTTGCTAAATCTATAGAAAAAGAAGCGGCTAATAAGGGAATTTGTATCAGTGTCCCAATCATATTAGATAATTACTCGAATTTTGAAAGTAGCAATGTGTATCACAGCTACTATCACTACTTTTTTGGCACGAACTCATACGGGAACACTGTAATTACCAGATATGGCAAACTTCCTGTACTGGAAACTGAAGAACAAAAAGAAAACTGGAATTCTGCTCTTGAAAAACTTGGCAGTGAAATAAAAGATACGGTTGCCTCCAAATACATGTATCCTCATGGAGAGGTAATGACATGTGGAGTTAATGCCAAGGGATACTTTGTAATTTTGTTCAAGTATGGCAATGTTGATGAGCCTTTGATGAATGAGATATACGCTCTAGTAGATGACTCTGCAAAAGAGATGGGTATACAGGACATTCCGGTAGAATTTGGTTACGGAACTTATTGGGAGGAAATTTCCCTGGAAGGCATTAATCGCTGGTACTGGTTTGGAGAAAGTACAGAGAATCTATCTGAATCAGATATTAATACTCTTGAAGAAGTTATGGAGCACAAACCGACCATGCCCTTGCATAAAACTATTGCAGCTTATGGAAAAATTCCTTTGTTAAAAGACCAGAATGAGATATACTTATGGCAGGAAAAGCTGTATGCGATTACTGCTCACATCCGGGAAAAAATCACACCATATATAGAAAGAGGTCAGATAATAACATACGGGGCAAGGATAAGACTAGAAATAGAAATTAACGAAACTTTGTCTTCCGAAGAAGAGAATACTATAGTTAAAGAGGTCTACCAGATCATTGACGAAGAAGCAAGAAAACAAAATGTACTTGACGTTCCGGTTATTTTTATGTCAACACCTGAAGAAGAGAATAATGGAAAACTCAATAATTCAACCAATAGTGATTCTGGTAAAAGTAGTAGTTCAGGCGAGGGTAAATCGAGTGCAGTTAGCTATATTCCAGGTTTTGGATTATTAGGCGGCTTGACCTGTCTTTATGGAGGATGGAAACTTCGGAGAAAATAATACAGGACTTGGTTGGCAGACTGCTGACGAATGATAATCTATTACCTATCTGGCACTTAAATACAGAAATCTGATGTACCGAAGCTCTTCGTATATGTGAGGAGCTAAAACTCCTTATCTTTTTGTGGTGTTGATATGAGCAAAATTAATGGAATGACTGCTACTTTTGTTGTTTTTCTCACTCTTGTAGTACTATTGGTCTACTAATAAAAAGTCCAATTGATATGATAAAGCAAGCTCAAGAACCGAAAGTAGCTGGTTTGTATATCCAATTTGAAAATGGAACTACCGAACCAGAAGTTAAAACCATTCTTGAGAATTACATGACTGTGAACTATACTATAGATTACAATTCTAACATTGGACGAGGAATGTATTACATAAAAGTAGATAAAGATAAAATGAATGAATTGAAGAAAGGCGAAAATTGGACTTCTGAAGTTGAAATCAATAAAGGAAATTATAGCGTAATAATGCTATCCGAAGAATTTACTCCAGATGAAAATTTTCTTACACTGCTGGAAAAAAATAATCTTCAGTTGAAAAAGGCTATCATGTGTAATATCCGCTTTGGAGATGGATCACAAAATTGGATTGTGGGAAAGAATTGTGTTCTTGAAAGGGATGCAATTCGGACAAAAAATAAGCTTGAAACAAATGAGA
>DBTL01000153.1 GCA_002307035.1 Bacteroides sp. UBA1317
GGGGTGATGGACCCTGATGTGTCGCCATACGATAAGAAAAATACTCCTAAAACGGCAATGCCTACGGCTATCAGTCTCCACGTTGACTTCTTTTCATGAAAGAAAACCATCATAATGATCGTTGTGAGTACCGGATACATGAAATGTATGGTAGTAGCTACGCCGCTGGGCATGAACTTGTATCCCCAAAAAAGAAAGATGGCCGAAGCATCGTAGAGGAAAGCCAGTAATAAGAGCGAGGGTATCTCCTTTATGCGGATGCGGAATGATTGTCTGGTAAGCAACAATATGGTTGCTAAGGCCAGGCAGGCAAAGAGAAAACGGTAGAGTAAGATGGATTCGAATTGCATGCCCTGACGCATAATGGGGATGGCAAATAGTGGAATAAGACCGAAACTGGCCGATGAAAGCAATCCGTACAAAAAACCGTTTATCTTATTCATGTCTTTGGTTTGTGGGTAGGGGGTAAATATAAAATCATGCATTTCTCTGTTTCATTGACGAATACAGAAGTATGCATGATTTTAGTGTTCTTTGGATTCTAAACGGCACCTTCGTGCTCGCTTAAAGGCTTATTTCTTTGGCTTTCTTCTTGCCCATCCTTCTTCGCTGAAGTCCGGTTCCTTGCCATTCAATAGATTTTGCCAATCTTCTTTCTTCTTAGGCCCTCCTCTGGCTGTTTCGTATCCGCGTTCTTCACGGCTTATAGTGCTTTTGGGCCGAGAAGCTCTAAAAGGTTTTGCTCCTTCGCTTCTTCTAGGTGCACCATATTTTCTTTCTCCTCTGCCTTCTCCTCTCGGAGCGCTGCCACTTTCTTCACCGGCCACCTCTACGGAAACCTTGCGGCCGCCTACTGATGACTTGTTCAGAGATTCAATAACAGTTTGCGTTTGTTCGTTTTCAACTTCGAAGAATGAAAAATTCTTCATCAGGTCGATACGTCCTATCTGTACGCGTTTGCTTACGTTTTTGTTTATAAGCTCTATTAGTTGGGTAGCAAAGAAGTTATCCATTTTGCCCATGTTGATGAAAAGACGGGTATATCCTGCTTCGGCCTTACGTCCTCTTCCACCATCATCACTGCGATCGCGTCTTTCTCTTTCACCTCTTTCGCCACGTCCGTCAGCACTTGGTGCTTCTATTTCCTGGCGATCACGGTAGTATTCCAGGAAGCGGTTGAACTCCATAGATACCATACGCTTAATCACGTCTTCCTTGCTAAGCCATTCCAGTTTGCGATAGATGGAAGGCATGAAGTCTTCTATTTCTTCTTCGTTTACCTTTACCTTTTCGATATCGTCGATCACCTTGATCAGTTGCTTTTCACAGATTTCTTTGCCTGTAGGCATTGTTCCTATGATAAACTTCTTACCGATGATGCGTTCTATCTCACGCAATTTTCCTTTTTCGCGCATGTTAACGATGGCGATGGAAGTTCCTGTTTTTCCGGCACGTCCTGTACGTCCGCTACGGTGAGTATAGCTCTCCGTATCATCAGGTAATCCGTAGTTGATGACGTGAGTCAAATCGTCCACGTCGAGTCCGCGTGCGGCTACGTCGGTAGCTACAAGTATTTGTATGTTGCGTATGCGGAACTTTTGCATTACGGCATCGCGTTGAGCTTGTGACAGTTCGCCATGTAGCGAGTCTGCGCTGTAGCCTTCTTGCATCAATTTGTCTGCGATCTCTTGCGTTTCCTTACGGGTACGGCAGAAAATGATACCATATATTTGTGGGTAAAAGTCGGCAATTCGTTTCAGTGCGGCGAATTTGTCTCTTGCCTGCACCATGTAAGCCACATGTTTCACGTTGTTGGTACTTTCGTTTTTGCGGCCGATGGTGATTTCTTTGGCATTACGAAGGTAGTTCTTTGATATGCGGGCTATTTCGGGTGACATGGTAGCCGAAAACAACAGAGTGTTGCGATCTTCGGGTACGTCGGCTAAGATGGCGTTGATGCTTTCGGTGAAGCCCATGTTGAGCATCTCGTCGGCCTCGTCCATAATAACGTTAGTGATGGTCGATAATGACACCGTTTTACGTTGCATCAGGTCGAGTAAACGTCCCGGAGTGGCAACGATGATGTGCACACCGTTTTTCAGACTGCGAATCTGGCTTTCGATAGAGGATCCTCCATATACGGGAAGCACTTTTAGTCCGTCAATGTATTTGGAATAGTCGTTCAAATCGCCGGCTATCTGTAAGCAGAGCTCACGGGTGGGGCACAGAACGAGTGATTGTGGAATACGTTTCTTTACGTTTATTTTCTGTATGATTGGTAGACCGAAGGCAGCAGTCTTTCCTGTTCCGGTTTGTGCAAGAGCAACTACATCATTACCCTCTCCCAGTAAATAGGGTATTACTTCTTCTTGTACCGGCATGGGATTCTCATATCCCATTTCTTTAATTGCTTTAAGTATTTCCGGAGAAACGCCTAACTCTTCAAAATTCTTCATTAATTTTCTGTATATCTTTATATTTCGGGCGCAAAGTTACGGATAATTTTTGGTTTTTACGCTTATTGAATAAAATAAAGACCAGAAAGGCTTAAATATTGATACAAAGCGACTTACGTTCACCGAACAATGTCGTTATTCCAGCAGAATATCTCTTAGTCGTGCTCTCTTTTCTTTATTTAGCCCGAGACGTTTTTTGAGATAAGTGTCCACATCTCCGTAATTTTTCTCAATCTCCTCTTTGGCGGCATTCAAAAAATCGTCTTGCGTTGAAAATAAGGTAGTGATCGCTTCCTGTGACTTGACTGGTTGCTTATAAGCATATTTTGATACAGCTTGGGGTATGCTGAAGTAGTTGTTGCTCAGATGGTAATCTTCCATGATGATGTCTGCATTGACTCCTAAAGCGGTTAGAATAAGTGCTGCCACTACATCTGTGCGTCCTTTGCCTTCGGAACAATGAAAAACAATCGGATAATTTTGCTTATCCAATAGGGCTTCTATGATTTTTTTGTATTCCGATTGATAGCGGATTGTCAAATCTCGATAGGTACTCTTGATGATGCGTGAGATTGTATCTCCTTTTATTTTATCTTGTTGGAGATCTTTTAGTATGCCGTCCATGCTGCCTGTGGCAATGGGGATATGAATGACATGAAAGCCTTTCTGTAAAGGGGTTACATCTGCCAATTCTTCGTTGGAGCGCAGGTCGATAATTGTTTTTATCCCGATCCGTTTCAGCTTCTTGAAGGAGCATTCTTGCAGATGGTTTATTTCTCCCGATCGGTATAGCATGCCCCAACGAATGTTTTTGCCCTCCGCGGCTTTGTAACCACCCAAATCCCGGAAGTTTTGAACACCTGGTATGTTTATGTTTCGCGTGGCTACTTTTACCCGATATTGGTTGTTGAATACCATCAAGTAGTAATACCTTTTCTCAGGGTTATTGGTGACAATGGTGAGTTGCTGATTGGAGATGTCGGCCATTGCCACGGGGATATCCTCTGTGATCACTTCAGGATCTGTTGAAGCATATACTTTGACCTGCCCCTTTATCAGGGGAGCTGTTTCCCATTTGATGACGCAATTACCTACATTGTTTTCTTCGCATACTACCGATATGTTTGGAGAATTGTCCGAACAAGAGGGAAGAAGTAGAATCATGCTTAGCCAACCCAACAAGTTTTTGTACATAATCGTTTTACTTATCTATTTTGAATTGTTTGTATGCAAAGATATAGATTCTGTTGACTTGGTATAATAACTTAGCGATATTTAGATAAAGGGTGAATGTTTTTAACAAAAAATAGCCTTTATACATGGACCTAGCTTGGCTTTGCCGTTGCTCTTGGTTGATGTAAAAGAGGTTGAGACTAAATTGATAGGCTCAACGATGAAAAGAAAGAACTTTGCTTTAAGAGGGTTTGCTTTAGCCGTTACGGTATTTTGCGGCAAACTCTTTAGAAATTGAATTGTTCAGGCTGCAACAAACTTCGGCAGAGAAATCTTTTCCGCACTGAATCACCTTATCCCATGTCTCTTCGTCAATGTTACTCAGGTCACGGTAGCGTACTCCGTACTTTAGCATACCGAAGATGATTCCGGCATTGAAGTTATCGCCTGCTCCGATGGTGCTTACAGTTTCGATTGGTGCAACCGTGTATTCCTTGGAGAGACGGTTGCTGCGGAGTGAAATGCAACCGTCACCGGATGTGTATATAAAGTTGGGACAATAGAACTTAATCTTGTCTTTGTATATCTTGTTTACATCTTCCATGCCATACATGTAGAAGAAGTCTTCATTTGAACCTCGCACAATGTCGGCATACTCCAGATTTTCGATGATGATGGGTGTTAGCCTCATTGCCTGATCTTTGTGTGTACTGCGGAAATTGGGATCGTAATATACAATGGCTTTGCGTTCGCGAGCCAGTTCCAGCAGTTCTGTCATCTTATCCCGAAGAACGGGGTTGAGGGCATAGAAAGAGCCGAAGATAACAATGTCGTCTTCGTTGATCTGTGGATAGATTACATCGAGCCGTTGTTTGGGATATTCTTTGTAAAAGATGTATTCGGCATCATTCTTTTCGTTCAGGAAGGCTAATGATACAGGCGACTTTCCATCGGGGAACACATTTACATGATCGGTAGGGATGTTGTTTTCTTCCATGAAGCGGAGGATAATGCTGCCCACACGATCATTGCCTGTTTCGCTGATGAAACGCACGTCTACGCCCATGCGTCCTAATGATACGATTCCGTTAAATACGGATCCTCCCGGCACAGCTGTCGAAGGTTGATTGTTCTCAAAGATGACGTCCAGTATGGTTTCGCCTATACCGATTACTTTACGCATAGTTCTCTTGATTTTTCACCCAGATACCCACCGTGATGGCGTTTGGAATAATCTTCAATGCTGAATCCTGTTCTCTTCATGGTTTGTACAACCAATATGTCTCCGATGACGGTCATTATGGTGGTTGAGGTGGTTGGTGTCATACCTAGTGCGCATACTTCTTTGGGTTTTCCTGTGCAAAGACACACGTCCGATTCATCTGCTAACGGACTATCGGGATTTCCGGTGATGACGATGAATTTAAGTTCTGGATTCAGATTATGAGCCAACTGAGTTAGCTCCACGATTTCACGAGTTTTTCCTGAGTTGGAGATTAGTAGCAGGAGGTCGTTTTCTTGCAAGATTCCCAGATCACCGTGCTGGGCTTCACTAGGGTGTAGGAAGACCGACGGTATGCCGGTAGAGCAGAAGGTTGTGGCGATGTTCATGGCTATTTGTCCGGCTTTCCCCATGCCCGAGGTTACCAGTTTGCCTTTCTTTTGATGTATCTGTTCTACGATCAGGCCTACGGCTTTTTCATAAGCATTGGTTACCGGTATGTTCAGCACGGCTTCAGCTTCTTTTTGCAAGAGCTCTTGAATCGATTCAATCATTCTTAATTTGTTCAGTTGGGTTATTTTAATAGGAGGGCAAGTTGCTCAAATGAGTTTGCCACGGCATAAGTATTGCGTTGTTGTTGACGAATGAAATTTTTCTGCTCCATTTCATTAAGAACGGCCAGCAAGGAATCATAAAATCCGGCTACATTGTAAAACACGACTTTCTTGCTATGATAGCCCAGGCTTGCCGCAGAGATAACATGAAAAACCTCGTCGAGTGTGCCCACTCCACCGGGAAGTGCTACAAGAATATCCGATTTTTCTACAATTTTATCTTTTCTATCGCTGAGATTCCGGGTTTGTATGATTTGGTCGGGCAAGGAGCTTGTTCGTCCGTTTTCTTCCAATAGGGCAGGGATAACGCCTATGACCTTCCCTCCGTTCATTTTGCTTGCCCGAGCGATGCATTCCATTAGTCCAAGGTTTGTCCCTCCGTACACAAGTGTTTTTTTTTCTTTTCCCATCCATTCGCCTAATTGGCGCGTAGCTTCCACAAATTCCTGGTCGATTTCGTTGGATGCGGAACAGAAAATTCCGATCTTTTCCATAAGTGTTGTGATGTTATAGCCTGCAAATATCTGCAATTTTCTATAAACGGCAATAAGTTTTATTGTATTTTTGCACCCTCAATACAATAACTGTTTAGAAAACAATGGATTACAATCAACATACGTTAGCGAATGGTCTTCGCATTATTCACGAACCTTCGCTGTCGAAAGTGGCCTATGCGGGCTTTGCCATGGATGCCGGCACCCGTGATGAAGGCGACCAGGAGCAAGGGATGGCTCATTTCGTGGAACATCTTGTTTTTAAGGGCACTACCAAACGAAAAGCCTGGCACATCCTCAACCGCATGGAGAATGTGGGAGGTGATCTGAATGCTTACACCAATAAAGAGGAGACGGTGGTATATGCCTCTTTTTTAACCCCTGATCTTGATCGGGCGATAGAGCTAATGTCTGATATGGTGTTTCATTCCATTTTTCCTCAGTCGGAGATTGAGAAAGAGAGAGAGGTGGTTATTGATGAAATTCAGTCGTATGAGGACAATCCTTCCGAATTGATCTTTGACGATTATGAAGATATGATCTTTCGCAATCATCCCCTCGGACACAACATTCTGGGCAACCCTGATATGCTGAAAACCTTCCGTACGGAACATCTTGTGGCGTTTGTTGCCAATCATTATCAACCGTCCAACGTCGTTTTGTTTGTATTGGGTAACTTCGACTTCAAAAAAATAGTTCACCTTGCAGAGAAGTACACCAAAGATTTGCCGTTTACCGCAAAGGTTGAAACCCGTACACCTCCCGCACTCTATGTGCCCGAATACCGGGTGATACATAAAGATACTCATCAGGCTCATGTGATGATTGGTAATCGGGGGTACGATGCCCACAATGATAAGCGTACAGGACTGTATTTGCTCAACAATATCTTGGGCGGTCCGGGCATGAACAGCAAGCTCAATGTGTCGCTTCGCGAGCGTCGCGGATTAGTTTACAGTGTAGAGTCCAACCTAACTTCTTACACAGACACGGGCGCTTTCTGCATCTATTTTGGTACCGATCCGGAAGATGTGGATACCTGCTTGAAGCTTACTCACAAAGAATTGAAACACATGCGTGATGTGAAGATGACTTCTTCTCAACTGGCAATCGCCAAGAAGCAACTCATCGGGCAGATAGGAGTGGCATCGGATAATTACGAAAACAATGCCCTAAGCATGGGAAAAACCTTTCTACATTACAATAAGTACGAATCATCCGAGGTTGTTTTTCAGCGCATTGAGAGCATTACTGCCGAAGAACTGCTGGAGGTAGCCAATGAAATGTTTGCCGTAGATCAGCTTTCTACGTTGATTTATCGTTAGGGCTTGCTGCCAGACTAGCCGATTGTAGGATTAAGAGGCAAGGCACTAACGGTAATATGGAAATTGCAAGCAAGATTTAGGTCGCTATTGTTTACATATGGTGTTGTTTTTGCAAAGCTCCTAACTTCGACTTCTTGAAGTCGTACATTCAGCGTGTTGAAAACACGCTTTCAACACGCTGAAGTCGTACTTTCAATAAACCCCTCTCACAAGCCTTCTGTGGGGTGATCTAAAATGTCAACAACTTGCTGGCCTCGTTCACTTAATCAAACCGATAAAATCTGAAAAGCTTGTGCGAATCACACAAATGTTACTATATTTGTCCTATTGTGACCTTCATATTATGAAAACGATGATGAGATACAAATTGAGGATTAGCTTTCTGTTGACCGGTCTATTGCTTTCTTCCGGTATTGCCTTTGCCGATAATGAAATCGACTCGCTGTTGAATGTGCTCGACAGAACAATAACCGCACACCATTCCTTCAGTGCTAAGAGAGAAGCGCATATCATAAAACTTCAGCAAAGCTTGCGTGGTGTGAATTCTCTGAATCAAACATATGATTTGAATATGTTGCTCTTTAAAGAGTATCGTGCTTATGTTTGCGATTCGGCCATTCATTATCTCGATAAGAACATAGAGATTGCCCGGGCTATGAAAGATGAATTCAAAGAAAATGAAAGTAAGCTGCTTCTTTCTTATCTTTTGGCTTCTTCGGGGATGTATAAAGAGTCTGTGGATATGCTTCAAACAATTAATCGGCCTAAGCTATCTCAAACTCTTTTGCCTGATTATTTCTCCTGCTTTGATCATGTTTACGGAGAATTGGCCTATTACACGCAAGATAAACAAAGCACGGTGCTTTATCGTAAAATCTCGGATACATACAAGGATTCGCTTTATAATATTCTGAATCACGGCACAGATCTTTACTTGTCGATGGAGGAAACTGCATTTAGAGACAACAGGCAGTTTGTTGAGGCCCTCCGCATCAATGATCTTCGACTGCTGAAAGCATCTTTCGGTACTCCTGAGTATGCACTGATCATGTTTCATCGAGCCTTGGTGTTTCAGCAAAATGAAGATCGGGAACAGGAAAAGAAGTATCTTGCTCTTTCGGCCATTTCTGATATTCAGTCGGCTATTAAAGACCACGCTTCGTTGTGGATGCTTGCCCAGTTGCTCTATGAAGACGGCGATGTGGAGCGATCTTACCGCTACATCCGTTTCTCGTGGGATGAAACCAACTTTTACAATGCCCGCTTGCGGAGTATGCAGAGTGCCGGAATCCTTTCGCTCATTGATAAGACCTACCAAGCCCTGATTGAGAAACAAAACCGTCAGCTCGAGAATTACCTGATGCTCATCAGTGTTTTGGTGCTGATGCTTATGGGAGCTTTAACTTATATCTATCGGCAGATGAAGCGGCTGTCGGTGGCAAGAAACCACCTGCAAGCGGCCAATGGACAGCTCAAACAGCTCAATAACGATTTGCAACAGATGAATCTCTGTCTGCAATCGACCAACTTAGAACTCTCTGAATCCAACCAGATCAAGGAGGAATACATTGGGCGATTCATCAAGCTTTGTTCTACTTATATAGATAAACTGGATGCTTATCGGCGCATGGTGAGCAAGAAAATATCCGCCGGACAGGCAGGCGAACTCTTGAAGATTGTGCGTTCTCAAGATGCGCTAGAGATGGAGCTGAAAGAGCTGTATGACAATTTCGACTCAGCCTTTCTTCAACTTTTCCCTGATTTCGTGAAGAAATTTAATGAGTTGTTGCAAGAGGATGAACCGATACTTCCCAAGAAAGGTGAATTGCTCAATACGGAACTGAGGATATTCGCTCTCATTCGTTTGGGCATAGAAGACAGTTCACAGATAGCCGAATTTCTTCGCTATTCCGTAAACACGATTTATAACTACCGCGCTAAAGTGAAAAACAAAGCTCGTGTGTCTCGTGAAGACTTCGAATCACTAGTCTGCAAGATACGCTAAGCATTTGTATATCATCCACTTTTTTGTTGTTTTGTGATTTCTGTATTTCATTGTGTATCAGTGTAATACACAGATATTTCTGTGCGGGTAATCCACCAAATCCCCACATGCCACGAGTGAGAGGTTAATTTCTGTCTACTTTTGGCTTACTGTAAAGTTGCCCGCTCCTGAGGGCTTAGCAGGGCAACAGTTACCAAATATCGTTAAACTTAAAATTAATACGTATGAAAAAGAACAAGCGAAAACTCCTCCCGGAGTATAGCAAGATTTTCTTTGCTCTATTAGCATTGTTTCTATCATTAAGTGCGTTCGCACAAAAGGTTACTTCCACAGGGCAAGTAATGGATTCTCAAAACCAACCAGTCATTGGTGGTAGTGTGCTCGAAAAGGGGACGACTAACGGTGTTATTACCGATCTGGACGGCAATTTTTCGCTGAGCGTTGCTAATGGTGCCACACTGGTTATCTCTTATGTGGGTTGTAAATCACAAGAGGTCAAAGCAAGTACCCACATGAAGATCGTGTTGAAAGAAGATAATGAATTGCTCGATGAAGTGGTAGTTATCGGTTATGGTAGTGTAAGCAAGAAAGATGTAACGACTTCTATTTCTACAATTTCGACGAAAGATCTTGATCAAAGGCCCATTGTGTCAGCTGATCAGGCTTTGCAAGGAAAAGCTGCGGGTGTTGCAGTCATTAAACCCAATGGTCTTCCTGGCGAAGGTATGGTGGTGCGTGTGCGCGGTGCTTCGTCAATGAATTCCAGCAATGACCCTCTTTATGTCGTTGACGGAGTTCCTACTGATAATATTTCGTTTCTTTCGGCCAATGACATTGAAAGTATGCAAGTACTTAAAGATGCTTCATCTCAGGCCATTTACGGTTCACGTGGTGCTAATGGCGTTGTTATTATTACAACAAAATCAGGTGCTTCCGGTACATCAAAAATCACACTGAATGCCTATACCGGTATAACTGCATTATCTAAGAAAATAAAATCGTTGAATGTTGCCGATTACAGAGAGCTGCTAGAAGATATGGGCTCTACGATCAGCCTTCCGGATGATCTGACAGATCAGACAGATTGGTATGATGAAACATACAGGACAGCTTTTACTCAAAATTATCAGGCTTCTGTATCAGATGGAACTGACAAGCTGCGATATTTTATTTCTGGAGGATATACAGGAGAAGATGGTATTATTAAGGTTGCATTTTATAAGCGTTATAATTTTCGTGCTAACATAGATAATCAACTTCGTAAATGGCTGAAGGTAGGAGCAAATGTTTCTTATTCAGACTATACAAGCAATGGTATTATTTCGGGTCAAGGGTCAAATCGTGGTGGCGTAGTACTTTCAGTAATCAATACACCTACTTATGCGCCTGTTTGGGATCCAGATAATGCCGGTCAGTATTATACTGGTTTTTATGGTGTCAATATTACCTCTCCGGCTGAAAATATGGCTCGGTCTAAAAACAATAAATCAAAGAATAACCGCTTGATTGCAACAGGAAATGCTGAAATAACTTTTTCGCCGGAGTTGAAGTTCAAATCTACGGTTACCTTAGACAAATATAATTATCACTATACTTCATTTTTAGATCCAACCACAACCACTTATGGCCGCGATCAGAACGGAACAGCCTCTGATAATCGTTCCACTACTACAGTTCTGATATATGATAATATCTTGACTTATAATAAACAATTGGGCAAGCATGGTTTAAATATTATGGGTGGTACTTCGGGTACTACATCGGATTATTCCTATACTTATCAAACTGTGACCGACTTTGCTGACGGTAGTATTGAAACATTAAATGCCGGAAATAACGTATCTCAAAGTAATGGAACGACAGCTTCGCAATGGTCTTTAATGTCTTATTTGGGTCGTGTGTCTTATAACTATGATAGTAAATATCTGCTTACTGCTAATATGCGTATTGATGGCTCTTCAAAGCTTGATCCAGATCATCGTTGGGGGTATTTTCCATCTTTGTCTGCTGCATGGCGTATCTCTTCTGAACCTTTTATGAAAGAATTAACTTGGATTGACGATATGAAGATTCGAGGAGGATGGGGACAAAGTGGCAATCAATCAGGCTTAGGTGAGTATGATTATTTGCAACGATATAGCATTACTCGTCAAAATTGGTGGGAAGAAGGAATGTCCAATGCTACTCCTATCATTACTCAATCGACATTGAGGAACACCGATTTGACTTGGGAAACGACCACGCAAACAAATGTAGGACTTGATTTGACGATATTAAGAAACAGATTAACATTTACCTTAGATTACTATTTTAAAAAGACAACAGACATGTTGGTCGATGTCACTCTACCTTCAGGCGCTGCGGTTGCTTCATCTATTACTCGCAACGAAGGCGAGATGACAAACAAAGGCTTTGAGTTCTCTGTAAATTCAAGAAACCTAGTTGGTAAATTCACTTGGGATACTGATTTTAATATATCATTCAATCGCAACAAACTGACTAACTTAGAGCTTACTAAGGTCTATTATGCAGCTCAAACGAGTGATAACCTAGCAGAATATTGTGTTCGCAATGAGCCTGGTCGCCCGTTAGGAAGCTTTTACGGTTATATAAGCGATGGTGTAGATTCGGAAACCGGTGAGTTGATCTATCGGGATGTTACGGATGATGGTCAGGTGACTTCTTCTGATCGAACATATATTGGTGATCCTAACCCGGATTTTACTTTTGGATTAACAAATACGTTTTCATACAAAGGATTCAATCTTAGCATTCTTCTTCAAGGCTCTTATGGGAATGATATTTTTAATGCTTCCAAAATGGAGACGGAAGGAATGTATGATGGAAAGAATCAATCTACCAGAGTCCTCAGTCGTTGGAGACGTCCGGGCATGATCACTTCTATACCTAAAGCCGGATTTGAAATGAAGACATCTTCTTATTTTGTAGAAGACGGAAGCTACCTTCGTGTGAAAGATGTTACACTCTCTTATTCTTTTTCAGGGGGCTTGCTAAGGAAATGGGGGATAACTCGTTTGCAACCTTATTTTTCAACAACAAACTTACTCACTTTTACCAAGTACACTGGCATGGACCCGGAAGTAAACCAATGGGGCAATAGTGGAACGGTTCAGGGAATTGACTGGGGTACTTATCCTCAAACAAAATCGTTTGTTGTAGGCGTTAATATTGACTTTTAAAGAAAGAGATAAAAATGAAGACTAAGCATATTATAATAATGTTAATGGCACTAAGCCTAGTGTCGTTTGTTTCCTGCTCTTTAGATAAAGATCCGTTGTCGGAATATTCTGAAGTGAATTATGGGAGCACTTCTGAGGATAGTTTAAAATACTCTACTCGTAGTGAAATGTATTCTCAGTACCAGGCTTTGTATCAGCTATTGAAAGATAGACAGGAACACTGGTATATGGATTATCTTTTAATAACAGAAACTCATTCAGATAATTCCTATGCCGGATCTACCGGTGCAGAAATTGTTCCGATGGAGAATAACGCTATTGATGGCAGTAATAGCTGTTTATACAGAGATTGGGAGCGATATCTTGCTGATGTAGCTCAAGCAAATATTGTTATAAATTACATTGATGATGTACCTGATGAAACTTTAACCGAGACAGAGCGTACGCAATGGAAGGCTGAAGCCAAAATCTTTCGTGCCATGATCTGGTTTGATATGGTGCGCATTTGGGGAAACATTCCTATAGTAACTGAAGTTGGTGAGGATATTACTTCGGAAAATATTGAAGAAGTTTATTCGACTTATTATCCTTCTCAATCTACTGTTGAAGAAACATATGCGCAAATCATTCAAGATCTGACTGATGCATTAAGTGATGCTCCGGATAATAATCAGTCGGATAAGACCGTTCTATCAAAATCAGTAGCAAAAGCTCTTTTGGCAAAAGTCTATGCGGAAGAGCCTGTTAGAGATTACGAGAAGGTTCTTACATATTGTAATGATGTGATTGATGATGGCTTCTCTCTTGTTTCTGATTATAAAGATCTTTTTGGAATGAATGATGCCGGAACAGATGCCAGAGCCAGGTCTACTACAGAGTCTATCTTAGAAATTAATTATTCTACCGGAGGTACTAACTGGGTAACGTGGATGTTTGGCCGGGATCTGCTTAATTGGGATTCAAATTTCACTTGGGCTAAATGGATTACTCCTTCCAGAGATTTAATTAGTGAATACGAAGCTGAGGGAGATTCTATTCGGTTAAACGAATCTATTGTCTATTATTCTTGTACTTGGAGTAATTATTATCCATCTAGCGAATATCCATTTATGTATAAATGCCGTTCGGGTGCAAGTAGTATTATTAAGTTGCGTCTTGCTGATATTATATTACTAAAGGCTGAAGCTTTAGCTAACCTTGGTGGAAGCGCTAATCTTGCTGCTGCAGCAACGTTGGTTAACTCCATTCGCAATCGTGTAGATTTGCCTGATTTGACATCTTCTGCTTCTTCTTCGCAAGAAAACATGTTGGCGGCTGTTCTTCACGAACGTCGCTTGGAGCTTGCTTTTGAAGGACAACGTTGGTTTGATTTAATACGTTATGGAGAGATGGAAACGGTGATGAATTCTCTTAACGATCGAGATAGCGGACGTCTTTCATTAAAACGTGCATATACAGAGAATTCTGAGCTATTGCCAATACCTCAGTCTTCAATAGACTTGAATACTAATTTAGTCCAAAACCCGGGATATTAATTGATAGGAAAAGAATTATGAAAACAATATATAAAAGTATCTTTGGAGGATTATTATCGTTGTTGCTTTTTGCCTCCTGTGCCGAAGATGATTTGCGAACCGTTTATCCGCATTCAACACCTGTTATAGAATCGGCAACTATTAGTCCGTCTTCATTTGTTTATGGGGATTCTGTTACTATTACGGCGAGTGTTTCAGATGCAAAGACTCCATTATCAACCTTAGAAATGACAATGACGATCAACGATAAGGTTGTAACAACCCAATCTATAAGGACTAAAGGAACTGCGGCAGAGGTTTCTTCTAAATTTCTGGTTCCTTATGTTTCTGAATTACCTGAAGGGGCAGAGGTAGAGGTGCAACTGACTTTGATTAATGTGGAAGGGGATGAAACTTCAGGAACAATTTCCGGGGTTACAGGGCACAGAACCTATTATGATCAATTATATCTGGTACTAGAAGATGGTGACGTCATTACTTTAAATCCTACAGCTACAGATTCAGACCAATATGAATCATCTGATGTAAGCCTTACTAATAGCATTAGTTATAAAATAGCATCTAAATTAACGGAAGATAATGAAATTGATTATTCCGGAGATGTATGGGGACTTGAAAATAGTTCGGTGCAACTAATTGGAGAAAGCGGTGGATATATAACCACTACCGATGCTACCTTGAGGAAGATAACTAAGATTACATTTAATACTTACGACTTTGACGCTGCAGTTACTGGTGAGGCGGTAGATCCGTTAGGTTTATATTTGAGTGATTTTAGCACTGCAACGGTGTCAAGCGAAGCGTTTTATAAAGTGACGCGTTCCTTTACTGAAGGCCAGGGATTAAAATTGTATGAAGATCTAGCAGATGCTCAGATAGTGTATAATCCTGATTATTTTGATCGCATTGACGTTGACTCTGTTAATTTTACTGGCCCAACAGGCAGTTATGATCTTTATTACAGCTCTACACGTAAGATTTTACTTGTGGATCCGGCAGATAAGACTTTCCCTGATATACTTTTTGCTTGTGGAATGGGATTAGGCTATCCGTCAAAGATTAAGCCGGAGGCCACTTCAAGTTGGGGATTCGACAATGTTTTGCAATGTATCTACTTTAAAGAGATTGCTGATGATACTTATCAGGGTACGGTCTATTTTGATGCTTCATTGGCTAACTTCAAGTTCTTTGAGAGTACAGGCTGGTCCAATGAAAAGGCATCAGATGATTATACCTTACCAAGTATTTTGCAATCGAGTGCCGACTATGGTAATACTGATGGTAATTGGTATCCTGCTACGGATGCTGTGTCGGGTAATTATAGAATAACTATAAACCTCAGCACAAATATCGTTACGGCCGAAGCAATTACATTGCCATAATACAGATCTATTTTCATGTTCTGTTTTGCATAACTGTGAAGCAGAACATGAACTATTAATCATAGAATTGGTATGAAAAAGGTAAAAAGTGTTTTCAGGATAATATTTCTGCTTCTATTGTTAGTATCTTGTTCCGGGAAATCTGATGATGATACAGCGGGCGAAGTGACTGTGCAAAAAAGTGTTGGAGTCTATTTAACAACGAGATATTCTACACTAAAACTGACGGAACAAGGAGGAATCGATTTTTCTAACGATGTATCAAACTTAACTATTCGTCTTGATTCCACGAATTTAAAACAAGAAATAGATGGTTTTGGGGCTGCTTTGACAGGCTCGTCGGCTTATCTCATAGAGAACATGAGTTCGTCTGCCCGTCAAGTACTATTAAAGAAGCTATTTACAGAAGAGGGCATTGGCATAAAATACCTTCGCATTTGTATTGGTGCTTCTGATTTTTCTTTAGGTAATTATACTTATTGTGATACTGAAGGCATAGAGAATTTCTCTATACCTGCCATTGATAAACGGAATTTGTTACCCGTGCTCAAAGAAATATTGGCATTGAACAAAGATATTAAAATAGTGGCTAGTCCGTGGACAGCTCCTGCATGGATGAAAGGCAATAATAATCTTTATGGCGGTTCTTTAATAGGAGCATCTGTTTATGATGATTTTGCTGAATATTTCGTAAAATACATCCGGGCTTTTGAGAATGAAGGGATTAACATAGATGCTATAACTATTCAGAATGAGCCTCGCAATGAGAATAGCTATTATCCTACGATGTATATGTCTTGGAGTGAGCAAAACCAAATAGTGCGTGATTATTTGGGTCCTAAGTTTGCATCTGAAGGTATAGATACAAAGATATTAATCTGGGACCATAATTTTGATGAAGTTGATTATCCGATAAACATACTGAATGACACCCAGACACGTGGATATGTTTCTGGGGTGGCTTTTCATGGATATGCGGGTACGCCTGACGATTTAGACGCTTTAATACTTGCTCATCCTGATGTACCGATTTATTTTACCGAACAATCGGGAGGAGGGTGGAACACAGATGATGCTATAGGTAATATGCTCTATTATATGAAAGATATGCTAATGCCTACAATCAATCTTGGTTCTAGAAACTTCCTGATGTGGAATCTGGCTTTAAACGAAAACAATGGTCCGGTAACTACCACCGGGGGCGGATGCCAGAACTGTAGAGGTGTTGTTACTATAAAAGATTCCGAAACATATAGCTTCAACGAAGAATATTATCTTCTTGGTCATTTCTCTAAATTTATCAAGGCTGGAGCACATAGAATTGCTTACACAATAGTAGGTACCAAACCGAGTAGTTTTCAAATTTGTGCATTTCTGAATCCGGATGGTTCCAAAGTTCTTGTTGTTCTCAATCAATCGGGTTCTAAACAGCAATTTACCGTTCGCAATGCAGATCGACGCTTCACTTATAGTCTAGCTGATCAATCAGTCGCGACGTTTATTTATAACTAAACTTATTTTATATGCATCATACAAATATAATTCTTTTGCTTGCTTTCGGGTTGATGTCTTGGTTTATACCTCATCAAAAGGCCGAAATTTACATCACGAAAGCTGATCGGTCGAAAAATCTTTCGAAAGAATATGTTCTTTTAGCTGATCAACCAAAGGCAGATATGCCTTGCAATCTAATAACATTAGATCCTTCTGTCCGTTATCAATCGATGGATGGTTTTGGAGCAGCTATAACGGGATCTACTTGCTATAATTTGATGAAGATGACTCCTGAAGATCGTGCTAAATTTCTCAAAGAGACTTTTTCAGATGAAGAGGGATTGGGATATAGTTATGTGCGAATCTCTATCGGATGTTCGGACTTCTCTTTAAGTGAGTATAGTTGTTGCGATATTCCGGGTATTGGAAATTTCAGCTTACAGAATGAAGAAAAAGCATATGTGATTCCTATCCTAAAGGAGATTCTGGCCATTAATCCTTCGGTGAAGATACTTGGTTCTCCATGGACCTGTCCCCGTTGGATGAAGGTGAACAATCTTACTGATCTGCAACCTTATAACTCCTGGACCAGCGGTCAGCTCAATCCGGCTTACTATCAGGATTATGCGACCTATTTTGTGAGATGGATACAGGCTTTTGCAACACACGGCATTTCTATCTATGCCATAACGCCTCAAAATGAACCGTTGAATAGGGGAAATTCTGCTTCACTCTACATGACCTGGGAGGAAGAACAGGCTTTTGTCAGAGATGCATTAGGGCCAAAGTTCCAACTTGCAGGCTTAAGCACAAAAATATATGCTTTTGATCATAATTATAATTATGATAACGTGATCAACCAAACGGATTACCCATTAAAGATATACAATGATGAAACGGCGGCAGCATTCTTTACCGGTGCGGCGTATCACAATTATGGAGGAGATCGGGAGGAACTAAATGATGTCTATAATGAACGTTCGGACAAGGAACTGATTTTTACAGAAACATCCATTGGTATGTGGAATGACGGTCGCAACCTTTCTATTCGCTTAATGGAGGATATGGAAGATGTAGCGTTAGGAACCGTCAATAATTGGTGTAAGGCTGTCATTGTTTGGAACTTGATGCTCGATACTGAGCGTGGTCCCAACCGTGAAGGCGGATGTACTACTTGTTATGGGGCTGTAGATATTGATAAGGGTGATTATAAGACGATTACTCGTAATTCACATTATTACATTATCGGGCATTTATCCTCTGTGGTTAAACCGAGAGCTGTACGTATTGGCACCAATGGATATAAGGCCGTTGGAGTTACCTATTCAGCTTTTGAAAATGTCGATGGAAGCTATGCTTTTGTGCTCTCAAACAAAACAATGTTGCCTCAGAAAGTCACGCTGAGTGATGGAACTCATTACCTTACTTACGAAGTACCTGATAATGCGGTGATCTCTTGTCGTTGGAAAAAATAATTATACGTGTATAAATTTATAATTCAATAGTAATTAGTATGAAATTAAAAAGTATTTTAGTGACTGCATCCCTCACAGCATTGCCGCTTTTTGCGCAGCAGCAGAAGGCGGTGTATCTGGATGCGTCCAAACCCATCGAAGAGAGAGTGGAAGATGCGTTGAAGCGTATGACGCTGGAAGAGAAGGTCGCCATGACCCATGCGCAGTCTAAGTTCAGTTCGCCGGGGGTGCCCCGCTTGGGAATCCCCGAGAACTGGATGACGGATGGGCCGCACGGCATTCGTGCGGAAGTGTTGTGGGATGAGTGGTATGGTGCCGGCTGGACGAATGATTCGTGCATTGCCTTTCCCGCACTCACTGCATTGGCTGCCACGTGGAACATGGATATGGCTGCTCTTTACGGAAAAAGTATCGGTGAAGAGGCCCGTTATCGCAATAAGAACGTGCTTTTGGGACCGGGTGTGAACATCTATCGCACACCGCTCAACGGCCGAAACTTTGAGTATATGGGTGAGGATCCTTTCTTGGCTTCTAAGATGGTGGTTCCCTACATTCGTGAGGTACAGAAGAATGGCGTGGCTGCTTGTGTAAAGCACTATGCGCTCAATAATCAGGAGATATATCGCGGACACATCAACGTGGAAGTAAATGACCGTGCGCTGTATGAAATCTATCTGCCTGCCTTTAAGGCTGCGGTGGAAGAGGGACACGCTTGGGCCATCATGGGTTCGTACAACCAATATAAAAACGAACATTGCTGTCACAATCAGTATCTGCTGAATGACATTCTGAAAGGTGAATGGGGATTTGATGGGGTGGTGGTATCCGACTGGGGTGGGGTACACGACACTAAGCAGGCCATTTTCAACGGACTCGACATGGAGTTTGGCAGTTGGACTAACGGGATGACGTGGGGCAAAAGCAATGCATACGATTACTATTACTTGGCCGACCCTTACCTGGATCTGCTCAAGAGCGGTAAGGTGACGGATAAGGAGCTGAACGACAAGGTGCGTCGCATTCTTCGCTTGGTGTTCCGCACCAACATGGCCAAAGATCGTCCTTACGGTTCCTTTGGAACGGACGAACATGCCTTGGCCGGACGAACTATTGCGCAAGAAGGCATCGTGTTGTTGCAGAATCGTGGCAACCTGTTGCCTGTAGATCCTGCTAAGACAAAAAGAATACTTGTGGTGGGAGAGAATGCTGTGAAGCGTATGACCATTGGTGGTGGATCTTCCTCACTGAAGGCTAAGTACGAAGTTTCTCCGCTGGCAGGTATTGAAGCTCGCGTGGGTAGTGCTGCCGATGTGATGTACATGCCCGGATATGCTTCTCCCGCAGTGGCCGAACAGGATAAGAAAGGTGCCAAAGCAGAAGAAAAAGTGATTGATCCCGACAAGTTGCGTGCCGATGCGGTGAATGCGGCCAAAGAAGCTGATGTGGTATTCTTCGTGGGCGGACTGAATAAGAACGATGGACAAGACTGTGAAGGGAATGACCGTAGCTCATTGGGCTTGCCTTATGGTCAGGACAAACTCATCGCCGAACTGGTAAAGGCGAATCCGAACACGGTAGTGGTACTGGTTACCGGCAATGCTGTAGCCATGCCATGGGTGAAAGAAGTTCCCTCTATCGTGGAGGCATGGTATAGCGGTACCGAAGCCGGAAACGCACTCGCATCTGTGCTGTTTGGCGATGTCAATCCATCGGGCAAACTTCCGTTTACCTTCCCTGTGCGGTTAGAGGATAACGGCGCACATGCCCTTGGCGAACATCCGGGAGACAGCATCAATGTGAAGTATAACGAAGGCATCTTTGTGGGCTATCGTTGGGCAGATAAGCAGAAGAAGTCAAAACCACTCTTTGCTTTTGGTCACGGACTGAGCTACACCACCTTTGCATATGGCAAAGTAACAGCAGATAAGAAGGCGATGACTGCCGATGAAAGCGTCACTTTCAGCGTCACGGTGAAGAATACCGGTACCCGCGAAGGGCAGGAAGTGGTTCAACTCTACATCAGCGATAAGAAATCCTCTCTGCCACGTCCCGTGAAGGAACTTAAAGGATTCAGCAAAGTGAAGCTTGCAGCCGGAGAAGAAAAAGTGGTGACCTTCACCATCGCCAAAGATGCCCTTAGCTTCTTCGACGATGCTAAGCACCAATGGGTAGCCGAACCCGGACGTTTTGAAGCCCTTGTGGGTACCTCTTCTGCCGATATAAAAAGCAGTGTGGCGTTTGATTTGAAGTAATTTTAAGCTCATTTATTCTCATAAAGTTAGGTGTGTATCCTCTTATCTGAAGCTTTTCATTCGAAACAGGCTTCAGATAAGAGGACTTTTTTGATCATTATAGTTGATATTCAAGAATGAAGTTTTATCTTTACTCTTGTATAATTAAATAATTATGAAAAGTAGATCAAAACAAACTAGTAGTCGTCCGTTCTCTGCGGATAAAGTAAGCTTAAATGCTGATTTTCAAGTAAATAATCAAAGCCTCCTATCTGTCACCGATTGTTTAAGTATGAATAGTTGCACCCATTCTTTCTTTGAATTCTGCACAGTGCTCGAAAAGCATGAAAAATCGTTGCTGTCTAATCTGAATGCTTCTGCAAAGAATCTGTTGGATATCCGAATAGAAGAGAAAGAACTAAACGATTTGTGGCTCAACGTTTTGGTAGAAGAGTGCCTGAACTTTTATGAAGCCGGGGGAACTTGCAATAAAAACACTTCTGTGGATATTTGTCGCATAGTGCATGATATTATGGGGGTAGAAAAGATAGCCTTTGAGGCATTCGAATTTATTCCTCCTGCGCACGGGTATTTCGCGGAATGTTTGAAGAAGACGCATGGGCACAGGATCTCTAATGAGATTGCTGATCAAATTAGTTTTTTGTTGCAGTATACCAATCTGGTAGAGAATTTTATCCGGAGAGACCGTTTGTTTGCGAAGGAGGAAATGCATCAAATGTTTGAGTCCCTTTGTAAGGGTGCTATTCCTCTGGATGTGTTGGCTGTGGAAAACAAATTACGGCTAGGCAAGATCCTAGAGCTGTCTGCTGCACCTGTTGATCTGCCTGTCGATAAAAAGCAGGAGGTTTCGGATGAAGTGCTCTCGGCTATTCGTTCTGAAATAGAGGGTTTGAAGTTTAATGCTAGTCATGAGTATTGGGTAAAAGGCATTGTGCTGGTGTGTGGTCATATGCGTCAAATGGTGATAGAACCCGGTAAATATGGAGTGGAAGGTACTCTTAATGCTTATGCGTACTGGATACTCGAAAACTGCCCTCTGGTGAGTGAGGTGTATACGCACGAGCAGTTGGTAAAAGTGCTGGGCAAGAGCGAACCTTATTCTTCCAAGGTAGTCAAGAAGGTGCTGGGAGATGATCCGAAGGAGTTTATGAAATGAGGAGGTCATCTTTAAATTTATTCTCGTAATTTTTTCACGTTATATTTGTTTTTTACAGCAATATTATTGCTGTAAAAGCAACATATTTATATCTTTGCGAAAAACTATCACGTTATGATAATAAGATTCATTGTTAGCAATCTTTTTTCTTTTGGAAAGGAACAAGAATTCTCCATGTTGCCCAATCGACGTTATCAAACGTTACTCCAACATATGCATCATCACGCAGATAGCGACTTTGATGTATTGAAAATAGCTTCCCTCTATGGGGCAAATGGGGCGGGGAAGTCGAATATGATAAAATCCATAAAGGCTTTGCGTGAAATGGTTATCTCAGAAGATGTGAATCTCCATACTTTCCGGCATAAATTTCTATCGGATGATACTTCTCAGGTACTGGCATTGGAGTTTTTTTCCGGAGATACACCTTATGTTTATGCTGTAGAGACGCTCAAAGATTATGTTGTTGAAGAAACTCTCTATATCTCAGGATTGGGTAAAAAGCCGGACCAATTAGTTTTTTCCCGCAAGGTGAATGGAGATAAAACCTGCTTTCAATTCTCTGACGAGTTTGAGTCAGATCCGGAAGGGAAGGTGCTTAAATCTGTGATAGAACAGAATTTGTCCAAACCCAATAAGCTCTCTTTAAAGATGCTCTCAGAGCTTAAGAGAAAAGGTTTTGAGCCTATAAAGGAATGTTATTCATGGTTTAAGGATAAATTAGTCGTGCTATCTCCTAATAGCAAACCTGTTGGCTTAGCGATGGATATAGATAGAAATGAGGATTTCAATACTTTTGCAAACAATTTATTGTGCACTCTTTCAACAGGTATTGATGAACTGTTTACTCTTTCCAAACCTGTTAAGGAGGAGTCTTTACCTTCATCTCTTGTTGAACAGATGAAAAAGGATTTTCGTTCCAGTCCGGATGTTTGTATCTCTGTTAAGGGAAAGGCTGGAAATGATATCGTTTATACTTGCGATGGAGAGAATATCTATTCGCTAGAGTTGAAAAGTAAGCATAGTGGAGATCACGGTGAGAAGGTCGATTTTGATTTGGGTGAAGAATCGGATGGAACTTTGCGTCTTTTAGATTTTTTACCTATGTGTAATGCTTTATTGTCTACAGATCAAGTTTATCTTGTTGACGAAATAGAGAGAAGCATTCATCCATTGCTCATCAAAGAAATGCTCCGCAAACTATCTGTAAAATCGAATATTAATGGGCAACTCATCTTTACTACGCATGAGTCTAATCTGCTTGACCAGAAGATTTTCCGAAAGGATGAAATTTGGTTTGCCGAGAAACGCAAGGATGGTAGTACAGATCTTTATTCATTAAGTGATTTCAAAGAACACCACTCTATAGATATTAGTAAGGGTTACTTAACCGGCAGATATGGTGGCATTCCATTTACAGGTAACCTGAGGGATCTTAACTGGGAGGATAAGTGATGAGTTTAAGCCAGATAATCAGTCGCCGTTCTTTTGAAAGGAAGCAGCCTGTACGAGAGGCTACAAAAGTGTTTATTTTTTCCGAAGGAAAGCGCAGGGAGTATGATTACTTCAATTACTTTGTTGAGTTGGATTCTCGTATAAATGTAATTGTAAACCAATTGGAAGGTGAAGAAGATAACTCCCCTACAGGACTTTATCAAATGGCTTGCGATAGCCTCTGTGGAGAAGAACCTGAATATGAAGTGCTTGAGGGAGATCAGATTTGGATTGTTTGTGATACAGACACGTGGGGCGATAAAATAGTTGAAGTGAGAACCGCTCTTAAGAACAAGAAGGATTGGTACATGGCCCAAAGTAATCTTTGCTTTGAAGTCTGGCTTTATTATCATTTTTTATCTGATTTTCCCGATATGGAGAGGGCGGAGCAAATCGGTTGGAAACAATATGTCAATGAAGTGATTCCCGGAGGATTTAATTCGACTAAACATCCTTCTTTGTTGCCAAAGGCGACGGCAAATGCAAAACTGCATTTTAGGGCAGACGTATCCGGATGCTCTATGCCGGGTAGTACAGAAGTTTATTTGCTCGGAGAAGTTCTGCTTTCTTATATTGGTGAAAGTCTTCCCGGTGAGTGAGGTGTATACGCACGAGCAGCTGGTAAAGGTGCTGGGAGATGATCCGAAGGAGTTTATGAAATGATGGACTTTGCACCCCAAAAGCTGTAAGTGATATCGCATAGCTTGTTGCTTGCACTCACTTTATACAGCTTTTGGTTGGTTGTAGGCGATTTCAGGCTACCCAGATGCTCTATGTAAGGTCCTAATTTTATAAACTGAAAGCAGGTAATATCTATGTCTTCCGGCAGTTTGCTTTTGCCCGAATACCATCCCACTTTTATTCCCCCTTGCTTTGCCATCTGCTTATGCAGATACTTAGCTAATCTTTCCACTTCATGAGGCGCTGCATCTCCGCCCATGAAGCAAATACAGCTAACTTCTCCGTTGTAGTTTTCGAGAAAAGTATCCAGTATTTCTTCGGTAAGCGGGATGCCAACGTTCTCCATCAGATAGGGACTATGGCACCCCGAACAATGGTTGGGGCAGTTGGATAGGTTGATGGCCAGAGTCACTTCGTCAGGAATCTCCTGAAAAACAATATCGTAACTTACGTATTTAAGCATAACCGATTATTTAATTTCACTTCCCGCTTTTTCGTAGAATCTTTTGGCTGCTTCCTTTTGTCTGTTCATCGAGAAATTGCTTACCCGTTTCAGGTAACCGATAACTCGTGTCAGATAGTCCACATTCTTGCTGTGGCAGACGGGGCATTCTTTCAGATAACGTTTATCGATGTGTCCGCACTCATTACATACAGTGTTGGGGATGTTAAACGTGAAATAATTGGTTCCCTCTCTGGCGGCTATGCGGAGTAGCTGACGATATTGCGGCTGACTCAGATGCTCGGCCAGATTCATGTGCAGGGCAGAGCCTCCTGTGAGGTGTTCTATATAGTCCTTTCCGTGCATGCGGAATTTATCGATAATGTTCAGTGATTCGTCTTCTACGGCATAGAAATAGCTGTTATAGCATTCACGGGGTACAAAGTAATTGTCTTCTTTGTCCCACTTGGCATGCTTCACTCCAACGTTCTCTGCCGGAATCATTTCGCAGTTAAATAGCGTTTCTTTGGTGCGATACTTTTTGTTGCACGCTTCGATTACGCCCAGCACATCTTGTACAAATTTCTTATAGTCGGGGTTATCATTTATGCTTAATCCGAGAAACTCTGCGGCTTCAACCAGCCCATTTACCCCGATGGTGAGGTACTGGCGGCTCATGTTGATGTAGCCTGCATCGAATAGCGGAAGCATGCCTTTCTCTTGCAGCAGTTTCAGGTTCTCGTTGTAAGCCAGTTGTACGCGATGTACCAAATCGGTTACATCGTGTAGATAATCTAGGAAAGGTAGATTCTGCTTGAAGGCATACTGAATGCATCGGTTCAGGTTGATGGTAAGCACGCTTTTTGAGCCCGTAGATACACCTCCGGCCCCAAGGGTGTAGCTAAATCCGTTGTCCTGAATTTCATTTCTGAGCCGGCAGCAACTACTCAATGAATCGGCATTGTCGCTCATATAGGTAAAGAAAGAGTGGCCTTTAGCATACATCTCTGCTGTGAAATCGCCGTACTCTTTGTCCTTCACATCGCCATCTTTGGTGAGCAGTGCCATTGTTTCAACGGGGAAGGTGAGTACCGTTTTTGTTCTTTCCTCGTTGAACCACTCCATGAAGCGTTTTTGCAGCCAGTTGAGTGATTCCCAATGAGGCTGACTCCCGTCTGGAAAGAAGAAGTTGCCGAACAGGCTTTCGAAGTAATAGCGATCGTAATAAGCAATGTTCCAGAATACCGCCTGAAAGTTACGGGCTCCCGTGGGCTGATTGATGGAGTAGACTATTTGTTCGAAACAATCTGTTATCACCTTGTCCAGTGTGCGCTTCTTTAACGAAAGGTCGGCGGTAGTGTGCGGCTTCTTGTAATAGTCTTCTCCGTACTCCAATTCGATGAAGTAGTTGAGATACATTAAGAACTCCGGGGTGGCGCAGGCTCCGCTCAGCATGCTCGACACCATGAACACCATGTTGACGAAACCGCCGCAGAAAGATTTCAGATTAGTCGGTTTCAGTGAGTTTCCGCCAATAGATCTTGTGCCGCTGATGAGCCATGGATACATGGTGATGCTGGCGCAGTAATTAGCCAGACTTGTTTCGTCATTTTTGTAGATGAAGTGGCTGTTGAGGAGTTCCAGATATTTGTCGGCCACCTCTTTGCCATACATCTCTTTGATCTTGTCGCATAAGATTCTTCGGTTCAGTCGTATAAAGTTTGATTTAGGTAATTCTCCGATGAGGGTGGCTATGTTTTTGTTTTCCACATTAGCATTAGCATCATATTTGCTTCCGGTAGCCGGATTCTCGGCATCACAGTAATCTATCAGGAATTTCAGCTTGTCTCTTACTTCGCGATCTTCCAGGTGTTTCTGTCGATAGAGCATGAATGATTTAGCTTCTTTGAAATGCTTCTCGGTCATCAGGGCAATTTCCACTTGATTTTGAATCTCCTCCACACTCATTTGGTCGATTACTCTGAGATGGGAGAGAATGTCATCCAACATGTTGTCTGTTGCGGTTTCGTTGACAGATTTAAAAGCTTTGCGAATGGCGCTACGTATTTTCCCGATAGAGAATATTTCTTTTTCTCCATCTCTTTTTGTTATACAAATATTGGTGTTGCTCATAGCTGTAAATTGTTTATAGATGTTCATTACGTATTACTATGAATGTACAAAAAAGATAATCTTTATGGAGAAACGGACGACAAATAGTCTAATATGGTGGAAGAAAGAAAGAGACGTTCTTGAAAGAAACGATCTTCTACCTTATTATAAATATTCCGTTGCTTTAACTCCCGAAAGCTGTTTCATGTACGTCGTGTTTTGGCCGGTCTTCTGACTTGTCTCTTTCTTAAAATGCCTTCCCACAAGTGTTTGCAGTGACTATCTGTTTTAATATTGACGAGAATTACAGCAGCGGGTACTGTTATCGAATTGCACGATATTCCCTTTTAAACGGGCTATTTCCAGCCCGTACCAAGACATAGCAAAGATAGAACTTATTTGATAAGTTGGTTCTCTATTCGATAAAAACTTTTCTTTTTCTGCAAACTTTTTATTTCTGTTTTATTAAAAAGTTATCTGAAAAGCCTTATTTAGGCACTTTGAAGAGTATGCTGTCTGGTAGATGAAATATTATTTCAAAAAGGCTATATATTCTTTTCCTCAAATAGTTTGATTTGCTTTTTATTTCCATGTTGATCGAATTTCAATAAGCGTTCCGTTTTAACAACTGATTCATTAAATACCTTTTCTTTGCAGTCTTTTGTTATGAGTACGAGGTCTGTTTTTTCTTCTCCTCATTTTTTAGCTCTTCTCCCCGCTCTCTGTAAATGACTGATAATTAGTCTGTTAAATTTTCTTTTCAATACTCTTCATTTTACCCCTCTTCTCCTTGAAACGTTCTCTATTTTTGTATCCGCAACACGGGAATGTTGCCTGAATATAAATGATAATAGATATGATCAACAGAAAGAAACTTCGGCCTTACATAGGATATTGGGGGCTTAAGGAACCGCCTTGCTACATGCATGGCGCGCAGTTTATTGTTTCACTTCTTGCGCCCGATGTCCGTCGGGGTGGCACGCAAACGGTGGGACAGGTGATTCGTGAGATTTTTAACCGCAGTGACGAACTTATATCCATCCGAACGCTATGATGAACGATCAGTATTTCCGGTTGGAGGCGAACGTGATGAGCGATGATCGTATCTATGCCTTGCTTGAGGAACTGGGCATGAAGGGCTTCGGCATTTACATGGCTTTGCTCATCGAACTTCGTCAAAGGGATAATTATGTTTGTGCCATCTCCAGCCTTAAGAGTTTGGCGCGTAAGTGGTGCGTGTCCCTAAAAACGATAGATAGGGTGCTACAGGGGTTTGGGCTATTTCGTTTCAGTGATGCGAATGATGCTTGTACGGAAATTGATGATGCGTCTTCTTTTTACTCTCCTTATTTAAATAAGGTGATGGTGGCACTGGAGAAACGGAGAAAGGCTGGTGCCGGTAATGGAGAGCAAGGTGGTCGGCCATCGCAAGATGAAGAGGTGCCTCTGCCTCATGAAGATCCTGAAAGTGAGAGCGGGGACGTTTTGCCTGCTCATCGGGAAGAGGAGGAAGACCTTCAAGGAGATGCCGGGGACAGTGATGTTGTAGAGGATAGAGTAGCATCTGATGTTGATAAGACGATGACTTCAGCTCATGATGAAGACGTGATTGTGATTTACCCAGAGCCTAAAAACGGCGATTCTAAATCACAATCTCCCTGTACAAAGGGGTTCTGTGGCGATGAAGAGAAACCTGGCAATGAACATAGACGTAACCTAGTAGAGAAGAGTAGAGTAAAGCAGAGTAAAGTAGAGGATATCGACTTCGTCGATAGAAGAGAAGAAAAGAATATTGCTGTTGCCGCTGCTCTGAAAGTTTCCACTGCCGGTAAAGGAGGTGTTTCCCATGTCGCCGCTGTTGCAGATGAAACACTTGCGCCCTTTCGCCCGTGGGAAGAGTACGTGGACGAGATGGAGAAAGTGCAGACGTGGATGGAACTGATGGGAATGCATTCGGGCATGGGAAGGATGTTTCTCGACAATCGTCAGCGTATAGTGGCGCTTTTCAAGGAGCATGTGAGGCTGTACGCCAAGGAATCAAGTATTACCTCTCTGGATGCGGCTAGAAACTATTTTAGTCATTGGATCAGGGCCGGAAGTCCGTCACAGCGCACCCTCTATGCCCGCTTGCAAAGTGAATTACAATCGCATTCGGCAGATGATCCTTATGTTTACGAGCAACGTGATCCGCTTACCGGCGCGCGCAGTTACTGTGGATTGCCCATTCCGCCCGGTTCACCGCCTCGTCCATCGCCCAATGCTGTGTGGAGCGACGCCATTAAAAAGTGGTCTTCCTGAAAAAAATCGCTTTGTTGCTTAATAACGTAACGAAACATTCGAAACTTTTTTTTATGGGATGCTTCATTTATTTCTTGCTGTTGCTTAATAACGCAACAGAGATCTAAAAATATTTTCTATGGGCCCGCTCCATAAGGCCTGAGAGACGGTTACATTGGCATAAAATGGTTTTGTTGTGCAATAACGCAACGGAACATTCGAAATATTTTTTATGGGATGGACTATTAAATTCTTGCTGTTGCTTAATA
>DBTL01000083.1 GCA_002307035.1 Bacteroides sp. UBA1317
GGAAGGTATATCCGTAACGTACGGCACGACGCAGGATGCGACGAATCACATATCCGGCTTTGGCATTAGAGGGCAATTGTCCGTCAGTGATGGAAAACGCAATGGTACGTATGTGGTCGGCAATAACTCTCATGGCGATGTCGTTCTGAGCATCTTTGCCGTATGTTGTGCCTGATATTGAAGCAATCTCCTTAATAATGGGTTGAAAAATATCCGTGTCATAGTTGGACGTCTTTTTCTGAATGGCCATACAGAGACGTTCAAATCCCATGCCGGTGTCTATAACCTTGGCTGGTAATCCCTCCAGACTTCCGTCTGCCTTACGGTTATATTGCATGAATACAAGGTTCCATATTTCAATAACCTGAGGGTGGCTTTGATTAACCAAGTCAAGACCGTTCACTTGTGCGCGTTCGGCATCGCTACGGAGGTCGATATGTATTTCTGAGCAAGGGCCGCAAGGACCGGTATCACCCATTTCCCAAAAGTTATCGTGCTTGTTGCCGTTGATGATTCGATCTGCCGGTAAGAATTGTGCCCAGATAGCAGCAGCTTCGTTGTCGCGTTCCAAACCTTCTTCAGCGTTGCCTTCGAATACGGTGGCATACAAGAGATTAGGATTTAACTTTAGTACTTCCACTAAGTATTCCCATGCCCATTCAATGGCTTCTTTCTTAAAGTAGTCGCCAAATGACCAGTTGCCTAGCATCTCAAACATGGTGTGGTGATACGTGTCATGACCTACTTCTTCCAAGTCATTGTGCTTTCCGCTTACGCGAAGGCATTTTTGTGAGTCGGCCACTCGCTTGTATTTTGCCGGGTGGTTTCCGAGAATGATATCCTTAAATTGGTTCATTCCTGCGTTCGTAAACATCAGGGTTGGGTCATCTTTTATCACCATCGGTGCAGAAGGTACAATCTGATGTCCTTTTGATTCGAAAAAATTCTTGAATGAATCTCTGATCTCTTTTGCCGTCAACATACTTCTATTCAGTTATAATATTCAGACTCTAAGTGTTTGGCATCACTTTAAAGCTTGCTACTTAGGAGTCGTTTGAGGTTAATATTCTAAAAAAAGATGTGCAAAGATAGCTCGTTTTATTATTTTTGCCCTATTATTACGTGAAATATTTTCTCCGATGCGCAAAGTTTACTACATTTATAACCCACAAACACAGACCTACGATAGGATATATCCTACCGTCCGACAGCGGGCGTTAAGTATTCTGAGGAGGCTATTTATTGGTATGGGCTTAGGTGCAGGAGCATTTATTCTATTGCTTTTCATCTTTGGTTCTCCATCGGAGAAAGAGTTGCGGGTAGAGAACAGCAGACTATTGGCTCAGTATAATGTGCTATCCCGTCGTCTCGATGAGGCTTTGGGGGTGCTACAAGATGTTCAGCAACGTGATGATAACTTATATCGCGTTATTTTTCAGGCCGATCCCATTTCTTCGGCTATTCGCAAAGCGGGCTATGGAGGGACAAACCGATATGAAGGGTTGATGGATATGGCGAATGCTGATCTGGTAGTAAATACGACTCAAAAGATGGACTTACTTAGTAAGCAACTTTATATACAGTCCAAATCGTTTGACGACGTGATGGAGATGTGCAAGAATCACGATGAGATGTTAAAGTGTATTCCGGCCATTCAACCTGTCGCCAATAAGGATCTCAGGCAAACAGCTTCGGGTTACGGAATGCGTATAGATCCTATTTATGGAACGGCGAAGTTTCATGGAGGAATGGATTTCTCCGCACATCCGGGAACAGATGTATATGCCACTGGCAATGGAGTTGTAGTAAAGATGGGGTGGGAATCGGCATACGGCAATACGGTCGAAATTAACCATGGATTTGGATATCGGACCGTTTATGCGCATTTGCGTGACTTTCATACTAAAATAGGAAAGAAGGTAGTTCGAGGTGAAGTGATAGGAGGTGTAGGAAGCACAGGTAGAAGTACCGGTCCGCATCTGCATTACGAGGTACATGTAAAAGGGGAGCGGGTAAATCCGGTGAACTATTATTTCATGGATTTGAGTGCGGGAGATTATGAGAGAATGATTCAGATTGCAGCAAACCATGGTAAGGTATTCGACTAGTTTCATAATGACTTAAAGAACACAAGAGATATGGCTTTAAATACGAATAAGAATCTGAAATTGTACTATTCCATTAGCGAGGTGGCAGAAATGTTCGATGTAAACGAATCATTGCTTCGTTTTTGGGAGAAAGAGTTTCCGCAGATTACTCCCAAGAAGACTGCCAGTGGCATGCGTCAGTATCGAAAGGAAGATCTGGAAACGATTAAGCTGATCTATCATTTGGTAAAAGAGAAAGGGATGACTCTGCCTGGTGCCAGACAGAAGTTGAAAGATAACAAAGAAGCTACGGTGAATAATTTCGAAATTATAGATCGTTTGAAAAGTATCAAAGAAGAATTGTTGGCTATAAAGAACGAACTGGATGGAAGAGGTTGACTTTTCCTTTTTTGCTTAACGTGTTCCAAAGAATATTTACGATTCAACTCGGGTAACCAATTTGACATTGTTTACTTTAAGGAGATTGTCGCAGATTTGTTTCACATCCTCCACATCATGTACATAGAGTTGTATCTTTCCTTCAAAGATCCCGTCGTTTGTTTCGATGGTTAGTTTGCGTATATTCACGTTGAGTTGTCGGGAAATTACCTGGGTTATTTCATTCAATAGTCCCACACTATCAATTCCTTTAACGTAAATATAGACAAGGAAAGAGAGTGTTTTATGTGTGTCCCAAGAAGTTGCAATAATTCGGTTGCCATAACTGCTTTTCAGTTTAACCGCAACCGGACATTGGCGTTTGTGAATAATAACCCGTTCGTTTTCATCAATATACCCTAAGACATCATCTCCTGGAATAGGTTGACAACAATCGGCCATCATATAATTTTTTCGGATTGTTTCCTCAGTTAGCTTAAGCACTTTTTTCGGGTTGATCCTCTCCTGAGGTTCTTTCTCTTCTTCTTTTTTCTCTTTGAGGTCTTTGCTTCCACTGCCAAACGAAAACATCAGATATTTTTTCCAATTTCCGGTTTGCTTCTCTTTTAGCTCGTTTTTATCAGACTCCCCCAGTATAATGCTTTTATTGCCTATGGCAGTGAGAAGCTCTTCTCGATTTTTCAGGTTATGGAGTTTGCATATTTTTTCTGTACTGGCTGTTTCGGGACGAATTTCTTCTTTCGATAGAAAATCCAATAGCATTGCTTCGCCCTCTTTCTGAAAACTCTTTTGTTCTTTTTTGAGTATAGCTGCTATCTTAGCACGGGCTTTGGCTGTAGTGGCAAATACTTCCCATGAAGGTTGTACACGCTGTGATTTGGATGTTAGTATTTCTACTTGGTCTCCACTTTCGAGTTTATGGCTTAGAGGCACTAACTTGTGGTTTACTTTTGCCCCGATGCAATGGCTTCCCAAATCAGTATGTAATGAGAAAGCAAAGTCTAGTGCTGTAGAGTTTTGAGGCATTGTTTTTATCTCACCTTTTGGGGTGAAAACGAAAATCTCCGAAGCAAATAAGTTGAGCTTAATGGTATCAAGAAAATCAATAGCATCCGGTTGAGGATCATCCAGAATCTCTTTGATGGTGCGAAGCCATTTTTCAAGTTCGCCGTCATCTTCACTCCCTCCTCCTTCTTTGTATTTCCAATGGGCGGCAAAACCTTGTTCGGCAACATCGTTCATTCGCTCGCTTCGAATCTGTACTTCAATCCATTGACCATTGTTTCCCATCAAAGTGACGTGTAGGGCTTGATAGCCATTCGCTTTGGGGTGGCTCACCCAATCGCGCAAACGGTCGGGATGTGGCTTATATATCTTAGAAATTGATACGTAGATATCAAAGCAATCGTTCAACTCTTCTTCTTCATTGCGAGGATCAAAAATGACACGAACAGCGAGCAAATCGTATACTTCTTCAAAAGGAACATGCTTAATCTGCATTTTATTCCATATCGAATAAATGGATTTTACCCGGGCTACAATACGGTACTTTAATCCCATCTTATCTAACTGTATGCGGATAGGAGCGGTAAAAACCTTGAAAACTTCATCGCGTTCGGCAGCGGTAGCAGTTAGCTTTTCTTCTATTTCTTGATATTCTTCGGGGTGCTCGTATCTAAAACTTAAGTTTTCCAGTTCTGTTTTAATCTGATTTAAACCTAAACGGTTGGCTAAAGGAGCATAGATATAGAGTGTTTCACCTGCTATCTTGAATTGTTTATTGGGTAGAAGAGATCCTAAGGTCCTCATGTTGTGTAAGCGGTCGGCTATCTTAATAAGAATTACCCGAATGTCATCCGACATGGTAAGCAGTAGCTTTTTGAAGTTTTCGGCTTGAGCGGAAGCTTTATCACCAAAGATGCCACCTGATATTTTAGTTAAACCGTCAACGATGTGGGCTATTTTGGAGCCAAATATGTTTTCTATATCTTCTACTGTGTAGTCTGTGTCTTCAACAACATCATGTAGTAGTGCGGCACAAATGGAAGTGGAGCCGAGCCCGATCTCGTTACATACAATCTTGGCAACCGATAGGGGGTGCATTATGTAAGGTTCTCCGGATTGTCGTTTAATACCTTTATGTGCCTGATTGGCAAAATTGAATGCTTTCGTTATAATTTCAACGCGTTTGCGATGTTTGGTTTTAAGATAATCATTCAGTAATTCCTGAAATGATTGTTCAATCATTTCCTCATCCGACATCTCTTTGGTATTCACAATCTCCATCTCTCCATCTTTTTCTTTCGTTGATTTGCAAAAATAAGCAAAATTCAATATCATGCAAGCAATAGGTGCTCTTTTCTTGTTGGAATATTTGTGGAACAAGATTTCCGCACAGTAAGCTCAACTTATTATGCGGAAATCTTGTTGTACAGTTCGGGGGGGTGGTAGCACTACTGCGATCACTTTCTATTTATATATTTTCAGTCTTTTTCCTGCGGCAATATTAGTGCCTCTTAGGTTATTCCATTTTTTGATATCGCTAACGCGGACATGATATTTTTCAGCTATAGTAGATAACGTTTCTCCACTTCTAATCTTGTGGTAGGTTTTGCTGCCTTTTGGTTTTGCTTTTGCTCTTACTGAAACGGCTGGTTCGTCTTTAATTTCCACAATCTTTCGCTCATTGAAGAGCTCGTCAGCGCGGTGTGCATAAATTGTATCTTGATTATCAATAAAAGTATTTATGTAATTGTAAGGCAATCTCAGTGTATAGGGTTTTATATTCCCAGGGATAATATTCTTTTTATACTGTGGATTGAGACTTTTTACTTGTTCCAAGCTTATACCGCAAATATCTGATATTTGTTCAAAATGGAGGTTTTTGGATATCTGCACGGTATCGGTATTAGCAGGGATATCTGTTTCCATTGGACAAATATTATGATCGCAGTAATAGTTCATTAAATAATTTGCTGCAATAAAGGCTGGAACATAGCCACGAGTCTCTTTTGGCAAGTAGCTGTAAATACTCCAATAATCATTCTTTCCTCCTGAACGGCGAATGGCTTTGTTAATGTTTCCGGGGCCACAATTGTATGCTGCAATTACAAGATTCCAATCTTGATAGATTGCATATAAATCTTTTAGATAGCGTGCGGCAGCCCATGTTGCTTTTATTGGATCCCTGCGTTCGTCTATCAAACTATTTACTTCCAGATCATATATTTTTGCCGTGCCAATCATGAATTGCCACAAGCCTGAAGCGCCTGCACGAGAAGTCGCAGAAGGGTTTAATGCCGATTCAATGACAGGTAAGTATTTTAGTTCAAGGGGGAGGTTATAGGCATCTAATGCTTCTTCGAAAATAGGAATGTAAAAATTAGAAGCACTCAGCATAAAAGCAACTTGATTGCGCAATCGACTGGCATACATATCTATAAACTTGCGCACGATTTCATTGTACGGCATTTGCATAACAGTTGGTATGCGAGATAGTCTCTGGATATATACGGAATCACTGAAGAAAGGATTTTCATCAGCCGTACTGCAGTCTTTGCCTCTTTTTATGTAGTTTTTTGCTTTCCAATCGTTGAGCAAGCTATCTACGGGATAGGTCATACTTTCCGGAAGATCAATGCTTTCTTTCCGCTGGGTTCCGTCTCCTTGAATCACCACGTCAACGCTTTGCGCTTGCGTATGGTTTGATACAATTAGGAAACAAAAAAACAGGCTCCAATAGATGTACCTTGATTTTTCCGATGCTTTACTCGTTGTGAAATGTATTTTCTTCTTCATTCTTTTTTGATTTAAAACCGGAGGCTACACTGCACACCGACAGAATTTCCAGACTTGTACCGGTCGTTGATAATTGTAGGTTCCACCCGCATACTGAGATCGGGCGTTATGTCAAAATTTGAAAGCTCAGCATCGACATAAGCATCGATAACCGAAATCAAGTAGACTCCTATAAAGGCAAAGATACTAAGGTCGCGGTATCGACGATAGGTATCTTTACGCTTTTTTAAAACAGTTTGCAATTGACTTTCTGTATAACTTGAATTTGCAGGGAGTAAATCAAGGTAACTATCCGTGGTTGGGTCGCTATCCATGATATCCATATAAGCTTGCGAATAATCTTTATACATTTTGTTGTTCCAGCTTAAAGCGTAAGCACATCCTGCGAAGCCACCATAGATAATGGGAAGCTTCCAATACTTACGATTGTAAATCTGTCCTCCTCCCGGTATAACGAGTGCATACCAAGTTGCTTTACCTGAATTAGGAATCCATAGTTTTTTAGACTTAGCTAATTCAATGCTATCTTTTATGCTGTTACCTTGTAATTGCTGAATGTTTTGGGTGGTTAATCCCTCTAAGTTTTTCTTGTTAACATCAACTAGGCTATCAGCACGTACGCGTATCAGGCTATCTGTTGTAAGCGAATCTGCAAGCTCAGCTTCTTTGTTGTTCATGCGTTTACGACGAGCAGCCGCTTCTTGCGCATACGCATCAGTACCTGCTATCTGAAACAAACAGAGAAACAAGATGATACTAAAATAATATTTTGTGATTCTTATCGTCATTTATTTTTTTAGCGCATCAAACAGTTCCATGATGCGCTCTAATTCTTCTTCGTTATTGAATGGGATACTTATTTTACCTTTACCTTTTTCCGAGCAAGTGAGTTGAACTTTGGTGTTGAAGAAGCCAGATAAATGTTTTTTTAATAGATTAAACTCTTCCGGTAGCTTAGCACGCTTAGGCGCAATTTTCTTTCCTCCGCTCTTTATGGTTTCTCCTTCACTCAGTGATTTTACCAGTTCTTCTACTTTGCGAACAGAATATCCGTGTTCCAGTATTTCATCAAAAACTTTAACTTGAAGCGTGGGGTCGGCTAGCGTAATCAATGCGCGTGCATGGCCCATATCAATTTGTTTGTTTTGAATCGCCATTTGTATCGAGGCGGGTAGCTTGAGTAATCGTAAATAGTTTGCAATAGTGGTACGTTTTTTGCCTACGCGTTCACTGAGCCTTTCCTGTGTTAAATCATATTGCTCAATGAGGTGTTGGTAGGCCAAAGCTATCTCTACAGAGTTCAAATCTTCACGTTGGATATTCTCAATCAAAGCCATTTCCATCACATTTTCATCGTCTGCAGTACGTATGTAGGCTGGTATGGTTGATAATCCGGCTTTCAGTGACGCCCGATATCGTCGTTCACCTGCTATAATTTGGTATTCTTCATCTGAAAGCTTGCGCAGGGTAATAGGTTGGATGATTCCTATTTCAGAGATGGAGTCTGATAACTCTTGAAGAGCAGTCTCGTCAAACTCACGACGTGGTTGATTGGGATTGACGGAGATCTTCGACAACTCTATTTCGTTTATAGAAGAAGAACCTTCGGTTTTAACTTCATCCATAGAGAGCAAAGCGTCGAGCCCTCTGCCTAGTGTATTTCTTCTTTGTGCCATAATCTTCGTTTATTTAGTATTTCTGCTGATGAGTTCTTTCGCTAGAGTCAAGTAGTTTTTAGCTCCAGTTGATTCGGCATCATAGAGGATGGTAGGAAGTCCGTAACTAGGTGCCTCACTTAATTTCACATTGCGTTGGATGACTGTGTTAAAGACTAACTCCTGAAAATGACGTTTTACTTCGTCGTATATTTGATTTGCCTGACGCAAACGAGAATCGTACATTGTAAGGAGAAATCCTTCTATTTCCAAAGTAGGATTTAGTTTAGACTTAATAATCTTAATTGTATTTAATAGTTTGCTAATCCCTTCGAGCGCAAAGTATTCGGCTTGAACCGGGATAATAACGGAGTCGGCGGCAGTTAATGCATTAATCGTTATTAGCCCCAATGATGGTGAGCAATCAATCAAAATGTAGTCGTAGTCTTCTTTCAATGGAGTTAGTACCTCTTTTAATATCTTTTCGCGATTCTTGAGGTTAAGCATCTCTATTTCAGCTCCCACCAAGTTGATGTGTGAAGAGATTATTTTTAACGACTCAATTTCTGTGTCAAGAATGGCTTTTTTCACATCAGCCTGATCTATTATACATTCGTAAATAGTACATTCCGATTGCTTGATGTCTACGCCTAAGCCTGAAGAGGCATTAGCCTGAGGGTCAGCATCAACAACCAACACTTTCTTTTCGAGAGTAGCAAGCGAGGCTGCAAGATTTATAGTGGTGGTTGTTTTACCCACACCACCTTTTTGATTAGCCAAAGCAATTATTTTTCCCATATGCTTTAATTTTATGGCAGCGAAATAAGTGATAATAACTTAGAGTGCCTACTAAAAAAGAAAAACTTTGCAAAATCAGTTGATAAAATGCACTTTTTGTTAATAACTTAATTCAAAATGCTATTTATTAAGCTTGTTATATCTTCTTGGGCACGCAAATATATATATTTTCATTGAATTAAATGGCTTTTTTTCACTCACTTGCAGAACATTAAGATTTCTAAACTGCTTTATAATAAGTTTTTGACTTCTTTCAAGAGCTTTTAGCCTACGGAAGAGTTATTGATGCTTATGCTTTTAATAGTTTTCGTGGTCTCTGTTTTTTTTCTACTTTTGTGCAGATAATAAATGATGGATAAGCCAATGGAAAATAAAAAGCCGCTGATATTAGTGTCAAATGATGACGGAATATCGGCAAAAGGTATTAGTGAACTCATAAAATATCTTCGCCCGCTTGGTGAAATAGTGGTGATGGCACCCGATTCTCCCCGGTCGGGTAGTGGATGTGCGCTGACTGTAACCAAGCCGGTTCATTATCAGCTTGTGCGTCAAGAGGTGGGATTGACTATCTATAAATGCTCGGGTACTCCAACAGACTGTGTGAAACTTGCTCGTAACACCGTTCTTGACCGTAAGCCTGACTTAGTGGTGGGAGGAATTAATCATGGTGACAACTCGGCTACAAATGTTCACTATTCCGGTACGATGGGCGTGGTGATTGAAGGATGTCTAAATGGTATCCCATCCATCGGTTTTTCTTTATGTAATCATGGTGCTGATGCTAACTTTGAACCAGCTAAAGAGTATATACAAAGAATTGTTGCTACAGTTCTTGAAAAGGGACTTCCTCCTCTTGTTTGCTTGAACGTAAATTTTCCCGATCAACAACATCTTAAAGGCGTTAAAATTTGCGAACAAGCTAAAGGGCATTGGCAGAAGGAGTGGGAACCTTGTCCTCGTCTTCATGATAAAAACTATTTCTGGTTGACTGGAGAATTTACAAATCTGGATTTGGAGAATGAACAAAGCGATAGTTGGGCACTGAGCCATGGATATGTGGCGGTTACCCCTGTTACAGTCGATCTCACAGCCTATAATTATATGGACGAACTGAAAAAACACTTTTCCATTGACGGGGAGTGTCTGTTATAGATGCTACGTTTTTTGTTTTTGAAATAACTAAAATAGTTGTGCTATATGAAGTATTATCTGATTGTTGGTGAAGCATCTGGAGATTTGCATGCCGCACACCTAATGGCCGCTTTGCAACACGAAGATGCTCTGGCTGAGTTTCGTTTTTTTGGTGGCGATATGATGGCGCATGTAGGGGGAGTGATGGTTAAGCATTACAAAGATTTGGCATATATGGGCTTTGTGCCGGTGTTACTCCATCTTCGTACAATTTTTGCTAACATGAAATTCTGCAAGAAAGATATTATGGATTGGAAACCGGATGTCGTTATCCTTGTTGATTATCCGGGATTTAATCTTAACATTGCTCAATTTGTACATGCAAAAACAGATATCCCTGTCTATTATTATATTTCTCCCAAGATATGGGCATGGAAGGAATACCGTATAAAGAATATCAAGCGGGATGTGAATGAACTTTTTTCTATCTTGCCATTTGAAGTTGAGTTTTATAATAAACATCACTATCCGATACATTACGTAGGGAATCCAACAGTAGACGAAGTAGCTAATTTTCGCATTAACTATTCTGAGTCTTTTTCTGAATTTAATAGAAAGAATGATTTGGACGAGAGAAGGATTATTGCTTTGTTGGCAGGTAGCAGGAAGCAAGAAATTAAAGATAATTTGCCTGATATGATTTCTGCTGCCTCATCTTTTCCTGATTATCAGATGGTTTTGGCTGCTGCACCGGGCATAGATCCTGAATATTACGATAAGTTCCTTGCCGGTTCGGGTGTAAAAATTGTTTTTGGACAAACTTATGCTTTGTTGCATCATGCAAAAGCTGCTTTAGTTACTTCGGGTACGGCAACTCTCGAAACGGCTTTGTTTCTGACTCCTCAAGTAGTTTGCTATCATACTCCTATAGGGAAAATTATTGCCTTTCTAAAGAAACATATATTAAAAGTGAAATTTATTTCGTTAGTAAATCTGATAGCCGGATGTGAGGTCGTTAAGGAACTAGTTGCGGACTCAATGACAATAGAAAACATTTCTCTTGAATTAGAAAGCATATTGCATAGAGAAGATTACCGGAAGGAAATGTTAATCGGATATAATAATGTGATTACTGCATTGGGACCCTCCGGAGCACCTGATAGAGCGGCAAAGAGTATCATCCAGTTATTGGACAATCGATGATGCAATGGCGTGATAGCGAAGACTGCCTGTCACATTATTGATTTTATGGAGTATAAAGAGTTAGCACCATTCAGACTAAGGCGCAATTGTTGAAATCATATAAAGGTAAATAACTGCTGCTGGTATAGCTATTAGTGCACTGTCAAAACGATCGAGCATCCCACCGTGCCCGGGAAGGATTGTTCCTGAATCTTTTACTCCTAATTGGCGTTTCAATAATGACTCACTTAGATCGCCCCATGTGCCAAAGACAACTACCGTTATTGATAGTCCAATCCATGCAAAAGTAGACAGGAAGGGAAAGTAATTGGCAAACACCAGTGAAGTAGAGATCGCTACAATACCTCCTGCAATAGAGCCTTCCCATGACTTTTTAGGTGATACTCGCTCAAACAAACGATGCTTTCCTATTAGGCTACCGACACAATATGCTCCAGTGTCGTTTAACCAAATAAAAACAAAAACGGAAAGTGGAAGAATGGGATTGTATTCTACATAACCCGTATTTTGATTGCTCTGAAAGGCCAAAACGTTGAGCAATGCGAAAGGTAGCGCAACATAAAGTTGGCTAAACATAGCGTAGGCCCAATTAATAATGGGATTCGTTTTCTTCAGATAAAGCTCGCTGATAATCAAATAAATAATTAAAGCAAGGTAAGGTATAAATACCTTGGAATCTGTTACATCCATACAAAATGCCATAATAGCAAGGAATAGATATACACCACCGAGCATCGTTATCGTTTTGTTGACGTATGCTCCTTCTGTTTTACCGTTTAGCAAGTGTGTAAACTCTCGTATTGTCAGAGCACTAATAAGAGTAAATAATATTCCAAAAGAGAGAGGGCTGTACAAAAGACAGCCCATTAATATTGTAACGAAGAATACTCCGGTTACAGTTCGTTGTATAAGATTATTTTTCAATGTACTTAGAACTTTAGTTTTGAGGTTCTTTGACTTCCGCTTCCGTCTCTGAATTTAATTCGGGAGCACTTGTTTTCGATTTCTCTTCAGTTATTTCATTTCCATTCTCTGGTTTCTTGCGTAATTCAGCAGCCATAATCTCTTCTGAGCGTGAAGTCCAAACACGTTTACCGAATATTCGTTCCACATCTTCAGCAAATATAACTTCTTTTTCTATTAGTAAAGCAGCTAATTTGTTATGCCCTTCTTTGTGTTCCGAGAGGATTTGTTTAGCGCGTTCGTATTGCTCGTTTATCATCTGTTTAACTTCTTCATCTATCAACTCAGCTGTTCGTTCACTATATGGTTTGTTGAATGAATATTCATCATTGTTATAATAACAAAGATTAGGAAGTTTTTCACTCATACCAAGATAGGCAATCATTCCATAAGCTTGCTTTGTAACGCGTTCCAAATCATTCATAGCTCCGGTAGAGATTCTGCCTACAAATAGGCTTTCAGCAGCTCGTCCGCCAAGGGTGGCGCACATTTCATCGAGCATTTGTTCTTTGGTCGTGATCTGTCTTTCTTCAGGTAGGTACCATGCTGCTCCTAAGGCTCGCCCACGAGGTCCAA
>DBTL01000169.1 GCA_002307035.1 Bacteroides sp. UBA1317
ATACGGGGTTCACCGAATGCTTACATCGGTTTCATCTTGCCTTTAATTGTACCTTATGGAATTGAAACATCAAAATCTTATCGATGATGACGGACGAACAAATCCTTTAATTGTACCTTATGGAATTGAAACATGCTTCAATGTTGTTAAAGTTGAGAACTGAATATCCTTTAATTGTACCTTATGGAATTGAAACATTCTACGCCTGTTTCCGCTTGTGTTTCGTCAATACCTTTAATTGTACCTTATGGAATTGAAACTTACTTTTCGAGAATCATCTTTTGCGCAGCAGCCGTCCTTTAATTGTACCTTATGGAATTGAAACTATACTTTCAACACAGACGTATATAGATAGTTACGCCAACCTTTAATTGTACCTTATGGAATTGAAACATTATTTAATACATTTATTATTATGACTACAATTATCCTTTAATTGTACCTTATGGAATTGAAACTACTTGAATCTTCGCAAATGTCAGATGATTTATCGAACCTTTAATTGTACCTTATGGAATTGAAACATAGGATCGATAAGAACATCGTCCAGATACAAGAGACCTTTAATTGTACCTTATGGAATTGAAACATCGTTTCGGCTAAGATATTGGCCGACGGTTTTACCTTTAATTGTACCTTATGGAATTGAAACTTCGCTGCAGCTTCGGCTGCCGCACTCTCAAGTACCTTTAATTGTACCTTATGGAATTGAAACTCATAGTTACATCCTATTTTTATTGTAGAATCAATCTCCTTTAATTGTACCTTATGGAATTGAAACTGTAAGGATATTGTTCGAAATCGCCTTCTTCAGTTCCTTTAATTGTACCTTATGGAATTGAAACCCTTTTGATTCAAGAACCCCTTAGCCGCACCCCTTGACCTTTAATTGTACCTTATGGAATTGAAACCGATATACTTAAACAAGTTGTTCGTCGCAAAATAAACCTTTAATTGTACCTTATGGAATTGAAACGCATATACATGAGCCGTGCATATACGTAATCCGCAACCTTTAATTGTACCTTATGGAATTGAAACTGAAGGTGATGCACGTAAATAGATTAAACAAAAATACCTTTAATTGTACCTTATGGAATTGAAACCATGCAAGGAGTAATTCATCGAAAACGGCGAGTGCGACCCTTTAATTGTACCTTATGGAATTGAAACATAAATCTGTAGAAGTATTATAGCGTGCACTAGCCCTTTAATTGTACCTTATGGAATTGAAACTGCTCTAAACTCCCATGTACGGCTAAGGCATATCCGCCTTTAATTGTACCTTATGGAATTGAAACATTGAAAATATTTTTGCGATAAGCCGGGTAAAGAGACCTTTAATTGTACCTTATGGAATTGAAACATGGGCGGGAAATGGATGTACCGTTTGATGGATACATCCTTTAATTGTACCTTATGGAATTGAAACGATGTAGCAATCAGCACAGCGGGTTCACGCTCGCTATTCCTTTAATTGTACCTTATGGAATTGAAACATTCTGCTAAATGTGCCTTCCAATAACCTATTCTCCTTTAATTGTACCTTATGGAATTGAAACCTCGTGTGATACCCTTTGATCGTACTGTCAGTCGCACCTTTAATTGTACCTTATGGAATTGAAACGTACCTTTTGGTACTGCTTAATTTCTTTTTCAAACCCTTTAATTGTACCTTATGGAATTGAAACTTCATAGAGAGAAATACAGAGTACGTCTCTTCCTCACCTTTAATTGTACCTCATGGAATTGAAACGACATTAAAGCATCATCAATATTTTCAATATGGTCGGCCATTTAAATAGACTTCTTTTTTATGTGTTTTTTCCACAGATGCACTTTACCCTCTTTTTATTCCAAAACAAAGAAAAAGACCTTGCACTTTGAGAATCATTAGAAGAATAGTCCAGATCAGCCAAGAGGACGGTTGAGATGCCCCAAGAAAACGGTTTAGTTGGATCAACTGCACAGTGCAGTTTTAGGGGAAATAAAAAAACGTGCATGAAGCCCGTAAACTTCATGCACGTTTTATACATGTTTCTTATACTGAAAGACAGCCTTTCTACCTATCTCCTTTAACCATTAGCACCAACTTCCCGCTCTTCAATCCTTTCGCTTTTGCCTCGAACAAAATAGATCCTTCTTTCTGGGATGTTTGCACAATGGCGGTAAGTTGCCCGCTGAAGGCATGCATCCGGGGTAAATGAAACAATTCAAGACAAGTGGGATCTCCATTGGCTACTGCACGAAATGTACCGCTACCTTGTACGGAGAAGTTGATCAATCGATCGTCCATTGGACAAAGATTACCATCCTTATCGACTACTTTCACATTGATATATGCCAGATCTTTCCCATCGGGAGTGAGTTGAGAACGGTCGGCCGACAGCTCTATGTGATGCGGCTTGCCTGCTGTGCGTACTATCTCTTCAGCAACGGCTTTATCGGCAGCATCATAAGCCACAACTTTCACTTCGCCCGGTTCGTATAACACATTCATCCACATCAACCGATAACGATTTTGCAGGGAGGTATTGTTTTTGCTCTGCCTGCCATAGCTCTTTCCATTGACAAAGAGTTCTGCCGAAGGATAATCGGTATAAGCAAACACGGGGGTTATTTCTCCTTCCCGTCCTTTCCAATTCCAATGTGGAAGGATGTGGAGTGTATGGTCGTTCTTATTCCAAATGCTTCTATACAGATAATAACGATCTTTCGGAATGCTTGCCAAGTCGATAATGCCAAACAGTGAACTGTGGTTGGGCCATGCGTCAGTATCATAAGGTGATGGCTCGCCAAGATAATCGAAGCCGGTCCAGACGAACTGTCCCATCGTCCAATGATGATCATCGGCCAATGCAAAGTCTTCGTCGGGCACGTTGGACCAGGAGCAATATTCCAAATCATATGAGGAAGATTGATGATCACTATATTTGGCATCGGCCTTTTTCTCTACGGGAAACTTATATACGCCTCGTGAGCTAACCGTAGAAGAGGTTTCGGAACCCAACACAATTCCCTGAGGGAGTTTGCCGTAAGCTTCTTGGTAGCGGTGCACTCTGTAATTGAATCCGGGTACATCGAGCAGTGCGGCAAAGCCATTGCCAAGTACACAACTTACCTGATCCATGCCACAGGTTACAGGGCGTGTGGGGTCTTCTCGGTGACAAATATCTTGCAGGAAAGAGGCCACCCGATAACCATCGGGACTACACTGTGTCGGAACTTCATTGCCAATGCTCCACATCACTACGCTTGCGTTGTTGCGATAGTTGTGAAGCATGTTGATCATATCCTTCTCTGCCCATTCATTAAAAAAGCGGTGATAGCCATTCTCGCACTTGGCTTTGTCCCACTCGTCGAAAGGCTCTATCATCACCATAAATCCCATTTCGTCGCACAAAGCCACCAGCTCGGGTGCGGGCATATTATGTGCCGTACGTATAGCGTCGCAACCCATATCCTTCAGCATCGTGAGTTGGCGCCTCAACGCAGCGGTGTTTACGGCTGCGCCCAGCGGACCTAAGTCGTGATGATTGCATACGCCTTGAAATTTACGAAGCTTTCCATTCAGAAAGAAGCCTTTGCCTGCAATGACTTGTACCGAACGAATGCCAAAACGTGTGGTATATTCATCTACCAAACGATCACGAACAAAGATTTTCGATACAGCTTTGTACAAGACAGGTGTTTCGGGCGACCACAATGAAGGATGATCTACAATGAAATTTTGCTCAAAAGCTTGTCCTTTCATCAATTTGCGCATCTCATCCTTCTGGGCCACTACTTCTCCTTGTGCGTTGTGTATGACGGTCTGTATTCTTACATCTTCATTTGCCAGATTCTCAATCATTGTTTTCAAACGCACGGCAGCATATTCGGCAGAAACAAAGGGAGTGGTGAGATAGGTACCCCAGACAGGTACATGTACCTCATCAGTAACGATGAGATGCACATTTCTGTAAAGTCCTGCTCCTGAATACCAGCGCGATGATTGAGGTTTGTTTTCCAAACGTACGGCCAACAGGTTATCTCCTGAATGAATGAAGTCGGTAACATCGCAATGAAAAGAGTTGTATCCCCAAGGCCAAAAAGTAACTTCCTTGCCATTGACGTACACACGGGCTTCGCTCATCGCTCCATCAAATAGTAAAGTAACACGTTTAGCTCCTTTCTCAAAACTGTCGACAGAGAAAGTCTTCCGATACCACCCTATCCCTACGTATGGCAATCCACCCGTACGTCCGGTCTTCACAGAGGCTTTGGTCTCCAGATTCTGTGTCACGGCAACGTTCTGCAAGTCATTCTCTCTGCTGAATGGACCGTAAATGGCCCAATCATGGGGAACGACTACTTGTTGCCATTTCTCGTCGTTGTAGTCCACAGTAGCGGCTTCGGCAACATCTCCTTTTGTAAACCGCCAACCCTTATCGAGCAAACGTTCACTTCTTACCGACTGAACTTGTGCTTGTGCAGCAACGAGAGAACAGCATGTCAACGCAATCAGCGCCAGGCATTTCAACTTCATAATCTACCTATTTATTTATATTTGTGTTTACTTAAACGCATCCAGTGCTACAGTAGGTTTACCACTATCATCGAATGCCCCAAGCGTATATCCGTTCCAACTACCGTATGCTTGAGGTTCCCAATAGAATATACCCAAACATTTTTCACCTTCTATCGCTTTTGCTTTCGTCATCAGGTCGGTAAGAAAAGCTTCTGCCGTTTCGGGAGCATCCCATTGCATACCTACCTCGCAAAGCATCACTTCCGAGCCGTATCGACTTATCATATCATTCATATTCGCAATGCAGCTGGTGTTCATCGCTTCCCAGTTATCCACCGTAGGATAAAGAGACATACCGATCACATCCCATTTGGCTCCATTACTCTTCAATCCGTCAAAGATCCACCTAAACAGACTATTGTCGTTTCCACTTTGCACATGCACAATTACTTTTGCATCAGCAAAGACCGACTTCACTGCATCATATCCTGCATTGGTCAACGCAGCATAATTGGCCATACTCACAGAGGCTTTTCCATCTTCCCACAACATGCCATTGCCGGTTTCATTTCCCACTTGTACCCATTCAGGAGTGATGCCTGAAGCCTTCAGCGTACTCAATACATCAATAGTATGAGCAGACACAGCAGCTTTCAATTCGCTGAAGGTAAGATCGGACCAAGCGACCGGTTTCGTTTGTTTGGAAGGATCGGCCCAAGTATCGCTATAATGAAAGTCAATCATCACACGCATTCCCAAGTTCTTAGCTCTCCAAGCCTTTACCAACACGTCTTGTTTATTGCACCACCCATCTGTAGGATTAACCCAAACACGCAAACGCACAGAATTCACACCCAGACTACCAAGTAACTTGAGGCAATCCATCTGAGCACCGGCAGCATTATAAAAGGTCTTGCCCGAAGCCTCCATTTGGGTCAGCCAACTAACATCCGCTCCCTTAGCAAAGGTGGAAGTATCTTCCACCACCGTAGCAGGGTCATTATCGTCACTACACGAAGCACATGGCACAAAGAAAAGTGCCGCAAGCAAAGTAAAGAAAATATTTATTATTCGTTTCATACAACTTCTATTTTTATCTTAGTTCTTGGTTATAGTATACGTGTATTTTACGGGGTCACTTAAGTCCATCGTGATGGTGTATGTCCCTGCTTCACTCACAGGAATAGATTCTCCGGAAGTGAGTTCACCATTGCCATCAGCATCTCCATATTTAAAACTCCAGTTTTGATTACCGATAATCTGTATGCCATAGAGTACATTAGAGATATTACACGTCACACTCCACTTTTTAGTAGTAGAATCATAGGTCATCACATCAGAAGTAAGACTCCACGCATTAAACTCTCCTGTTATGCTAAAAGAAGTGATAGCTGTTTTACTCCAAGTCTGCGTATTTGTACTAGCTTTGATAAGGAAATAACCTCCTTCATCAAACCATATGTTCCACATTGCATCGCTTGAGTCGAGTATGTAAAGTCCACTGGCACTTGAGCCATAAACTGTTCCTGTAGTCATATTCGCTTCTGTAGAGAACTTAAAGTTATCCCACTGCGAAGCTTGCACGTATCCTTCGTACTCACCATCACCCTCCCGTGAACACAATTTGTTTGAGAAGTCGGTGTAACTATCGGCCTTAGGCATATATAGGTAAAAGACTTTCTCATAAGGTGTAACCTTAACCGACACCACATTACTATACAACGGATCCTGATTGGCTCCAATGGACGATTTTAATCTTGCATAAATGGTAGTCGCTTCTCCGGCTTTTCCTCCTAAACTTAAAGCCAGTGTATTCAACACCGAACCGGTAAACGACTTTGAGTAGTTTGTTTCCGTATACTCTTTAATACTTGAGAAACCACTCTCAGTAGAGAGTTGCAACGTATTGACCAACAAGCCGGCTGACGTTCCATACTTATCACTCTGAGTGACCGAAAGCTCACTTGCATTCCAAGCAAAAGCAAGGACTAAATTTCCACTCTGCTCACTAGTCAGCACCACATCCGTAGCTGTAGCCTTCAATTCTCCGGCCTCGAATCCGGATAAAGTAACTGTATCTCCGTCGTTATTGCACGATGCAACCAACATTAACGACAGCATAACCATTATATATTGATAGATAGTTTTCATTGAATTATAGTTTTATAGAGTTGATCAAAAACCGGTATTCTGTACCAAATTCGGGTTAGCAGCCAGGTCGGCAGCCGGAATAGGATAAAGATTATATTTATCACTTACGGTTATACCATCTTTCACGCCACCTTTCCATTGCCAAATGTATGAAGAACCGGTAAACTTGCCAAAACGAATAAGGTCTGTGCGTCGGGTACATTCCCAATAAAGTTCTCGTGCTCTTTCGGCCAGAATGAAATCGAGAGTTAGATTGTCTTCACCTATATTTCCCGAATCATTTCCGTAAGCTCTGCCACGCAACAGATTGATATAAGTTGCTGCCTGACTTTTCGTTCCTCCGGTTCCACCTCTGACCACAGCCTCAGCATACATCAGATAAACATCGGCCAAACGCATCATCGGGAAATCAGTATCCACCAAACCTTCACTTGCATTCGATCCATCTTCTCCAGTCGATGTCTTGTTCGTATACTTCACAATCGCATATCCTTGTGAATCGTCCGTAAGGTCATCAATATCCAGCGTTTGTCCACTAGTAAAGAAAGAGGCCCTTTTATCAGTCGCTCCTGTTGCATCGGCAAACTGACCAACAAAATCAGGCCTTGTACGTAAGCTTCCCCAACCCGATTGCACACCATAATCAGCTGCTGTCATTGAACTGGTAATGGCTCCACAAACCAAATAGGTTGTACCACCCCAAGTAGTAGTTTTCAATCCGTCGGTTGCTATCGGATAAATAATTTCATTGGTACGCAGGTTATTATCGGCATTGAAAAGATTACGATAAGTAGCTTCCAGACTATATCCACCTGCAATGATTTTGTTGCAATAAGTAATGCAATCGGTGTTGCGCTGTGTACCGATATATACCTCCGCATTGAGGTACAACTTAGCTAGCAGAAACCATGGAGCAGCACGACTCACTCTGGCATACTCGTTTTGTAAAGGCAAAGGAAGTAGTTCTTCAATATCTTTCAATTCCGATTCAATATAACTGAAAAGTTCTGCTCTGGTGTAGCGTGGAGGAAAGAATGCCCCAACAGCGTCATTCTCTGTAACAAACGGCACATTGCCAAACAAATCTAACGCATGCGAGTAAACCAAAGCTCTCAAAAAGCGTGCTTCTGCACGATAAACTTTAATGTCGGCAATCTCGCTCTCTGTGAATTTACTAATATTATCATCCGTGGCATTACGCAAGAACTCGTTACATAAAGCTACCGTATAATAGATACGGTAATACATCGCAGAACTCCATTCATCAGCAGAATTCCAACTGATAGCCTGTATATTGGTCATTGCATCGCCTCCGGCCCAAGTATAGACAGCCTCGTCGGTAGGTACTTCTTGCAAATTGAAATAGATACGTAAATATCCCCAATAGGTCTTGCCACCCAAATCGGTATCGGCATCTCCTTTTTCCTGACCGGCAATGGCCAGAGAAGCATATAATTTGGCTAAAACAGATTTATAACCGTCAGCAGTTGAATATACTGTAGCCGAAGTTGTTTCTATAGTGGGATACTGATTCAAATCATCTAGACAGGAAGAGAAGAGCCCTGCTATCATCAATATCGCAAATAAATAGATTGATCTTACTTTTTTCATTGTACGTAGTATTTATGATTTAGTTAAAAATCGAGGTTCACAGACAAAGAGAAGGTTCTGGGGCGAGGATAGAATTGACTATCGAAGCCATTAGACACTTCCGGATCTACTCCCGAATAGTTGGTGATGGTAAACACATTTTGCACTAAAGCGCCAACTCTGATGTTAGCAAGCTTAAGTACTCTGCCAAAGTCATACCCCAAGGAGATGTTGTCCATCTTCAGGAAAGAAGCATTCTCCACATAGTAATCAGAGTAATACTGACGAGTCTGAAAGCCGGTCTTCAAATAGTTTGTTGATAAGTTATTAAGAGCAGACGAAACATACTGCATCGTTTCCCAAGCTCCCAAGTTCATATTCATGTTATTATACACATAGTTGCCAATGCTAGCTCTTAAGGCAAAGCCGAGGCTCCATTTTTTATATGCCAACTGTGTGTTGAATCCCAATAGATAATCGGGCATTGGCGAATGATAGCGATACAAATCTTTATCATTAATTACCTTGTCGTCATTCAAATCGGCATAAGCTCCTTCAATGGGTTTACCTGCCTGATCATAAATTTGTTTATAAACAAAGAACATATAAGGGGTATATCCTTCTGTCATAATTTGCAAATTGCGTGAACCCACTAGCGGTCCGGCATAAGTACCGGGCGAAGAAGCATCTTTCACCAAGGAAAGATTTGTAATCTTTACTTTTTGATACGTAGCATTGAAGCCTACGTTCCATGTGAAGTCTTTGGTTTCAATGGGTATGGCGCTCAATGAAAATTCCAGTCCATGACTTTTAATATTCCCGATGTTCGTTGTGGCATTGTCGGAGAAGTTTGTACCAGCAGCTACTGATACGGTAGCCAACAAGTCTTTCGTTTTACGGGTATAGTAATCAAAACTTCCGGAAATGCGATTTTTAAGGAAACCAAAGTCAAAACCGGCATTATAAGAATTGGTTGTTTCCCATTTCAAATCGGATACATAAGTTTCCGGACGATAAGTCTTATAATAGGTATTCCCCAGAGGGTACTGTGCATATTCATTACTTAAAGTGTAAATAGGCAAATAAGAATAATTGCCAATACCCTCTTGTTGGGCCGTCACTCCATAGCTTACGCGCAACTTCAGGTTACTCAAGACATTACTATTCTTCAAAAAGTCCTCTTCTGAAACCCTCCACGCTAAAGCCACTGAAGGAAATGTGCCCCATCTGTTATCTTTATTAAAGCGGGAAGTTCCATCTTTACGAACCGTTGCGGTAAGCATATATTTAGAGAACAAAGAGTAATTCAATCTTCCGTAGAAAGAGATCAAGACGTGCTTTTGATCTTGGGCAGCAGTAGTAGATTGTGCCACTCCTGCTACATTGTTGACAGTATACAGAGGGCTTTTCTCATGCCAATATTGGTAATCGTAACCTACCGTTGCATCTACATTACTACTGATTGCATCAAACATTTTCGTGTAATTCAGGTAGGTAGTCAATAATTTATTCATCTTTGTTTGGCTGTAGTCGTATACAGTACCTCCCGTTTTGTAAGCGTAGGCAGCCGTCTCAGGGATGTATCTGCTTCCTTCTCCTTTGGCATAATCATATCCCAAAGTAACGTGTGCTTTCAGCTCAGGCAAGAAATGCAATTTATAGTCTACATCAAGATTAGTAATCATACGCTTAACCGTGCTTGTATTATCATCTTGATTGAGCAGACCCACAGGATTAAGCAAAGCCCCGGTAGCAGGTATTCCTTCGGCATTGAGACTTTCATAATAACCTCCAAAAGCAGTATTACCGGAATAAACAGGCTGAGTTGGATTAAAAGCTGCCGCATTCCAAATAGATGTGGTATTAGCAAAAGTATTATTGTTATAAGATCCTTTTACATTAAAGTTCATTTTCAGATGGTTATCAAAGAAAGAAGGCGTAAGCGAGATACTTTCTGTAAAACGCTCTGCATTATCAGTTTTAAGTAACCCATCCTGACTGTAATATCCCATAGATACTCTGAAAGGAAGATATTTTCCTATTTTACCTGATACACTTAGGTTGTTATCGGTACCAAATGCTGAGTGAAAAATCTCATCGTTCCAAACCGTAGATGCGTCACCAAGCAAAGCCTTTTGAGCAGTGGTCCCATCTTCATTGATCAAGTCTCTAAACTGATCAGGACTCAACACAGAAATCAGTTTTGTTTTAGTCTGAATGGATTGTGTAGAGCTATAGCTCACCTTTATCTTATCGTCCGAGCCTTTTTTAGTAGTAATGATTATTACTCCATTAGACGCTCTAGAACCATAGATAGCGGTAGAAGAGGCATCTTTCAGTACCGTCATGCTTTCAATATCGTTAGGATTTATCAAGCTCAAAAAGTTACCACTGTTTCCGCTGATACCACCGCTTTCCAAAGGAACGCCATCAAGCACAATCAACGGATCGTTACTTGCATTTAGTGAAGCACCGCCACGAATACGGATAGTACTTCCCGATGTAGGTGATCCGCTATTAGACATGATTTGAACACCGGCCACTTTCCCGTTAATCAGTTGCTCGGGCGAACTGATTAATCCACCATTGAAATCTTTACTATTAAGGTCGGACACGGAACCTGTTAAGTCACTCTTCTTCTGACTTCCATATCCAATGACAACCACATCAGAAAGTGTTTGCGCTTGTGGTTGCAATTTCACATTCAGTATATTATTGGCCGGAATCTGCAATGATTGCGTTTCATAGCCTATAAATGAAAATTGCAATACTGTTTTGCCATTAGGCACAGATAGCGAAAAATTTCCATCTAAATCGCTGACAGTTCCTATGGTAGTACCCGATACAGTGATGTTAACACCAATCATCGCTTCCCTAGTCTCATCAAGAACTTTTCCTGAGACTTTTCTCTCACCTCCCTTTTGCTGTGCAAATAGAGGAGCAGTGATTCCAGACAGTGCTATGCATAGAGTAAAAAACACTGCAAGAAATCGAAGATCAGAGATTTTGCTATTCATAATAATAGATTTAAAAATGTTTTAGTTATTGTTTTAAATGATATTAGTTGTTGAATTTTTATTCTAACCACACACTACCCAATTCCAAAGTAGAGGTTTTTCCATCAGCCGGAATCAAGGTTAGCTCCACCGACTCTATATCTTTAATATTAAAAGGAATCTTAATTACAGGTTCAAAATATTTTTTCAGAAAAACAGGATACGGACAGGGAAGCAAAGCTGTTGCTACTTGCGCCAATCCTGATAAAGGTATTCGGATGATACCTTTTGACTGATTAATCATTGTTTTGTACGTATATCCAAGAGTGGAAATAAAACCTGCGGTAAGCGTGTCTGCCTCATTTTTGATCACGTTCATGCAGAGATATTTGCAGGTAGATAAACGCTTTTCTCTTGCCATTAGATCATCACGTATCCATTTTCTAATAAAGAGCTTTCCTCCGGCATCTTGTGTCTTAACGTAAAACTTCACTGTGCTCTCGTTTGTTGGAGCATTGAGTATCAAATCCCTGCTTATTGAAGCCCACTCGGGCATCGAATAAGTATCTATGTCATTATCCTCAGCATCAGGGGTAATGATTCGAATGGGAATGTCAGCTGCCACAACACTACTCTCCCAATAGTTATTCCGATAATAATCCCAATCGAGAGGAGATCCCGCTACTCCGGCAGGAAAAGTATATAGGCTATCTTTGCGACAAGCTGTGATAGTATATCTAAATTTACCACCGACTATATCATCTGTCGGAATCACCGTTTCGTAACGATAGCCACCCACATTCTTCATAGTATAATAGGTATTACGAGGATTCCAGAACGAAATCTTATCAGAGTACAGAATCACCGAATCAGGCTTTTGAGGTCCAATAACTGTTGCTTCAATACGCATCGGAGTGCCTTGTTCAATGGTCTTAGGGGCTGTATGAATCACTTGGTAAGATGAAACACTTGCTTTCGGAGCAACAAACTCACCCAAAAAGATATTCTTCCAATGAGTATCTTTCTGCCAAACAGTAGAAGGGACATATCCATCTCGTTGCAATAAATAAACTCCGGGACGCAAAGCGATGTTTCCGTTTGAGGATTGTTGGCTGAACGTATTCCCTTCGTTCAATCCGGTTGCCGAGAAGCTTTGTCCCAAGCCGGGTAAAGCGATTTTCATGTTCCACGTATTCCACAAGATAGAAACGACCTCTTTCTTCAGAGAAGGTTTCTCAAACGGATCTTTCACCTGAACAGCATCGGGCATGACCTCCAAGCGCCAAAGTCCATCTTCTAACTTATCAGCAAAATAGGCACCAGTTCCTTCAGATGCAATAACAGAGGAACTGCCACACCCGGCCACGGATTGTAATTTGTCGATAGCAATCGGTTGGGTAGTCGTGCTATTAGAATAGTAAAACTTATCCGAAGAGTTCATCACGCTCAGGTCTTCTTGATAGCTAACTCGAAATGCATCAAAAACGGTATCATTGGGATAGGTTCCATAAGATTTATTGCGGGGAACGGCATAGGCTGCTTCAGCAGCTATCTTCATGCTGATAGCCTTTGAAGGAGTATAAGCCAGATTCAGAAAATGCGTCTGATACTCTGTATTTGCCCATGCCATATCAATCGGATCGTAAGCAAATTGAGTGATCCATTGAAAACCTGCACCACGAAAAGTGCGTGTCATAGCCGGATACATATAAGAATAGGTGATGTCGGCCGGATCAAACTCATATACAAGTTTGGCTTTAGAATGGAAACCTTTCACTTGATCAAAAGGGATATCATAGGAATCTACATAAGGAAGAAAGTTCCCTTTGCGGGTATGCCCGGCAACCAGACCAATAGGATACCATTGATAGGTAGTGCCCTCTACATTCGTGGAATAGTAAGCCTCAACTTGCTGCCTGTTGTGACTTACATTATAGAATACAGGTTTTTTGTTGCCTGCTCTTTTCATTGCTTTCAACATTCGGTCTATATACTGCTTTGTTTGTGCGGGCGTACCGCTGTGACAAGGTTCATTATTGATTTCAAAACCAACAATGCCCGTATCATCTTTATATGCTTTCTTAGTATATGGGTTGATATGCTTTATCAAATGATAGATATAATTCTCCTGCGCTGCAATAGCCTGAGTATTAGCATGCACATCACATTTATCATAATCATAAGAGAAACCTCCTGTTTGCTCATTCTTTTCCGGATAACCATTACCAAAGTTCGTCTGGGCAGTAAGCACCATACTAATACCACGCTCTTTGAGTTTAGATATGAGGTAATCCAATAAATCAAGATGGTCGTTCTCAAGCAGATTTCCATTCTTGTCAGATACTTCCACATCCCATATATGAATGCGATAAGCATTGAATCCCAAGCGGGCAAAATGATACACATCTCTGTCAATAGCTTCTTTGCGGTTTATACCCAGATAACCCATCGCGCGATAAGCATGGGCAAAAGGCAACGTATAGTTCACGCCAAAGAATGAAGTTTCCTGATGAGTATCCGACCAGCGCATTACGCCTTTGCCATCCACATAAACTGAAGGAGGTGATTGAGAACTTTTCTGTCCCGACACATAGAAAGAAAAGAGACAGCAAACAACTGTGAATATGTATTTCTTCATGAATATCAATTTTAGGTCTTAATTCTGTATATGCAAAAATAGGAGCAACCAGCAAGTTGCACAAGCAGATTTTGGACATAAAAGGATATAAAAAAGACATGATAAGATGAGACCTCTTCGGACATTCTGGTTAGACTCTCAAAATACCAAAGAGGCCAAAGATCTTACTGTTGCTCCATAAATTGGCGGGGTGTTTTATCAAATTCAGCCTGGAAGCATTTTGAGAAATAAGAATGATTAGAGAAGCCGACCATATACATCACTTCTGCCACAGAGAATTTCTTTTGAGCAAGAAGCATCGCTGCCTTTTTCATACGAATCGATTTAATGTATTCCACAGGAGTGAGAGCCGTCAACTGTTTTATTTTTCGGTAGATCTGTTTGTTATTGATGCCCGACAGTTCGCTCAGCGCATTTACGTTTAACTCGGACTCAGAGATATGATCTTCAATAATCTTTGTGATACTAAATAAGAACTTCTCATCAATGGAGGTGGCTTCTATCGCTTTAGGAGTGGCAATGACCTCTATACGGGCTTTGACCTCTATCTTCTTACGAGTTCGTAACAACTGTTCTATTCTCGACAATAGAATGTCAGCTTCAAATGGTTTAGGTAAGAACACGTCAATGTTCATATTAAAACTTTCAAGCTGTGTCTCCTTATCATCTTTGGCGGTAAGCAGAATAATAGGAATGGTAGAGGTTGGCATGTTTTTCTTTATCTGTTGACACATCTCCAATCCATTCATCACAGGCATCATAATGTCACTGATGATTAAGTCGGGCATATAGTGAAAACAGAGCTCTACTCCTTCTTTTCCGTTGGTAGCAATCAAACAGCGATACTTAGTACGCAGTATATCTTGTATAAAGCTTGTAATTTCTTGATTGTCATCAACAATCAAGACCAAAGGCAGACTATTATCTTCCAACTGAACATTACTTTCTGCTTCAGGAGTATTCTCTGCAACAGCAGACAATGGCAGAGTAATGCTGATTGTTGTTCCTTGGTTTTCTTGCGATTTAAGTGAAAGCGTTCCGCCATGAAGTTCTACGTATGCCTTTACCAAATATAATCCGATGCCGGTACCTTCTTTTTCTTTGGCCGTTTTTGAAGACTGGAAGAAACGTTGAAAAACATACGAAATATCCTTTTCAGGAATGCCGATGCCCGTATCGGACAAGTTTATCCGGAGCAATCTTTCTTCTTCCAGATAATTCAGTGCCAGCTCTATCCTACCCTTCTTGGTATATTTCACAGCATTCGACAGGATGTTATTCAAAATAGATTCGAGCTTCAATAAATCCACATCCATATAAAGTTTCTCCACATTAGTTCGAAAAAGAAACTCCAGTTGTTTATCCTCCTGCTTTTCCTCTTCATAAATAGAGAATAGACTTTTAGAAAAGGCCACAAACTCTATCCTCGAAAGAATAAGCAGTGAACCAATTGCGGCATCTACTCTATTAAAGTCGAGTACCTGATGAATCAGAGAGTTCAGCTTCATCGCATTTCTCTGCACCAATTGCAACTGCTTCTTTACCTCTTGATTCTTTATGTCCAATAGCAAGCGACTAACCGGCGCAATGATCATGCTGAGCGGCGTCTTAAAGTCATGAGATACATTGGTGAAGAAGTCTATTTTCAACTTCGATTGTTCCAAGATCTTTTCTTTCTCAATGCGGGCAATCTTCAATTTACTCTTTACCCTGAAGAAGTTTATAGTCCAGAGGATAAGGCTGATGAACAGAATAAAATAGATACTTTTTGCCCAGAATGTATAGTACCAAGGCGGTTGGATATTCACATCCAGCGTATAAGCGTTTTCTGAAGGTTTACCATCAACGTTCAATCGAGTAACAACGAGTTTGTACTTTCCATAAGGAAGATTACTATATGATATGCGATTCGTGTTGGGTTTAAGCAGGCTCCACTCCTCCTCAATCCCCTCAAGCTTATATACAAACTTATTCTTTTCCTCTTGAGAATAGGGAAAATCGGAGAACTCAAAAGTCAGATGGTTCTGTCGGTAATTCAAATCAAGCTGCTTCACATAACGAATGCTCTGACTATTGTCTGATGAGCCGGGAGAAAACAACTGATTATTTATGTAAAAGCCTGTAAGGGTAACAGTGCGATTACGTGTGTTAAGTTTGATAATCTCAGGAGAACAAATGGCATAACCATCAACAGAACCCAGATAGATACGATCATTCTTCTTATCGAAGTACATGCTGGTGAAGATTTTATCCATTACATTAAACCGTTGTGCATTCATTGTCCTCTTATCAACGACCCAGAAACCATCGGCTGTGGAAATCCAGATAGAGTTATTTACCTCCATCATGGAGAATACTTCACTAGTGCTAAAGGCATCGAACTTGATCACTCGTGAACTGCTATCTTTGGGGTTTATACGCATCATCCCACCTCTGAAGCCTACCCAGATAATTCCTGCATCATCACAAAGAATATAGCTCGGGCTCTTTTCGCCGCTCAATCCTCCAAGTTGTATCTTGGTAATCTTTTTAGTCTTCGTGTTAATCTTATCAATGCCATTATTATAGAGCAGTACCCACACATTGCCTTCATGGTCGGGAATCATTTGGTTGATAAACATGCCTGAAAGCCCGTTGCGAGTTGAATAGTTTTCTTCGGCTATGTAATAGTTCGCAGTGGAATGCATCAATTTTTCTTTGTCGACTACAAAGATGCCACCCAGACAAGTGGCAACCCAAAGCTTGCCTTTATCATCTTCGAAGAGGTGATACACCCAGTTACTATTATAGGTACGCGTGCTATCTATAATATTATAATGTATAAATTGCTGCGACTTGTAATCGTATCGATTGATGCTTCCATCCGTTGCTATCCACAAATAATGATCTTTATCTTCGTAGATTTCTCTTATTCTATTGTGCGACAAAGGATGCTTCCTATCGCCCATCTTATACCATATCGAATTATTTGGATAGCCTGATGAGCGTTCCGAACGGATTAAACCATTGGTTCCACCAAACCAGTAATAATTTCGCGAATCCTTGAAAATGGAATAAAAATGGTTACCATCTCCCATACCGGTTATCTGAGCAATGGGAATAAACTGAAAAGCACTGTTATAACGAGACATAGAAATGCCATAATCGGTTCCCAACCAGATATTCTTGTCGTGATCAGAAAAAACATTCCAGATAATGTTGTTTGATAAAGACTGAATGTTGCGGGAATCATGCACAACGTGTTGCATCTCGTTGGTTTCATGATACACGTACAATCCGTTATCTGTACCTACCAATAGATGCTGACTTCCGTCCAGTGCCAATGACTTGATGGAATTGTCCCGAAACAGTTCAATCTTCTCTGCACGATGCCCGGAGGGAATGTATTTGAAAAGACTTCCTTCTGTGCCGACCCACACGCAATGACGAACAGTGTCTTCGAGTAAAGAGTTGATAAATTGATTATTTTTCGTTTTATCGATAGGAAGGGCTATTCTTTCAAAATTGTCGGTCTTAGGCACATAGCGACAAAAGCCATTGTAGGTGCCGACATAGATCGTTTTATCAGTAGTGGCTATGATGGAATAAATAGTAGGATGAGGAATTCCCGAATGTTTCTTCTGACTAAAATTCTTCAATTGTTTCTTTACAAGATCGTAAGTGTACAATCCATTCAATGTTCCAATCCACAAAAGATTCTCTTGCAATGCGATGGTTCTTACATCCGATGGAAAATGAACCTCAGCTTCCTCGTATTGATCAGTTCTATAGTTATAGATTAGAATTCCATTGTCGGCTCCCAAATACAGATAGGTATCATTGACAATAACCCCACAATAGATACGAGTGTTGCTCTTTGAGCCAAATGTAAAGTGTTGTTGCGCGGAATATCCGTCGTAACTAAACAGGCCTTTGTTAGATCCCACCCAGACTAAACCTTCAGAATCTTGAAGAAAACAGCTGATTACAGATGCTTCAGGACTTAAATTTATATTTTCAAATATCTGATAATTCATCTTTTGTCCGCAGAGACGACCTGCCAAAAGACAAAAGAGTAAGAAAAGGTAGGTTGTTCTTTTTTGCATAACGTAATCAAAGGTGATAATTGGAGTATTAGACTGCAAATATATCCAAATCTACCAACAATGCACGAAGCAGCATGACGAAAAGAAGATTTATCATATTATTTTCGTCTGCGACTTCTTCGTCGTTGCATTTTATTCCGCTTATAACGTAACCAACGTTTATAGATCATCCATCCGCTCATAAGTGCCACAACAACAAATATAAGAATAGTGATACCTACGCCCAGATTATCTCCTTTAATTCTTGACCATATTTCAAGCACAGCCTCCGTCTTATCTCCAAAATCACGAATCATGGCGCAGCGGTCTACCACCTTACGGTCGGGATATTGAATTCGATTGACCTGCACACTCTCGGCCCCGGGACCAAAAAAATAGCTTAAATCAGAATGATAATTGAGAGTGGTGTCTATCTTTGCTTCTAATATTTCAGGAGTAGCTATCGAACTGACAAAGCCTGTGGCATCCATATTGCGAAGTGCCACGTCTGGGCGGCACATATAATTGATGAAGTAACTGGCTGCCTTAGCATTGCCTGCATATTTAGGTATTACCCATCCATCGTACCAGATGTTACTTCCTTCCAACGGAACCACATAATCAAGTTCTACTCCAACTGAAGCAGCTTCTTCGATAGCCCACATGGCATCACCACTCCACGTCAAATTAAGCCATGCTTTGTTCTTCGTCATCATCTCTTTGCCAAAGTCCGATTCCCATCCGGCGATCAACGGCTTCATCGCTTTTAGATATTTCTCGACTACGGCCATTGCCTCGGGTGAATAGTCATTCATTAAATCTTCGACCGTAAGTTTGCCTTCACGCAGTTCGTTGGCATGAGCATAGATCGCTGCCGTACCATACGCATCACGATAGCTTTCTTTCATCAGAATCTTACCGGCATATTTGCGATTCCAGAGAGTTCCCCAGGTTTCTGCATCAACATCAGAAACAAAGGCTTTGTTATACAAAATGCCCGCAGTACCCCACATGTAGCACACTGCATAATGATTGGCTTGTTTGCCCGGCTGACTCAATTTGTCTATCTGAGCACGAATATAAGGCGAAAGGTTATGAATGTAACTTTGCGAACCATTCAAGAGTGTATCAATCGGCAGAAGCAAATCTTTCTTCAACATACGCTCGATGATGTATTCCGACGGGCAAACCACATCAAAATCTTCGTGTCCTTTCTCTATTTTGGTGAGCATCACTTCATTGATGTCAAATGTCTGGTAAACAATACGGATATCTTCACCTGTCTGCTGTTTATAATATGCCTGAAACTCCTTCAATGCGTCTTCGTCAATGTAATCTGCCCAATTATAAATTTTAAGCACATTCTCGCGAGGCTCACCCGTATTATAACAACCGGTAAGCAAGCATATACAGATAATAGATAAAACAGATAAGAACTTCTTCATATAATACTTAGGTCTTTTTTAAAAACAATGAAGCGTTTTTTGAAAACATATCGGTGTTTGAGAGGCAGAATAGTTACTCTTGCTGCTTCGCCTTTCCTGCTCTATGGTTAATGATAATAAGTAATGCCAGCACCACCACAAAAATAATAGTAGAAAGGGGACGAAGCTCGGGAGTTAATCCTCCTTTTCGTGCATCAGCATAGATATAGGTAGAGAGTGTTTCGAGTCCCTGATTGCCTATTGTAAAAACTGTAACGGCAAAATCATCAATGGAAAGGGTGATGGCCAGCATAAAACCACTAATCATTCCCGGCCTTATCTCGGGAATAATGACTTTTCGAAGCGCCTGCATAGGTGTGGCACCAAGATCGAGAGCTGCCTCATAAATATTTGGATTCATCTGCTTGAGACGGGGCAAAACACTTAGCACAACATAGGGCGTACAAAAAGTAATATGCGCAAGCACTACTGTGACATAGCCTTGCGATATGCCCAATGAGACAAAAAGCAGGAATAACGAAATACCTGTAATAATGTCGCCATTCAAGATAGGAATGCTGTTCACAAATCCAATAGCCTTTTTAGATCGGGCTTTCAGATTATAAATACCGATAGCGGTAATGCTACCCAGCAAGGTGGAGGCTGTAGCAGCAATGAAAGCAATAGTCAGGGTATTCATTAAGGCATTCATCAGCGAATGATGGCTACTGGTGACAAGAAGTGAAGAATAGAGCTTAGTAGAAAAGCCCGTCCAGTTGCCCAATACTTTTGCTTCGGTGAACGAATAGATCACGATAATAATGATTGGGGCATAGAGCAATAGCAACAATACCCACAAATATGTCTGCGCAAAAATCTTCTTTACCATAGTCCGCCTCCTTCGTTAGCATTGTCTTTATCGTCGGTGCCAAAAAGCGAAGTAGCTGCAATGAGCAACAACATGATGAGAGACAGAGCGGCCCCATAGTTCCACATACTATTATTGATATTCTCTTGAATAGTGGTTCCAAAAAGTTTGATGTTATTCATGGTAAGCAGTTCTGCTATTGCAAAGGTAGAGATGGTAGGCATAAAGACCATCATCACACCACTCATCACTCCCGGCATGGAAAGCGGCAATATGGCTTTGAAAAAGACTTGCACAGGGTTTGCTCCCAAGTCTTGAGCTGCTTCAATATAGCTACGATCCATCTTTTGCAAAGTGTTGTAGATGGGATAGATCATGAATGGGAGAAAGTTATAGACCATTCCAAAAATGAGTGCGCCTTCACCAAGGGGAATACTAAAGAAATCGAATAATGCAACGGTAGCTAGCGTGCGCACCAAAATATTAACCCACATAGGTAAAATGAAGAGTACTACCAGAGTACGTGATTTATTGAACTTACTATTGCTCAATATCCATGCTGCCGGATAACCAAGAAGAATACAAATGGATGTTGTGATAATAGCAATGCCGATGGAATAAACAAAGGTATTAATTGCCTCAGGGTGCATAAAGAACTTCGAGAAGTTCGACATTGTCAGGTGTCCGTTATCATCAGTAAATGCATAGACTACGATAAGTAACAATGGAATGACAACAAAGATGGCCGAAAAGATAACGTAAGGGAGCGTCCAACTCTTACGTGATGCAAAAAAAATCGGTAATTTTCTACTCACTTCTTATTCTTTCATTTATCGATCAGTTAATAATTCGAATGTCGGTGGGCAGAATAGTGATTCCTACCCGATCACCATCATCCCATACATCATTGGTATCCACATATACATCTTCATCCCAGTCAGAGAAAACCGTCAGATGATAATGATTGCCTTTATAAAGGATGAACTTCACTTCTCCGGTCAACATCCCGTCTTCTTCGTTATCTTGAAGAATCACTTTGTTGAAATCAACTTCAACTTTCACTGCTTGCCCGGCTTCAATGGAACTAACTGCGGAACATTCAAAAGTATATCCCAAAAACTCGACATGTGTATTGTCCACCATCTTCCCATCAAATGTATTACACACCCGCTCTTTCTTCATGATGTGAATATCAAAAGGCTTCACCAGCAATCCCACTGTTTCGCCAACTTCGAAATGGTGATAGTCCTGAACGAGAAACTCATAGTCTCCACACAAAACAGTCATTTCGTTATGCACTCCTTTAAATATAGTCGACTGTACCACTCCTACCAACTGGGCTGCATCGGACACTGCAAAAATATAAAGATCTTCGGGACGAATCACGACATCTACCGGAACATTTTCACCAAATCCTTCATCTACGCATTCAAATTCGGTATCACAGATGCGCACCAATTTATCTTTTAGCATCACACCATTCAAAATATTGCTCTCACCTATAAAATCGGCTACAAAAGAATTTGTCGGTTCATTATAGATATCAATAGGTGTACCTATCTGCTGAATCTTACCCTCACTCATCACCACAATCGTATCGCTCAACGTAAGAGCTTCTTCCTGATCATGCGTTACAT
>DBTL01000165.1:0-3146 GCA_002307035.1 Bacteroides sp. UBA1317
CGGGAATGGTTGCCAGCCCCCGGTCCGATGCCTGGTTGCAAATGGAACGCAACATCCGCATGTACAGGGAGATGGAATTCCGCTTGCGCCCTTCGGCCATTAAATGCTGTTCGTAACTCTTCAACAGAGCCGGTGTGAGCTCATCGAAAGTAATTTTGTCGCCTGTAAAGTGAGCCAGTTTTCGAGCCGAACTAAGGTAAGAATGGGCTGTGCCATTACGTCCCGAGGAGATTAGTTCATTGGCTAACGTGACAGTGAAATTAAAGAGATTGTTCATTTGTTTTATACTTAAATTTATTTATTCTGATTGAATAAACAATGTTTTTCATGATATAGCAACAGCTTGAGATGTGTGTTAGGTGAAAGGATTAACTAAATACATCTTACATTAGGAAGTGATATAACAAGGTTATTGTTATTATTAATTGTCTGAATGCGGAATTTACGTTATGTGACTAATTTGTTCTTTCATGAAACCGAAGGATGAATCATCTATTAAGTCTTAATCCAGGAGCAAAAATAATAAATAGAAAGAACAAATAGTGATATTGATTAAAAAATAATAGAAAAAAAATTGTGATTATAAAAAAGGATATCAAACTATATACATTACATTATGAATTTTACTTCCGTACAGGTACAATCATGACAGGTATTGTAGAGTGCAGAGTAATATGTAGTGTGATGCTACCCATCGCCCAAAGAGTAAATCCACTTTTTCCATGTATACCTACAATGATCAAATCTGCACCCCAAGCTTCAGCCGTCTTTAAAATATCCTCTTTAGGAAAACCTTCCGGCATAAATTTTAGTATTTCTTTTGTCCGGCTATTCAGACGTATCAATTGCTCCAAGGTATCCTATGCTTCTTTTTTGAGTACCATTAATGCTTCGTTCGGCATAATTCCGGCATCCGGATCACCTGTAGCTTTTGACTTATCAACGACAAAAATCAAAGCTGCCTCTGCTTTTAATTGTTCTGCCAGTTCAAAGCCTTTCTTGGAAACATCAATAGAATTTTCCCTACTATCCACCGCTATTAAAATTTTCTTGTAAGTCATTATGTTATTATTTTAGATGTTACCTGCGAGCTGATATTCGATGCGGAGGAACTGATGATTGCTTCTACTTTTGTAATCTTCATAATTCAATTATTCTAATTAAACACATATATACAAACAAACATAGCCCATGTATTTACTACATGAGCGTCTCTTTTTCATTCTATTTTCGGAGATTATACCGCTAACCGAAAAGTCCATAAATACAAAATTCCTACCCATCATAATCTTTATTGATTAATTAAGTAGGAACTATCAGCTATTCATATCAGCGGTTTATTACAGGGAAGTTCCATTCCCTCTGTGATGTAACAAGAACAACTTGAAGCTAGAAAAAGTTTTTGCATCTTATGAAAACTACAAGATATCGATTATCAACCAAAGTTGGAGAACAACTATTTATCGACCAGACGAAGTGTCACCGCAGGCAGATATCAGTCTACTAAAGTAGAGACAGTTCCAACATTCTCCTTGAAGTCTATGACATATAAGAAAAAGGCATCTATTTTTTATAATAAGACAAATAAAGCGCAGGCAAATGAGAATGAAAAATAAAGCTGAGGAGTAGATAAAAAGATCACTATGCATCCAATGAATAATAAACATCACTATAACGTTCAATACACAAAGAAATCTTGATGCTATTATGTAGTAGGTTAATCAGTAAGAAAAGCCTAGTACAATAGTGCTTTAAACAAACCACCGCACTGAGCTTTTCTTAGTAAGTAACAGGGATAGATAACCTATTTTTTTTCCAACTCTTCTATTTCAGCTATCTCTTTGTTGAGTTTCCTAAACAACTCATAAATAGAATATTTAAAAGTATAATAAATAGATGAAATATAAACAAGTACTACCAATACCAACATCACTATTAATGCTACATTAAATATAGGTTTTTGAATAAAGATGAGCAAAGCTCCCAATATGGCAAAAGGCATTATTATATAGCGTATTCGTGTTGTTTTAATCTTATACTTTTCCAACTCGAAAATCCCTTTTCTTATAGATAAAACTGTTCCGGAAAAATCAATCTTACGGATCAATAAAAAGGACCTAACATCCCAAACATAAGCAGGTACATATACTGCAAGAAACAGAGCTAATCCGATATAGAAATTAAGGGTTAAACGAATTTGGATGTTCATAATCAGTATAAGCAGCAATAGAATAATAGGAGAAAATAAGTTAAATATTGCTTTAACCTTCATCCAGTTAAATCGTTTCTCAGGTTTCAAAATCAACATTCTTTTTAGAATTTCCTTATTGATGCGTGTGTTATCAGATACTTTCTTATCGTATTGAATCCACATTTTTTGTAGTTCATTTAGTTCCATAATTTTTAAATTTTAGTGATGACCAAATCCTTAATTTGTTCCTTAATTCGACTTATCCGTGTAGCAACATTTGTTTTTGAAATACCCATAATCTTAGATATTTCTTCGTGCGAATTGCCATCAAGATAGAGCAGAATAATGGCTTTATTAATCTCATTCAGTTCGTCAATACAATTGTATAAGAGATCTAATTCTGATGAGGTTTCAGGTTCTACAAGCCAAGGCAAAATTTCTTCTTTCTTAAAGTCGCTCAAAAAGATGAATAAAGAATCCTTTTTTTTCTTTCGCTTGTAGTTCATTGAAGTGTTTAAGGCAACTCTATATATCCAGGTAGATATCTTAGATTCACCATTAAATCGATCAAATGATTTCCAAAGTTCAAGAGTTATATCATTTATCAAATCTTCTCTATCAGAATAAGAATTGGTATACGCTCTTGATATCTTAATTATGATTCCAGCATTCTCTTCGAGAACACCAAGGAATTGCTCACTGAGTTTATCTTTTGTCATTTATCATATTGTTACTTCTAATTGTTTCTAAATCCGCCTGTGTACACATCTAAATCGATTAGTAACAGATCATCTCTAAATATCACAGCAAGATATCGTTTTTTGCTTGAGAAATTAGCAATACATTTCAAAACAATCTCAGTTTTTATCGGATACCCATAATAATTCATAGGTTTTTCAGCATTCGAATGTAAACATTGCATACCTACCGCTACAGGCCTTCTGAGAGGGGTTTG
>DBTL01000165.1:3437-53363 GCA_002307035.1 Bacteroides sp. UBA1317
GAAAGCGGACATTCAACACGCTGATATCGGACATTCAACACGCTGAAGTTATATCATCAGTAAAATTAGATCTGTTTGTGAAAAATAGTGCTACGACAAGCGGTATATGTGAGTACAAACGGAAAAGAGAATCGTTATATATGTATCATTGTAGCTATAATAAAATGCAAATAACTGATTTCAAGCTACAACAAAGGTTAATACAAAATTTAGTAATACTATGAAAAATGAAATTAAGATTAGGCGTCCTATAGCAGATGCTCTAAAATGTAGCAGTAAGCGCATTCCTTTCATTCTCAGCTTGTCCGTCACTTTGGCTATGCCTTTCCCATCGACTGTTCAAGCAAACGAGTTATTGAACACTTCTGCCATACAGCAATCAATTACACAATCAAAAAGAATCAAAGGTGTTGTAGTGGATGAAACAGGTGAACCATTAATTGGGGTTTCTATTTTAGCAAAAGGTAGTACTGTTGGTGCAATTACAGATTTGGATGGTAATTTCTCCTTAGATGTTCCGGAATCAAGCAAAACATTGATCGTTTCTTATATTGGTTATAAAACACAAGAGATTACGATTGGTACAAACAAGCAGTTCAGCGTGAAATTGGTGACAGATACACAAGCGTTGGATGAAGTTGTGGTAATTGGTTATGGTACCGTAAAAAAAAGAGATTTGACCGGGGCAGTAACTTCTGTGAAGAATGAAGATATCACATTGACACCTTCTGCTAACCCAATGCAAGCCTTGCAAGGAAAGGTAGCAGGGTTGGACATTACAAAATCATCCGGTCAAGCCGGTGCAGGTGTAACCATGCAATTACGAGGTAATAGGTCATTCAAAGCAAGTGGCAATCCAACCTTCATTATTGATGGAATGCCAGGCGATTATTCTACATTGAATCCCAATGATATTGAAAGTATTGAAGTATTGAAAGACGCATCTTCCACTGCGATTTATGGCTCTGCCGGCTCCAATGGAGTTATTATCATTACTACGAAAGCTGGCAATATAGGAAAAGTTAACGTTAATGTGAATGCTTATGCGGGATTCAACGGCTGGGCTACTCTCCCCAAAATGCGTAGTGGAGAAAGTTACATCAACACAATGCGTGAAGCAAAACAGGCTGCCGGAACTTATATTTCTGATGAAGACTTATTCTCCTCTACCGAAGCATACCAAGCTCATTTGGACGGACAGTATCTAAATTGGGCTGATTTATTGATGCAAAACGGGTTTACTCAAAACTATAGTATATCAGCTCAGGGAGGTACCGAAAAAACAAAAGCTTACTTTTCAATGAATTTCTCGGACGAGCAGGGTCAATACACCGGCGATAATTATAAGGTTTATTCTACCAATATCAAGGTTGATCACAAAGTGAAAGATTGGTTGAGTCTTGGTGTAAACATGCAGGGTTCCTACGTATATCAAAATAAAGCATACGCCAAATTGGTTAACGCTCTGGTATCTGTTCCATTGGGGGAAGCTTATGATGAAGACGGAAACATTAATGTAACTCCTATCATTGGCGATGGCAATACAATCAATCTGTTGTTAGATCAAGATAAAAGTGTATATCGAAACAACGTCCAGAACTTCAAGCTATACCTTAACCCCTACATTGAAATCAAGCCTCTGAAAGGTCTATCTGTAATCTCTCGTTTGAACTTATCATTAAACTATAACCGTAACAACTATTTTCAGGGCATTGGTTCATACCAATATTATAATGCCTCTGGAGCATCAGCAGTAGGAACCAACGACAATGTATATGCATCTATCACTCAAAACAGAAACTACAATTACAAATGGGAGAATATTGCAACCTACAAATTCGACATCGACGATCATTCGTTTACACTGACTGGTGTCACTACATGGAATCACAATCAATCCGACAATTCGTACATGATGCAAAATAATATTGTGAATAATAAGTTCTTATGGCATAACATAAACTCGACAGCAGCTACAGCTACTTCCTCTTATTCCATGTCAAAAGGTCTGGGTTTTATCGGGCGCATCAATTATTCATACCTTGGCAGATACTTGTTCTCAGCTTCTGTACGCCAAGACGGTTCTTCCGTATTAGCTAATGGCAACAGATGGAATTCATTTCCTGCATTCTCCGTTGGATGGCGCATTTCTGACGAAAGTTTCATGAAAGTAACTCAAAATTGGCTGAGTAATTTGAAATTGCGTATTGGCTACGGTGTTACCGGAGTTTCATCTATTGATGCCTATACATCGACGGCACAATTGGATAATAGCTATTATTCATTAGGTGGCGTGAAAGAGCAAACATATTACTTCAGTCAAAACTATCCCAATGCAGATTTAAGTTGGGAAAAATCTTACAATTGGAACTTTGGTTTGGATGCTTCTTTCTTAAAAAATAGAATTGAATTAACGGCCGATTTTTATAATACAAAGACAAAAGGCGTAATCTGGTCACGAAAATTACCGGTAACAAATGGCGCGTACAATGCTAGTACACAGTATTATATGAATATGAATATCTGCCAAACAAAGAACACTGGTCTCGAACTCAGCCTAAATACCCGTAACATCGACACAAAAGATTTCAAGTGGAATTCCTCATTGACCTTTGCACAAAATAAAGAAAAGATAGTTTCTCTTACTGACGGGGTTTCCAATAATATCACAAACGGAGACTACGCTTTATCGATAGGACATCCGGTTAATTCTTTCTATAATTACAAGATTGATGGAATATGGCAATTAGGAGAAGAAGATGATGCCGCTGTATTTGGCACAACTCCGGGAGGTATTAAAGTGAATGTACCGGGATTGATACGTGAGTCTGCTGGAGTGTATTACAAAGTTGATGAGAGTAGCGGCGAAAAAACATACTACAATGCCGATAACAAATATGTTATTAGTGGATCTGACTATCAAATTATAGGACATAATTCTCCGGATTGGACAGCTGGTTTCCAAAACCAATTTACATACAAGAATTTCGATTTAACCATTTATGCATATATGCGTTGGGGGCAAATGATCAATTATGAAATGTTGGGATATTACAATACATCAGGAACAGGAAACTTTCCGAAGTATTTCAATTATTGGACCGAGACAAATCCATCCAATGACTTCCCTGCAATGAATTCATCAAAAGAGTTAAAGAGTTACACCGGTTACGGAGCTCTAAACTATGTGGATGGTTCTTTCTTCAAAATTAAGAATGTAACACTAGGATACACTTTCTCTAAAAATGCTTTAAAAACGATTGGTTTGGAAAAATGCCGCCTATACGCAACTATGACCAATCCCTTTATTGTGGCAAAAAGTCATTTACTAAAACAATATGATCCCGAGATGAATGGTAGCCTAAACTATCCATTAACAAAACAATTGGTCTTTGGTGTGAATATATCATTCTAAATTAACTCCTAAAATATTTGTAATGAAGACATTATTATCAAAAGTAGTTATCGCTATATGCGCAGCTACATCAATATATTCCTGTTCGTTAGATGAATACAATCCGAGTGGATCGGGAGAAATTACCCTTCAAACCTTTGAAGGATGGAAAGGAATGGCTACAAGTTGCTATTCACCACTTTATGATCAGTTATTTTCTGCTTCAGATTATTTGTTTGTAGCAGAAACTGGTACAGATATTTGGCTGACCTCGAACAATACAACCAATACGCAACAATTGTTCTATTATGAAGGTCTTACAACAAATACAAATGCAACTGACAAACTTTTCACTCAAGCGTATGCTAAAATCAATACATGCAACGCAGTGATTGGTCGTGCTAGCAACTTAGCGGATGGAGATGCAGCAGATATAGCTACCATTGTTGGTGAAGCAAAATGTCTAAGGGCGTTTTATTATTTAGTACTCACGACTCAATATGGAGAAATTCCTTTGTCAACAGAGGAAGCAACTACTGCAGATTTCAATCCTAAACGTGCTTCCTCACAAGATATCTATAATCAAATTACAACAGATCTCAAGGATGCGGCAGAAAAGTTAGGAGTAACTCCCTATGAAAGTAATTATGCACGCTGTAGCAAGAAAACAGCACTCGGACTTCTAGCTCGTGCTTATGCACAAGGTGCAGGTGAAGGATTGACTGAAAATAATATTTCCTATTGGCAACGTGCCAAAGAGGTTGCAGAAGACCTTATTGCTAACAAGGACACTTATGGCGCCTATTTATACGACAATATAGATGATGTATGGGCACAAAAAAACAATAGGAACAACAAAGAAGCACTATTTGTAGCTGCCGGCCCCCAAGCAGGTAGTAGTGATGCATTTAGTTACGGATCTTATGGTTCAAATAAATTATTCACTTATACTTTTTGCGATCCAAACAAATTGAACGATATCTATAAGACAGCCAATAAGCAGAACTATTTTTATGGCCGCGTGAATAATTGCCTTATGGCTCCATCAAAGTACTTGATAAACTGTTTCGATGCTAAATATGACAAGCGTTGGGAAAACTCTTTCACCACAGCCTTTGCTCAGTTCAGTATGGTCCAACCTTCTTGGGTAAAGTATAATGATAAAATAGTGACTATTACAGATGCTCTTGCCGAGAAATACGGAAACAAACCCGGGAAGATCTATCCGTATGTTGACTTAGCGGCTATTAACCAAACCTATGGTGGCAATCAATATGTTGCATCAGTATGGCCTAAAGGTGAGTATTCGGGGGATATCACAAAGTTGACGGCTGTTAACAATGTCTATGCCAATCCATATCCGCTGGATAAAGATGAAGATCGCTTCTTGATTTATTTGTCTAAAGATGATATGAGTGCGCAAGAAAAAGCCGAACGTCTTTATGTTACAGTAAACATTAATGACTTATTTGATCAAACGGATAAATATGTAACATCTTCTATTGATGGGAAAACAAACACTTATAGCCTATTCCCTTCTTTGAATAAATTCAATTGGTCTTATGATGGTTCTTTCTACGGAAGTAACTTACAATGCAAGACTGGTGATATGTTTATTATGCGTATGGCTGAAGTCTATTTGATCGCTGCCGAAGCGGAACAAAAATTAGGTAATGGAGAGAATGCAGCCGAATACTTGAATGTATTACGCAAACGTGCATGCCGCAATGCTGACGATTTTGATGCTCATATGAAATTAACGACTGCCACCGAAGACGATATTTTTGATGAATATGCTCGTGAACTTTGTGGTGAGTTTAACCGTTGGGCACTATTGAAACGTCACAAAGCATTTGAAACTCGTTTGGCAAAATATAACTCACGTGCAGCAGAAAGCTTTACTTCAAAGAATTATCTTCGCCCTATTTCATATACTTTCTTAAATCAAATTGAAAATGCGGATGAATTTGGAACAAACGGATATTAAGCAGTAAAAAATATTTTGTATGCAAGGAGGGGCCACATCTGACCCCTCCTTCTTTTTGCTCTAAAAAATAAATTTCTTGAAATAAAATGAAGTTTAAGCCTATACTATTTTATTACGAGCTTCAAACTCTTTAAATCTTTATCCAAAGAACTGCTACCATAGAATAGCTTATATTCTCCCGGAAGGCTACGCACCGTATTTGATGCCACATCAAACCATTGAAGATCGTCTGCCGAAAGTTCTATTTTCACTTGTTGGCTCTCTCCTGCTTTGAGAAAAATGCGTTTAAACCCGCGCAAAGTTTTTATCGGACCTTCTGTATCCGACGGACGATTCAGGTATACCTGAACGACTTCATCTCCGTCTTTCTTGCCCGTGTTGGTTACAGGTATGGTCAGAGTTACTTTCTCTCCTGCCTCTACGATTGTCTTATCCAGCGTGCCATTGCCATAAGCAAAAGTGGTATAACTTAAGCCGTAACCGAACGGGAAAAGCGCTTCTCCTTTAAAGAAGCGATAGGTACGGCCTTTCATGTCGTAATTCTCGAAATCGGGAAGTTGCGCTGTATTCTTATAGAAAGTGACAGGTAATCGTCCGGCAGGATTATAATCTCCGAAAATGACATCGGCCAAAGCTGTTCCGGCTGCTTGCCCCGGATACCATGCCTGAAGAATAGCATCACAAATTTCACTTTCCGGCTCCAGGCCAACAGCCGAACCCGAACAGTTCACAAAGATGATTTTCTTACCTGCTTCTTTTAGTTTCTTAAGCAAGTTACGTTGTACAGCAGGTAATTCAATGCTGGTACGATCTCCACCCTTAAATCCTTCTATTTTAACAGACATCTCCTCACCTTCAAGTTTCGGGGAAATTCCCCCGGCAAAGATTACGACATCGGCATCTTTTACGGATGACACCGCCTTGTCAAAGTCCAGGTCCACTTCTTTGCCAATATTAAAGGCCAATACACCATCATAGCGCACTGCATATTGCAATTCAATATCGTATGATTTCCCGACTTCGGCTTTAAGTACATATATGTTAGTTGGAAAACCTATATTTTTTCCAGTCTTGATCTCTGTTCCATCAATAGATAAGGTGTAGCTTCCGACTAAACTAAGATTGAAACAAATATCACCTGACTCTTTTGGAGTAAAAACAGAATGGTAACGAGCTGAAAAAACAGATAATGGCACACCACGTGCAAAGACAGTCCCACCTGCTGCATTAAAAGAAAAGGGTGTTTTTACCCAATCTTTAGCTACCGGTTCACCTTCAAATTCAGTATTACCATAATAAATGGCTTCAAATCCTTGCTGTCCATTCAATGCGCATTGGTCGAACAGGCTATTAATGCCTTTGCTCTGTGTATGGTCACAACCAAATTCGTAAATAAGCTGAGAAGCAGGAATTTTGCTCCGTATTCCTTCCAGAAAAGTGGTTGTATGAAGAGGAAATCCATTATAGTTCGCCCACATGGTTACAGAATCTATTGCATTGGGGCCCATCACTGCCACTTTAAGATCTCTGGAAAGTGGCAAAATATTATTCTTATTCAAAAGAAGGGTCATGCTCTCACGAGCCATATTCAAAGCTAATTGTTGATGTTTAGGAGAGTTGATTGTCTCGTCTTTAATTTTCATCCATGGTACAATAGACGGATCGTCCATCTCACCGAGTTCGAAACGGGCTTTAAGCAAACGAATAACAGATTCATTAATTTTTTCTTCTTTAATAAGTCCTTGTTTCACTGCATCGGGTAAGCTACCGTAAAACGGGCCACACTCCACATCAGTACCACTCATCACTGCTCTGGCAGAAGCATGAGCCGCATCGGGTTCTGTGCCATGTCCCTTAGGTATCGGATTAAAGAAATCGGCAATAGCCCAACAGTCGCTCACTACCATGTCTTTAAATCCCCATTCATCACGCAAAATCTGCATCAACAGTCGGTTGGAACCACAGCAGGGATCACCTTCAAAGCGATTATAAGCACACATCACTTCTTTTACTTTGGCTTTCTGTACAAGGTCTTTGAAAGCGGGCAGATAGGTTTCCCATAAATCACGGGATGAGATATTTTCAGCATTATAGGTATGTCTGTTCCATTCCGGACCGCTATGTACGGCAAAGTGTTTAGCACAGGCATGCAATTTGTTGTATTTAGCATTGGGATCTCCCTGCAAGCCACGAACTACAGCTTGCCCCATCTGACTGGTAAGATAAGGATCTTCTCCATAGGTTTCTTGCCCTCTGCCCCAACGGGGGTCACGAAAGATGTTAATATTGGGTGTCCATACGGTAAGTCCCTGATAGCGCCCATGCTGTCCTGCGCTACTGAATTGACGGTATTTGACACGAGCCTCATCACTTACCGCATCGAATACCTGATAGAGAAGAGCATTATCAAAAGATGCTGCCATACTAATGGTTTGAGGAAATACAGTGGCGCTCCCCGCACGAGCGATACCATGAAGAGCTTCACTCCACCAGTCGTATGCTTTGATACCCAGACGAGGAACGGCTACGGAAGAGTTTTGCATCAAGCCAACTTTCTCTTCCAATGTAAGTCGTGGAAGAAGGTCTTTAGCACGCTCTTCGGGAGTCAGTAGAGGATTCTTATAAGCATCTTGTGCCATTGCCGCCACAGGCAGTAAGCAGAGACACAAAGCCAACTGCTTGAGTTTTACAAATTTAATGGATTTCATATCATTCATTTTACTAGTTATTTCAGAATTCGGTGATCATCTCTTTGCCATCAAGCCATGCTGCCATATTCAGCACCAATAAATTCCAGTTTTGAAAACCTTTATTGAGTACTGGCTCGCCATTTTCAGGCAAATAATATTCGTGCAATGCGCCAAAGCGTTCATAATCACGGCCCAACAACAAAATGGTTTTCTCAGCCAGTTGACGGGCATCTTCATTGAATCCGTACTTAACTAGTCCACGGAATACAAGATAATTGGCATTGATCCATACAGGACCCTGCCAGGAGGATGGATTTCCACTGGCACGAAGATTATACATCTTCTCCAGCGGCGAAAGCGTCCTGATTCCAGCAGGTGCATTGAAAGAAGTGGTATCGCGATACTGTGTTTCCACTATCTGACGGGCTTGTTCGGGAGTAGCAATACCTGCCCACATAGCCATAAACCCACTCCATACACTGAAACGCTGTATCAGGCAATCGTAATTGCGGGGCTGACCGACATGCAGAAAGAAATCACCTTTCTTGAGGGTTTCCACCTGCGGCTTTTCTATCGGTAACAGGTTGAGATCAACACTATAGTAGAATTTGTCTCGCTGATCCCAGCAATTCTTGCGGATAGCTTCGCAGAGAATATCTGCCTCGGAACGATAGGTTTTAGCAATCTCATCCATATGCAAGCTTTTGGCAATGTATTCCATAGCCAGAAGTTCACGATACATCAGTGAATTAAGAAAGATAGAGCCGGAACTTTCATGAGGACGAAAAAAAGTACTGGGATCATTATCTACTCCGATAGCCTCGTCTGTTTCCCAGTAGAGAAGCCCTGTTAGCTTATCACGATGGAAATTCCAATATTTATCGACAAAGGCTTGAAGAGTATAGAAATTCTCTCTAAGCCATTCGGCATCGCCATCCATGTTCTTTATGATAAATGCTGCATGTTGTGCCAGGCAAGGCTTATGCATATTGCTTTTCCATGGATTACGTTTGGATAGCATCACCTCACGTGAAGGGGCATCACGCTCAATCCAGATAGGAATCCATCCGTCCATACCACCATAATTGAGTGAATTCAACACACAACCTTGCTCGTATTTCAGCGCCTCATCTCTATCGGCTTTACTCCCTTTCTCCAATAGAATCTGTCGAAGTGCTACATTGCTCAACCAAGAATCCCAATCCCACAACATATCGAGGTATTGGCTACTACCGGGAGCGAGAAAAGGATATTTCAGTGCACCGCCGGGACTACGATACATACCTTTCATATCTTTGTAGATGTGTTCGCGACAGATTGTCTTGTATTTCTCCACGTTTTGTGGCGTTCTCTCCGGTATTTGTGCAAACACTGTTGCCGCACAAAAAATTGTAATTGCAGTAGTTAATGTCTTGATCGGGTTCATAGTAATAAGTTATTGTAAGATTTACGATTACAAATATATATTTTTATGTCAGATGAATAGACAAAAAAATGTAGAATTTACTTAATTCACAAGCAAATAAATGATTATGATCATGATCTTTTCTTTATGAATAACACCATAGAATACGATAAGACAAAGTATTTTAGTTCATTCATAAGTAAAAAGAAATAGCCCGATACACTGATAATAGGCAATCAGCGTACCGGGCTATATAAGACGGATATACTTTTCTAAGGTTTAGTACTTTACAATAACTTCTTCTTTTGTATCAATCCACAAACGATAAGAATTTTTAGCCATTTCTTCAATCTTGCCGACTGAAACTTTCGGTTTACGGGTAGTTGCGAAGTAGAGATAACCATTGCCTTCGCCTGCAATGACTTTGATGGAACGGTTATCCATGTACACATGAATGGTACTATTAGGTGTTGGCACATCGCCTTCCATCCATTTCAATCCACCAAGTACAGGTTTGATAGCAAACTCTTTATAGCCTTCTTTGACCGGAGTAACACCCAGATAGTATTTACCTAATAAATAGATAGGGCTTGCTCCCCAAGCGTGGCAAAGACTCTTTCCATAAGGACGGCCGTACATAGCCAGATGTTGCGCACCTTTGTCCTCGGGATTATACTTCTCCCAGAAAGAAGTTGCACCTTCACGAAGCATGCCGCCCCAGTAAGCTTTCATCTCTTTCATCACAGCTTTCTGTTCGCCAAGTGCGCAAAGGGCTTCGAGTTCATAGAAACGCATGTAGGGAGTTGTTATCTTCATAATGCTATCGTTCAACAACACAGAATGTTTGATATCTTGTTTCTGACCGTCTTTTAGGTAGTTGAAGAAAACGGAAAACATGTTAGAGTAGCGGGTAACGGCTTCACTCTGTTTGCCATTCATGCAACCGTGTACCATGGCCTTCTTTGATTCATTCCAGAAAGTAGGTTCCAGTTTAGCACGCAATGCAGATGCCAAACTGCTGTATTTGGTTTGCCCCTCTTTATCATCCACTAATTTAGCACAGAGTGCCATTGTTTCAAGACTTTTGCAGAAAAGTACCTGCTCGAAGGAGAGTTCGCCTTTCTTTTCTAGGTAACCATCTGCCCAGTCGATAAACACCCAATCGCCTGTCAGACCTTCTACCATCCCGTTCTTATTGGTACGTCCAAGCACATAATCCATCATCGTCTGCATTCTTGGATAGAGTTGGCTCACAAAGTGTTTATCGCCTGTGTACATATAATAGTCGTATACACTCAGAAACCAATAGAACGAATAGTCCATGATGGTATTGGTATGGCTTGTTACAGGATCTTTGCCACGAAGCAACCAAATGGTGCGTTTTACGGATTCGCTATCGAAGAACAGGTAATAATTCATCAGGTAACTTTGCAGAGCATCTCCACTCCATACCCAACGGTCGCGCTTGATTCCATCAATGAAGAATTCACGAGTAGTGAGGTGCATCGTATAAGCACCAACATCCCAAATCTTGTTGATCTCTGCGTCGTTGCAACGGAAACTACCACGATACTTTTCGGGCATATATTCATAAAGCATACTAACATCACTCAACTGAACACCATTCTCTGTGACGATATAAACATAACGGAAGGCTTTATTATTATCGAGTGTGTACTCGCCATTTTGCAAAGAAGTAGAAACACCGGTTGCCAGATTAATGACTGATGTTCCTTCTAACTGCAATTTATCAAGCGTTTCACAATGCTCGGTATCCTGTGCCTCTTCGGGGCTTTCACCGTAGTAGATATTCACAATGCCACTGCCTGTCAAACCTTTAAGGGTAATGTATCCAAATGTTTCTTTTCCGAAATCAATCAGTTCTCCACTTGCAAGAGTTTTCTTACTGACAGCAGATTGTTTCTGTACAGCTAAGCGGAATTGTGAAGGAAGTTCTTGAGGGGTATTGAAATTCCAGTATCCCGCAGCCATGTAAACAGTAGCAGAGGTATCACTGGCTTTACCGCTTTCGTCAATCCACTCTTTATCCTCGAAAGTTACCTTCCATGAAGCATCTGTGTTGACAGTCTTGCCCTTCACAAAAATAGCCGGAGGGGTCGCTTGATTGTGTACCTTAATATTGAGGCTATGTTTTCCTGCCGACAAGAGCAGTTTCTTAGGAGCACCAAACTGTAGTTTGCCATCTAGCTTCACATTATATGTACCTTCGGCAGATATTTCTATTTCTTCAGGTTGTGATAACTCAATCTGTTTGCTAAACTCCACTAAAACGTAGTGACTATCCATCTTCCAAAAGGGTGGAAAAAAGGCTCCGCGCTCTGTACGACGATTATTCATCTTGTTGCCCAACCATAATTCGTAATCACCGGGATACCAAATCCATGTTTGCGCCAATACGGGTACAGCAGTAACTAATACAAGGAACATAGTAATAAATAGTTTTTTCACGATAACTGCTTATTTAAAGTTAATGTTTCAAATATACAAATTCCGGCAAAAGTCCCGCACGATTTTTGATAGAATCGTTCACCATCGGACCGTTGTTCTCCCACTCATTACCGGGACCATTGGCATTTTTGAGGAACTTCTCCCCTTCTGTCCAATTATCCTTCACTGCAATAAAGGAAGAACCCTCGTCTGTATAGAGATAGAACCAATGATTAGGATCATGGGCATATCCCGGTTTATATATGCTATGCACACAGTTTTCGGTAACGAAAGACTTCGGCTGTGAACCCAGCGTATAAATGCCGGCTACATCGTACATGTGTTTGGCGTAATGGTAAATGAGATTGGCATGTACACGATTGTTGCGCATACAGTTTACAGTTTGTGTCCACCCCCATCCCAGACTGATGCCACTATAAGGAACTTCACATATCTCATTATGTTCGATGTTTATGTCACTCACATACCCTGCACAGATAGCCAAGCAACCCCAGTCTTCGTTGGCAACATCAGTAAAATAGTTATTGGCAATGGTTTGATGGCTGCATACTTCTCTGCGGTCGGCAGGATCATAAGGCAAGTGTGTTTCCAGAGATGCAGGAGAAAAACTTCCGACTAGCAGACCATTGCCCGCAATATCACGAAAGAGACATCCTTCTACTTTGCCACCTTGTGCACCGTAAACATAATCGAGTCCGGTAGAGCCAAGTTCTTCAAAGTTGCATCCGTTAAAGTTAATGTAATTGCCCCCGCTTATCTGAACAGTTCCTGTAGGGCGACCTAGCCAGCCCTGATTATCGAGCTTATGATTATTGTAATTGCGAACGATCTTCGGATCTATCTGATAGCCGTCTGTAAGATACATGCCAGCCTGTAAAGGTACATGTCCTTTGAGGGATGGACGCATCCAGGTAGTGTGGCGAAAAGCTACGTTCTTGAAAATAATGTATTGCACCGGACGATCGAGCGTACCTTCTACTTGAACCAGCGTTTCAATAGCAGGAACGACAGTCTCAGCAGAAGTCATAACTTCGCCCTTGCGTGGGTAATAATAGAGTTTATTAGCACGAATATCATGATACCATTCTCCGGGTACATCGAGCAATTCAATCGCATTGGTGAGATAGAAAGCCGAATTGTGTCCGTCAGTTGTTACCATTGGACGTGGCCAAGGATGCTCAAACTGTATACGGCTCTCTGGATTATGGAACCGTACAGCAGCAGAATCGCCATGAACTTCTATTGACTGAATACGTAGATTGGCTACACACCACATTTCATGAAGTACCATTTCGGCAAATGGTGCTTTGCGGATTTTAGCTACTGCTTTAGTGGGAACCCAAAGTATTTGCTTCACGGGATCATTATTGATGATACGAGCCATCTGCTCAAAGTCGACCACATCACGTGCACGAACAGCTTTGCTGCCGTTTATCCATAGTTGACGGAAGTCCAACGGATAGCCATTGAATGTAGGAACATCCGCAACCCATAAGTTACCTTTGCTCTTCTTCCAACCGGATATACGTACACCACCACTCAACACAGCCTGTTGACCCTCTACAGAGCGAATAACAGTAGGTGAATCAGCTGTTCCACTATCTTCGGGACGGATAAAAACCGGTTCGTACAGCGAATAGTTGCCACCCTGCATGTAGATGGTAATGCCACCTTTAAGGTTTCCCAACTGTAAACGACGGAGTTCACGCGCCTGACGCAACGCTGCCGTAAGTGTCTGCTTTGGTGCCTCTCTGGTTCCGGCAGCAAGGTCGCTCCCCTTTGGAGATATCCATATATCTGCAGCAGAAACTCTTGTTGACAGAATCAGCAAGAGTAACATGTATATTGATTTATTCATTCTGTTCATTCGTTATTATCTACCCAATGGCATCCAAACGGTCATTTCTGTTTTTCCTCTGTTTCCCCATGCGTAATAAGGAATCAAACTAATTCTAACCGGCTTGTTACTTTGAACGACTTCACGATAAAGAGTACCTTTCCATGACGCTTCAGGCAACAACTGAGCTGTTCCTTCCAAAGCAACGATGGGGCTTCCTGCAATTGCAATCTTCTTAGGAGTGAGCTTGATATCAGCAGGTATTACCACGTTATCAATCTTATACCCGCCTTCAATATCGATACCTTCAAGACAGTAAACCAATGGGCCCCGTTTAACTACGGTTTGGTTACGAGTTTCTTCGACCAAAGGATTCGATTCTATCAACTTCACAGGCATATCCATCACAAATTCCACCTGATCACCTTTCTTCCATATACGGTTTACTTCAGCATAAGTATCAGTTTTAAGTGGAGTATTAAAAACCTCCCCGTTGACCTTTAACGTGGCGTTTTCGCACCATTCAGGAATACGAAGGAAGATTGAAAAAGCCTTCTTTTTAGGTGCCTGATTAACAGTAAGCTGAACAGCACCATCCCAAGGATAATCAGATACCTGAGTGATTTTCACTTTATCACCACTCGTTAAAGTAGTAGCCAATTCGCTACCTCCATAGAGGTTGCACCAGATTCCTTTATCACTTACTGTATAAGCATAATTCTGCGCTTCGCAAACGGTACGCACGGTATTAGGAGGGCAACAGAAACAACTGATGTATTCTGTTCTTTCCTTCGGCCAGCGAAGTGTGTAGGGCAAATCATCACTGATGCGCAAAGGGTTGGTATAGAAAAAGCGTTTGCCATCTAAACTAACACCACTCAACACACTATTATAAAGACAAGTCTCTACAATATCTACATATTTAGCATCGCCTGAAGTCTGGAACATACGCCAGTTGAACAACATATTACCAATATTGGCACAGGTCTCATTGTGTGCCGTGCTGTTTGGCAATTGGAAAGGACGACCATAACTCTGGTGTACTTTCTGTATGCTATCAGGCACATAGCAGGTTCCATCAGGTGAAGTTCCGTCATACAAGGCTCCACAAGCTCCGGTGATGTACATTTTACGGGTTACAATATCTTTCCAGATACTTTCCAGATTTTCTTTCAGCATCTTATCTCCTGTCTCAGCATACACATCGGCAACGCCTGCATAAAGGTAGTTGGCACGAACAGCATGCCCCATAGCTGTCTTCTGCTGACTGAATGGCACCCGATCCTGGTTGTCATCCGTTCCATTCTCCACCATGCCACGAATCTTAATAAGATTCTCTGCTAATTCCAGATAACGAGGATTCCCGGTTGCCCGATACATTTCGACCACCCCCATGTAGTGAGAGGGGCAAATAGCATTACGGGCTAATTCAGCCGAAGCTGTTTCGTAAAAGTGGCAAAGGAAATCAGTTGCTTTTACAGCTACATCGAACAATGTTTTCTTACCGGTTGCACGATAATGAGTAATACCGGCCATCATCAGGTGACCAAGGTTATACGTTTCAAAGTTCAGACGATTGGCAAATGCACCTTTCTCATCTGCTCCACCAACTTTGGTTCCGATAACAGTCTCTTTCTCTATTTTATGAGAGTCCACGCCTTTATTTTTCTCTTCTATAATGACAGGGGTATGAATATATCCATCTTCACGTTGAGCCAGAACAATGTCTTTAATCACTTTATCCATCAACGCATCAAGCTTCGGATCTTTATTCACCGCATAAACAGCTGCAACGGCCTCCAACCATTTATAGAAATCACCATCATGAAAAGGAGGCCCCCAATGCTCACCCGAACAAGTTCCAGCTGCTATTTCGAAATTTCGAAACCCATGAGATACTTCGGGAGTATTCCATGTTTTCCACATATTTAAAAGCATCGTATCTTTGCAGACAGTGAAGCGATCACCCCAGAAACCATCCGTCCAACGAGTAGCTCCGAGTTCCGTATTGTGCATTTTGGCAAAACGGCTATGAGTCATATCTGTAAGTCCTTTATCTTGAGCACAAACAGTAGTGGCAACCATAACAATTGCCGATAGATAAACTAATTTTATCCTTTTCATCTTCTTAGTTTAGTAATAATGATTAAAGTTTTTCAGGATCAATACACTGATACTTGATACGCTGACGGCGCCAGGTATAGATGGCATGAATTTTACCATTTTTCCCTTGTATAATGGCAGGGTAAGAGTACTGGCTAATTGGACTATCTTCAAGTGTTAACTTAGGTTCCCATTTCACACCATCCTTAGAAAGAGCGATATTCAATGGAGTACGTACTCCTTTCGGAGTACCGGGCAGAGTTCCAAAATTGTTATATATCAGTATGTGACGACCATCCTTAAGAGTTACCGCATCTGTTCCCGAATTGTTATTCGGAACATATAACAAAGTCAGTGGGGTCCACGTTTCACCATCATCGCTACTCCATGATGTTGCCAACTTTCCGTTACGGGTACGACAAAGCACCTGCAAACGTCCATCTTTAAGTTTTAAGATACTTGGTTGAATGGCCTGAACGACCTTACCCGTGTTCTTAAAATTCTCTCCTGCTTCCGGATCTTCTTTCATATTCGCATCAATCGTCAGCACTGCTTCTGAAGCACTTATTGGTCCAACCATGCGCCAAGTCTTACCCAAGTCATCCGAGATTTCAAAATGTACTTGCCAACCACCGCTTCCTTCCGTACTAGAAGGACAGATTATTTTGCCATTAATTAATTCCGGCTTGTTCTTTACCGGGCCCAAGAAGCCTTCGGGCAAGGGTTCGCGTTTGCTCCATGTCTTTCCTCCATCTTTGGAACGGACTAACCAACCACTCCAATCGGAAACTTTTAAACCTATCTTATAAAATAAGAGTAAATCACCACCGGGTATTTGAAACAAAACCGGATTCCAACAAGCTTTCCTCTCTGAGGGACTAAAAACGCCATCAGCTGCAAGCATCGGATCTGTCCACTTATCACTTCCCTTTTCTTTGCGGCAAACCCAAATGCAACAATCGGGATTGCGCTCTTTAGTACCTCCAAAGAAAGAAGCGACTAAATCACCATTAGGCATTTCAGCAATAGTAGATGCATGGCATTCAGGGAAAGAGGTCTCTTCATACAAAAACTCATCCGTAAGTATCGCTTTATCACGCGTTGGTATTTTGACGCTATAATGATAACTTCCTGAACCGATCTCCTCTTCCTTACCATCGGGCAAATAAACTTCAGCTGTAGTGTTAGCAGGTATCTCTACTTCCCATTCCAATTGCATCAGATTTTTTTTCCAACGACTAACAACCTTGCCGTACGGGGTCATGTAAGAAGCATCTACCTTACTAAGATCCTGAATATCAAAATCAGGACGAAAAACGATGTGTTTAAAAGCCACCTCCTCACGGCTAGAGCGAATACCAGCCAGATTTTCATAACACCACGGAATTAAATCACCGAGTAACATAACATGGTTACCGCTATTCATTTCCGGATTGGCAGTATTTCCATTCCATAATTCCCAGATAGTAGTAGCACTTTGCTCAACCATGTATCCCCAACTTGGATATTTCTTGTTTGAAGCCAATAGATAAGCAATATCCGCACGTCCCATTTTGCTTAGTTCACGCATCAACCACTGTACACCAATTACTCCTGTACTGATCTGTCCGTTGTTAGTAGTAATAATAGTGGTAATTACATTCTTTGAGACCTCTTCAACGTATTCCTGAGGAACCATCTCAAATGCCAATGGCAGAATATTCGCAGTAACAGTATTGTTACCATAATAGATGCTATCCGGATAGAGCAAATGCCCCGGAACTCGTGATGTTTCACTCTTGACAGCCAGAAACTTCTTATTGAATGCAGCTTTCACTTTTGCAGCCAAAGCATCAAACCCTGTAGCATCTTCTTTAAATCCCTGAAGGTTAGCAAAACGAGTCATCAGGCTCAACATCTTATAATAATAAGCAGTAGCAATCAGCTGTCCATCTGTCTGACGATTAGGATCTTTGCTATGTATCAGTTCTAATGATTCAGGCGGAACACACCAATCACCATACTTATCTTTTGTTACAATGTAATCTTCTGTCATATATTCCTTCTTCATGTGAGAAAGCCAAAGCTTCATGGCAGGGTAGTTCTTTACAATCGGTTTCATATTACCAAACTGAGTGTAAATCATATCAGAAGAGAGCAACAAGGCAGAAGGCCAAGTCATATTGTCTGAATAGTAATTCCAGTAAGCCGGAGCTACATCAGGAATACAGCCATCTTCACGCTGAGCCTCACGAATGTCATCCATCCATTTAGCATAGAGAGGGCCATTTTCAAAGACAAAACTTTCTCCCAATGAACCGGTAGCACGATCGCCTAACCAAGGTTGACGTTCGTTGCGTTGAGGACAGTCGACAGGCAATCCTTTATAGTTGCCACGAATACCCCAATAAGCATTTTTATAGATTTGATTCAGAATCGAATTGGACGTTTCAAATGAGCCAAGTGTCTCCATCTCATCATTTACCACTTCACCAACGAAATCACTCAATTGGGCATTTGAATAACCTGAAACCTCTACATAACGGAAACCATGATAGACAAAGCGAGGTGACCATTGAACCCCAGCCTCATCTCCACGAACAATATAAGTATCTGTTACCCGGGCATCACGAAGATTTCGAACATAGAGTTCACCATTCTTTTGCAGCAATTCAGCAAAACGCAAACGAATGGAATCACCGGCATTGCCTTTAATCTTCATGCGAATCCGCCCCACCATGTTTTGTCCCATGTCAAGGATGCACTTTCCCTCCACTTTTTTTATAGAAAGAGGTTTGATCGTTTCCATCACTTTCATGTTAGGTGCCATGGCAGCACGTAAAGTTCCCGTAGGTATACTTACACGTTGAGCTTTTTCCCATTGCGAATCGTCATAACCAGCAGTTGCCCATCCTTTCAGTTCCTTGCGGGCATCGTAATCTTCACCGTCATATTCATTATTACTGCGAATAGGACCATCAGCAGTCAGCTTCCAACTGGCATCACTCACAATCGTTTCCTTACTGCCATCTGAGTATTCCACAATCAGATTCAAACGCATCTTTGGATATCCGAAAGTAGCTATTTTATATGGTTTGTAATTCTGACGCATAGTATAGAAACGTCCATTCCCCAGCGTTACTCCGATGGCATTCTCAGCTTTAAGCATAGAAGTGACATCAAAACTATTATAAAGAACTGTTTTTCTATAATCTGTAGGAGCGGGAGCCAAGACTTGATCGCCTATTTTCTCTCCATTGATAAAGAGTTCGTACATTCCTAAACCTGCTATGTGAACGGTAGCTTGTTTCACTTTCTTGGCAAGCTTAAACTCTTTGCGCAAATAACGAGCACTTAGTCTGCTCCACTGTGTTTCACTATCCCATGGGAAAGCTTTATCAGCACCAATCCATTGTCCTTTCCAATTATTTTCAGAAAGAAGTCCCATGCTCCAATGAGCAGGTTCGCTCCAAGCTGTTTCTCCACGAGTAGTATAACTTTTCACTCTCCAATAGCAACGAACATTGCTTTTTAAAGGCGTTCCAGCATAAGAAACCCAAATAGAAGCATCAGAATTAACCTTGCCGGAATCCCATAAATCGCCTTCGCCCTTATTTAGCTTTTCCAAAGAAGAAGCAACAAGAATATGGTAAGCCCTTTGCATCACATTTCTTTCAGATGAAACAAGCCTCCAACTCAAGCGGGGAGTTTCAGCATCAATCCCCATCGGATTAACCATCTGCTCGGTACGTAAATAAGTAATATCCACCTTAGCCCACATAGAAAGAGGCAAAAGCAACCCTATAATTATAAGAGAAAAGACTCTCTGTTTATTCATTGTAGCAATGTTTTATTTATTCCATTTTTGTTGTGCATCAGGAAGTTCCGTCCAATTCTTCTGCACATAATCTTTAGAAGAATCTACTGCAATAAGTACCTGATCATTTCCGCTACAATAGCCACTATCATGTTGAAAGTTCACAACTTTGCTATCGAACTCGCCAACATATTCCAGTTTACCGTTTTTAGCACTATACCACCAAACATTCTTCTTTGCACCACTAATTTTACTTAAATCAAGATCCATAGGACGACCCGTGTAATTGTAGACCAACAAATAATCATTACCCCGCGTAGCAATAGCGCGATCATATCGTTCGCCATTAGTACCAGCTATAACGGTCTGATCAGGAACACGTTCAAAGTACGGGAAAGTAAGCATCAGATTCTTTATATACTTCATCTGATTGAAGCCTGGTGACTTGAGTGCCTCATACCAAGGCTTTGTGCAACCATAAGCTCCACCTACACCCGGTTTAAGAAACTGCATAATAGAATTGTGACCGTATGTATGTCCAAAAGAACCAGCAAATACTGACCAGTAAGCGTAACGACGTACGTCATTATCATTCCAAAGAGTTTCGTTCGGATCGTGCAAACCCTGAGGAATCTCTTCATAACTAGGTTCCCCATCAATAATTGGTTTCAAAGGTTTCATTAACTGGCTACTTTCAACGTATCTCCAGTTATCTTCCTCTGTATTCTCTTTAATAGTATAATCACCATCCCCATTGCGTTGTCCGTAACGACGGTGTCCACTCTGGAACATATTGAAATCTAACCATTCGGCATTATTGAACCAAGTCGCTGAAGTAGTTCTTCCACGTGGGTGAAATGTCATCAGGTGGTTTTTGTCAATAGCACGAATACTTTTAGCCAAAGTTTCCCACTCTACAGTCTTTACATCACCACGGATATCTCCTCCGATAAACCAGATAATATTGGGTTGATCTTTGTATCTCTCAGCAAGGAACTTGCCATAAGCCTGAGCCTCTTTAACTGTCATTTGTCCACTCTTCACCAGACCTCCCCATATACAAACCATTCCGATATATATTCCTTTCTTTTCAGCTGTCTTAATGATATAGTCCATATGATCCCAATAGCCATATACGCCTTTTTTATTTATTTCCTTAAAGTTAAATCCATCAGGATGAGAATATTGCCCATAGTAATTTAACGCAGGAACATCGTTCACAGTTTGTACCTGTACAACATTATAGCCACGTTGCTTACATTGTTCAAGATAGTATTCCGCTTCATCACGGTTTAAGCGTTCAGGCAAAAGCCATCCAGTCTCTCCAAGCCAAAAGAACGGTGCACCATTTTCATGTTTCAGATACCGTCCTTCTTCCGAGACGACCAACTTTCCGTTTCTCCAGGGAATATATGTTTTGTTCTGAGCAGAAATAGTATTTCCTGCCATTACTACTAAAAGGATAAGTAAATACTTATAAACATTTGTCTTCATATCGTTATCTTTTAATTATATCATTATCATTTCCCCATAAGGATATACTCCTTACCTGCCTCTGTAATAAGGTCGTAAAGATAGGTATCTTTTAACACAATCTTATTTAATTTAGCCTTTTCATTTACCAATGGCTGAGTAATTTCCGGCACAGCATATAGTTGATTAGGATTCACTCCCTTCGCACGCTTCAAGCCTTTGCCTGAAAGTTTCACCAATGAGCGCAAACGACAATTACCACCAATACGTGACTTAACTACCAAACGCAAAATTTTCCCATTCTTCCAATTCATATCCAGTTCAAAGCCTCCGCGAGCAACCAGCCCCTTTACCTCTCCGTCTTTCCACAAAGATGGAAGTGCAGGAAGAAGATAGATAAAACCATCATAGCTCTGCATCAGCATTTCGGCAATACCTGCCGTACAACCAAAATTTCCATCAATTTGAAAAGGTGGATGTGCATCGAACAGATTTGGGTAGGTTCCTCCCTTTTTCTTTTCATTGCGAACCAATGACAGTTGATCGGTAATTAATTTATATGCATGATCACCGTCTAGTAAGCGTGCCCATAAGCAGACTTTCCAGCCCATGCTCCATCCCGTAGAAGGATCTCCACGGTGAATAAGTGAAGTACGTGCAGCATCAAACAGTTTCGGAGTACGATATGGGGATATCTGATTACTGGGAAACATTCCATAAAGATGAGACATGTGGCGATGAATATCATTGGAATCGTCCCAATCAAACATCCATTCTTGCAGTTGTCCCCATCGACCGATTTGCATAGGAGGCATTTCTTGTAGGCGCTTCTCTAAATGGGTAACAAGCTCTTCATCTGTGTTCAACAATTTAGCTGAACTTATTATAGAAGTCCACAAATCAAAGATCAATTGATTATCCATTGTACAACCGGCCGCAGTGGTTGCTTCTCCATTACTTCCGGCATGTGTATTTTCAGGAGAATTGCTCGGGCAAACCACTAACCACCCGTGTATTGGCTCTTTCACCATCGTTTCATCAAAGAAATGCCCGGCTTCTTTCATGATAGGATAAACAGAACGAAGAAATTCAAGATCACCTGTATACAAATAATGTTCCCACAGATGACGACACAGCCAAGCACCGCCCGAAGGCCACATACCCGAAGGTGCTTTATCTATCGCTCCGGTTACCCGCCAGATATCTGTATTGTGGTGTAACACCCAGCCTTTGGCACCATACATCGTCTTAGCAGTCTCCTTTCCTGTTTCACTCACTTCCTTTGTTAATTGAAAAAGTGGTTTACTTAATTCCGTCAAGTTAGTCACTTCTGCCGGCCAGTAATTCATTTCCAAATTAATGTTACAAGTATACTTGCTATCCCACGACGGAAAAAGTTTATCATTCCAAATGCCTTGCAAATTAGCCGGTTGTCCATCAGGTTGAGAAGAACAGATCAATAAATAACGACCAAATTTGAAGTAAGTAGCGACCAGATGTGCATCATTGGTTTCTTTGAAGCGCTCAATGCGAGCATCTGTTGTCACATTCTTATATTGATTCTCTCCCAGATTGAAAGAAACACGATCCATATATTTCTTAAAGAAAGCAATATGCGCTTTTCTATCTTGAGCATAAGTATGTTTCAAAGCCTTGTCAAGATAAGCTTTTGCACGTTCTACCTGATTACCGGTAATATCGTTGTAGTTATTAAAGTTTGTTGCAATAGAGACATAAAGTACAGCTTCATTAGCTTCTTCAATAGTCAACACACCATCCTTACAACTCATCTTACCACCTTCTATCTTAGCGGTCAATCTTCCCTGAAATTCAACTTTACCTTTCAAGCCTTCATGCCAGGATGATACACCTGACAAAGTAACAGTATTTCCTTCAGAAGCAATCACGGCATCCTGATGAGGAGTGGTCAGAATGGAATTGCAAGTGATCTTTCCGGGGACATCTGCAGTAAGGCGAACCATCACAACCTGATCGATAAATGAAGTGATCGTCTCTCTTTTATAGTTTACGCCATCGACCTGATAGCGTACTACTGCCTGAGCTGAGTCCAGATTTAATTCACGATAATAATTCGTATAGCGGGTATGTCCGGGAAACGAAATACGTAAATCGCCAAAGGTTTGATAAGGCATACCCGAATTCGTTTTGGCCATTACCTTCTCCGTAGCCAATGTTTGTGCTTCCAGATATTTGCCGGCAAAGACAAGTTCACGAACTTTAGGGATATATTCCAAAGCATCCGGATTTGCATTCTTGTTTGGTTGTCCTGCCCAAATAGTCTCTTCATTTAATTGTATCTGTTCTACAGCCGGATTTCCAAACACCATAGCACCCAGTCGACCGTTACCTAAAGGAAGGGCTTCCGTCCAAACTTGGGCTGGTTTATCGTACCAGAGTTTGTATGCGACCGCAGAAGCATCTGCAGCTAGCATACACAAGACAAAAAGTAGGAAAGCTTTTATTCTATTCATCTGTTTCATTTTTCAAACATTACTTCTTCTGAGCAGCTTTAGCGGCTTTTTCGGCTTTAACCTTATTCACATAGTCCTTAAACAACTGCCTCCAACTACGTCCATTATTATTAAGGAACTCTTCACATTTGTTTTTGTAAATTTCAAATATAGCAGAGATTTGTTTCATGCTTTTATAATCAATAGCCTGTTCACGCGCCAGTTTCAGGTTCTCCAAAATGAAAGCTTCCTCTTTTTCTGTAAGGTCAGGAACAATAGCATGATATCCGGCCAACGTAAAAGCAACCTTGCCAACAGTATATTTATCGAGAATGGCTTCCACCTGTTCTTCGGTGAGAGCTTTTCGCAAGCCATTCATTAATTTCGCATGCACTTCTTTAGGCATAGCAGAATCAGCGATCATCTCACGATCAAGTTGACTAAGCGGTTTACCATTCAATGGATTTAATCCCTCAGGAACAGTGCTATATGGATGTTCATTGTGCCATTCACGTACACTGCGCAGATGGTTATAAACCAATGTCGTTACAAAAGAAATTTTCTTTTCATCTTCCAACTTGAGAGATGCGACCCAATCTGTCGCTTTTTTCTCAAGGCTAAGATCCGATTGCAATACAGAGAATCGATTCTTATCAAAATAAACCGCCAATTTATCAAAAGAGCGAATGGCGGTTGCCGGAAGAAGTACTCCATCTTTGCCAAAGCTATACATCGCTTCTTCTGGTTCAATCGTTACACGTTTTTCATCTAATTTCGCTTTATTCAAAGCAAAAGTTGAAGCAAAGAAATCATAGACAGCATTACGCTTATTCGGACCAAAGTCGTGCCCTTCTTTAGGAAGATGCACATTCGTTACCTTACCAACTGCCCCATAAAAACCGTATACGCATTGCAGATAAGGAAATTCCAATTCAGGAACACTGCTTGTCCAGTCCTTACCATCGGACACAACCAACATGGGGCGGGGTGCAAACATAGCAGCCAATTCCGCATTATTAGTTCCTCCACAAGCCATTGTAACAGGCATGCCACTTTCGCAAGGACATCCTCCGTCAAAGTGAGAAGATAGACTTACGACAGGAGCAGCAGCAGTAAAACGTTCATCCAAAGCCGTCAGCAAGATAGTTTGTGTGCCACCACCTGAACCTCCATTCACTCCCACTCTACTTTTATCAATGTCTTTACGTGACGAAAGCATGTAATCTAAAATAGATAATCCATTCATGGCTTGTATTACATGTGCCGCACTCGAACGATGTGCTGCGCTGCCTACTTGCAAAGCTGATTCACCCCATCCAAAGAGATCATAATCCACACAAACAGCCCCCATACGTGCAAGTGTACCCATCCGTTGTTGTTGATCTTCACGATAGCGACCACCAGCAAAATGACCGTTCGGACAAATAATCAATGCATGTTTGCCTTTAGAACTCGGAGTGTAAATAGAGCCACAGACATACAATCCGGGAAGCGTCTCGAGCGCAAAGTTCTGCACTGTATATCCATCGAATTTTCTTATTTTAGAAAGAATAGGTTTCGCATTTACTCTTTTGTTAAGTAATGAATCAAGACCCAATTTTTCACGAACTTCCTTACGCAAATTTGCTCTTCTTTTTTCCCACGATTCTTTATCAGAATACAATGTTTTTAAGTACGCCAAAGCCTTTTCTCCATCTTCGGAAGTACGACGAGCATATTCATAATTCTTTATCTTATATAAATTACCTTCCTGCTTAACAAACTTGTAATCAAAAGGAGCTAAAACGTTCATCAAAGATTCTTCTGCTGAATAAGGACGAATACGAAAATCTGCATACGGAAGTATTTTTCCTACCGTATCTACATCATATTTCAGACGGATCTGAAAACGCGCTTGAATATCAGCAAGTACTTCACAAAGCGGACGAGCAAACTTATTCTCGAAAGTCAAATTCTGTGCATTTGCACCAACAAAACTGACTAATAATACGATAAGCACAATCTTCTTCATTTGTTTATTCATTTTAAGATTACCTTTTGACCGTTTACTATAACATCATCAAGAGTGATACGATCACAATTCTGAAAGTGAGGTTTCTCCTTACTTTCTATATTCATATCACGAAGCGATACATCAGTTATGTGTGCTTCATCCAACCCTTTTATTACAATCGGAGTCTTCACGCCTGTAGCAGTAAGACCCGACACATGAATATTCCGAAAGATAGGCGTACGATCGCTAAGGGGTTCGGCAGGCATATCGCTATACATCAGATCCATGACAATGGCTTCATTTCGAATATTACTCATCACAATATTGCTGATACGAATATCTTCTACCACCCCTCCTCTTCCACGAGTAGATTTAAGCCGAATACCTCTATCAGTCCCATCGAAAATACAATTACTAATAACAACTTTACGAACGCTTCCACTCATTTCACTGCCAATGACTACTCCTCCATGTCCGGATAACATCGTACAATTGGTTATAGTTATATTTTCACACGGAACACCTAACTTACGAGCCTGAAGATCACGACCTGATTTTATTGTGATACAGTCATCGCCAACCGATATATGGCTATCACTGATATGTACATTCTTGCATGATTCAGGATTGATGCCATCTGTATTTGGAGAAGGAACATTGTGAATGGTAATTCCCTTAATCATTACGTTATCGCAAAATTCCGGATTTACTGTCCAGAAAGGAGAGTTTATAATTTTAACGCCTTCAATACGTACATTCTTACAACGAATGGGTTGAATAAAAGGAGGACGAAAAAAACGACGTTGCAAAGTACTAACATAATCTGAATTAGTTTCTGCATAAATAGACTTTGTGTCATTCTCCTTTTCCCAAAGAGATTGATATTTATTTAAGTCGCGTACACCATTGTCCTTCAAATCAACTAAAATACGAAAAAACTCTATCCACCACTTTTTCCCTTGCCCATCAAGCGTTCCTTCACCTTTAATGGTTATATTTTCTGCATCTACAGCATAAATAAGCGGAGAAAAGCTTTTCATCACTACTCCCTCATGGCGAGTCCCAACAAAAGGAAGATAGTCATCAAAATTATCAGAGAAGAGCAATGTTGCTCCCGATTCCAGTTCAATCGTAATATTACTTTTCATTACAATGGGACCGGTGAGGTAGGTACCCGAAGGAAAGAAAAGTGTTCCCCCACCCGCTTTGTTGAGACGAACAATCGTGTTGTTTATCAACTTCGTATTCAGCACAGTGCCATTTGCCTTTGCTCCAGCTTTCAACATATCTACTCGCTCGGCGCGAAGAGGAAATGCCAAACAAATAGTTGCAACCAATATCAGTAAAAGTCGTATTCTCATCGTACTATAGTTTCTTTGTAAATGAATAACTTCCGCTTTTTATCATCTTTGCTTCCTTATCACCCGGCAAATAAATCTTCGCCGAACAATTCACAGGAACTTCCACTGATAAAGTAAACACTCCATTGTCATGTGTCCAATTTACCACTACAAGCCCGTAAAGCGTTTCGTAAGATACACGAACAAATTTTAAATCTCCTACCACTTGAGGAGCAATAACGATGTCTTGATATCCCGGATGTAACAGATCGGCTTTTATTCCGGCCAATGAATAAAAAAACCACTCATCAATCTGTCCCATCATAAAATGATTCCAAGAAGAGCCTTGTCTGGGGTCCCACTGCTCGGTCAACGTGGTTGCACCAAACTTCAATTGGAATCCATAACCCGGTGCTTCTTCATGATTGTGCATGGTGTACATCAGTTCATTTAATCCATTACGCGCCAAAGTTTGAAAAAGATATCTGTTCCCTACATCACCGGTAGTCAACCGATTGCCGTGTGCTTTTATATCTTTCACTAAATTATCTAAGACAGCCGGGCGTAATTCAGAACGAACCATATCAAGAAAGAGTGGAAGCGCATTGCTACACTGACTCCCTGTGCCATATTGTTTCGTCTCCGCATGGAAGAACTTCTCATTAAATGCGGCTTTAATCTCTTTACATAAACGGGCATAATAGTCAAGATCATATTTGTTACCTACCATCTCAGCTGCACGAACCATATAACAAGCATCCATATAATATTGAGCTGTGGCAACTAAAGGTATAGGAGTGTTCTTTGAAAAACCGGCTTTAAAGTTACCATAATCATACCAATCTCCTAATCCAAATGACAGAATATGATTCTCTGCACGTGAAGTCAGATAATCAAAGTAAGCACGCATATTGCGATAATAATTCTGAATGAGTGACTTATCACCGTAAGTTTCGTAATACATAAACGGCAATATGATCATCGCCGAGCCCCATTCGGGCGAATTGGCAAAATCATCCATTCCCGGTCCTTCAAAAATGACATATTGAGGAGCGATCGTCGGTACCATGCCGTTATCATATTGAGAATCAGCTATATCCTGAACTACTTTAGGTAAGAATGAAGTAAGGTCATAATTGTATAATAATCCGGGACCATTCAAATGAGTTTCTTCCAACCAACCGAGCTTTTCGCGATGCGGACAATCAGTAAAGATTGACTGCATATTGCTTTGTATAGCCATTTTTATAATGCGATGTGCATTATTGAATATCACGTTGGATGTTTCAAAAGAGGAGACTTTCGCCGCAGAATTATAGACAAAACAAGAGTTTATACTCTTTAATACTGCTAACTTTCGGGGATTCTTTTGCCCTTTAAGTACAGCACCTTCTACTTGAATATAACGGAACCCATAATAAGAAAAACGAGGATGCCAAGTTTCATCACCATTGCCCTTCAAGGTGTATTCATAATAATGTGGTCTACCTGTTTGACGCTGATTTGCAGCCCCCTCATCGGTTAAGGCTTCTGCTACAATCAACGTTACTTTCTGTCCTTTTTTACCACGGACAGTTATTTCAGGGAATCCGGACAGATTCTGTCCCATGTCGAGAACAAAAGCAGAAGCATCTACCGTGCGTTTGGTCGATTTACAGGCACCAACGATCTGTTCAGGAGTAAGTTTAGTTACTTTCTGAATGCCATATCGCTCCATGATTTTAACCGGAGTAGCCATCTGTGGACGCAACTGTCCTTTAGGAGCTTGTTGCAGCACCACAGACTTCCAGATAGAATCATTAAAAGAGGAAGTATTCCAACCAACTTGTTCTAAGCGAGCATCGTAATCCTCTCCACCATAAATGGAGTTAAAAGTTATCGGACTCAAACTGTACTTCCAATCAGCACCCGAAAGAATCTCTTTCTTTGTTCCATCCTTATACCTGATGACGAGTTTCAACAACAGCGTCGGAGATCCGAAACTAATCTGTAGTTTTCTATATCTTCCGCCTTGTACATTATAGAATCCATTTCCCAAAAGAGTGCCGATTGCGTTTTCTCCTTCATGGATAGTTGAAGTTACATCATAAACATTATAGTAAACGGTTTTATCGTAATCACTCCATAACGGGGCAAACTCACTTTCACCAATCTTATCACCATTCAGGCTCAATTCATAATGACCGAGTCCACAAACATATACAATCGCTTCGTCAATTTGCTTTGTGGCAACGAATGATTTACGAAGATAAATGCTCTTATTCGATAAAGTATCTGCGGCAGCCCACAATGCTTTCACTTCAGGTTTCCTCATGTCCGTTTCATGAAATTTCCGTCCCTGAGGCAACTTAGCATCTTTGCGTGAGATAGCGCCTATCCACTGAGCATCAAAGAATGAATCGTCTGGAGCTAAGCGAAATTCAGACTCTTTGCTCCAAGAGGAAGGACGATTCTTTTCATCCCATACCTGAACTCTCCATACATATTTAATGAGCGGCTGTAAAGCTCCTCCGACATACTGAACTAACTGACTTTGAGTAGAATTAACCTTTCCCGTTTTCCAAACAAGACTGCGTTTGCCATTCTGTACAGCGTACACCTCAATGGCATAAGCCGTCTGCATACTCCCTTGTTGCGAAGAATGCATTTGCCAACCAAAACGAGGAGATTTAGCAGCCACACAAAGCGGATCGACAGCCATTTCACAAGTTGTCTTTGTTACCTCAATCGCTCTAGCCGAGTCGATAACTAAAAACAAACAAATGGCAAACAGGAATAATATTCTATTTCTTATCATTATCCGGCAATTCTCACTGAAGTACATCTTTGCAAATCAACCTTTCAAGTTTATCTGCATGACCTACCAATTTTCCATCAACAAAGATACGTAATCCTTTTCCTGAATGATAACGGCTGCCATCTTTGTCCCATATAATTGAGATAGTATGACCATGATACAACACGTTATCCAAACAGAACCAGTTCCATTTCCCCTCAGGTATGAGAGGGTTAATTTCGAGAGTATTGTCCATACGAGGACGTAATCCAACCAATCCGGTAATAACCAGATCATTGAATGTAGAATGATTATAATAGCGTGAACGTTCCTGATCGCCTTTCAGCCAATAACCAGTTACCTCATCCAAATATTCTCCCACGTATGGGCGTCCGCGATGATATTGAGATTCTACATACAATTCCATTTGGTGAAAATAGACGCTATCCGAAAGAATTGTTTGAGGATAGTTATTCATGAAATTGGCCATTGCTGTTAGCGTTTGAGCGGAAGCAAACGGCCAGATAGCTCCATCCCACTCACATTTTCCTACACCATGTGTACGAAACTCCGGATGACGGCGTTCGGCTGTCGTTAATCCGTAAGGAGCGGAAAATCCTTTCTCATCCATCACTTCCTTCCATGCATCATCGTATTTACCTTTCGCCGGCAGATTAAAATACCAAGGAAGATATCCAATGGCTTCGCGCACATTAGCTGATGAATCCGTACGCATTGTTTCAAAGAAATGATGCGTAGTATTCCACAACTGTTCCTCTACAAGATGTTTAAGTGTATCAGCTTTCAAAGCATACGTCATAGCAACACTTTCATCACCAGCCAACAAGCCAATTGTAGAAAGAGCCTTGGCATTGCCATACATATAACTATTAATAGTAGGACGGGCATACTGTTTACGACGACCACCACTGATAGATTCTTCCATACCATCCTGTACATCCCCTTGCCAATAGAGACCGTTTTTCAATCGGTTCGTGCTTTCCCAACGTTTGTACTCAGTCTCTAAATCCTTTTGCATATCTAGCAAAAATGATTTATTCCCATCTACCAAATAACGATTTAGAATTGCATCCGCGTTCCATGAACTAAACTTATTCATCTTTTTCATCGCTCCGCCTTCATTACCACGATACCAAGTATGTATAATCTGATCCAGATAAGTACGATCATGCAACCAACGACTTTCGTTAATATGATGCCCAATGGCACAAGCAATCAGATTATACTTATCAGCATACGTGCGATTCACCAGAAACTCAGTCATGCCATAACCCACAGGAGTGTTCTTTATATGCTTACGCAGACTCCACCAACGAAAATAGTACATCTCTTCGAAATTCTTCTGCGGACATTCAAACAGAGGAATGTTTTTCTCCATCCATTCTGATGCTTTTGCATTAGGAATAGCTTGAGCAATGTTTTCGTCTTCCATATTATTAAAATAGGAAACATAATGGCTAAAGTCTGCATACTTCAGAAAAGTTGCCGTAGAATCGGTATCCGCAGATAATGTCTTAACATTGGCTATCCGATAAAAGGCCATTGGTTCCTCAGATCCTGCATTCGGCAAGTCATAATCCTGATCGGCAGGAGTATCAGGCGTAGGGAAGTTCCGCTGTACACCGGTTCTAAATACAATACGCTCTATTGAAGCTACCGGAGCATAAAACATACGCAACCCAACTTTTTTGCCATCGACAAAGACTGTAATATTTCTATCTGTTACCGATAAAATTGCTTCAACATGATACTTCTTCCCTGCTTCATATTTCATCATATTACCAAATCGAGATCCACCTTTAGCACGGAACAGTCCGTCATTCGTCAAATCCAGACGAGAACATGCAATCCCATTCTCGTCTAAGAACTCAATTTGCAATGTACCTTTATCATTCTGCCCGGCCAACAAGTCAAATGAAACTGTTAGCTGCTTCGTCGCCGGTATTTTCCTTTCTATTTTAGCATAATCAAATGGATCTTTGTCCCTTAATGTAAGCCATGATATACCCTCTTCTTTTTCTAAAGAAACCGGTGCCCAAAGTGGAGAGTAAATGTTCCAATCGGTTAGTTGAGACAAGTTCGAATAGGCTGAAAAATCATCATTTGCATGGGCAGTAGCCTTTGTACGAACCGGAACCGGAATATGCGCAGCCCACATATCTTCCTTGTTCACACTATAAGCAACCCAAAGATCTCCATCTGCCGATTTGCCATTACCCTCTTGAATGCCACGTACATATTGAGGTCCATAAGATTTGTAATTACCCCCATATCTCATTGGAGGAACTTCACCATTAACAAGGTTCAGTGTTGTATATTCAAGTCCGTCCGCACTCAAAGAGATGGCGAGCGGCCAACGAAATTCGGATGGATTATAAATGGTGGCATACGTACCGTCACTTAATCGTTGCCCCCATATCTTAGCGTTGCTGTTCACAAAGCCCTTAGCACGTAATACAGGTTGTGCCCATGTATTTCCTCCATCTTCACTAATAGAAGTCAAAGCATGTTTCCATAAACAAGCTATTTTACCATCAGGCAATGTATAATAATTAAATGCTTTATATTCTTTATTTAGAGGAATAATCGGATCATTTCTATCGGCCTCTTCTACCCATTGCATACGATAAAGAGGATTATTCAATATCTCCTGACAAGCTTTCACAAAACCTTTATCCTTATTTCTCTTAAAGAAAGGATAATTCGTGTTTTTCTCATTAAAGCCATGATTGTAATAGATGAAGTGAATCGGTCCATACGATCCATCCTTCTTTATCTCTCTGACAACACGACCAATTCCATTGCCATCATTTGGATCATCTTTTTTGTCCATAGCCACTCCATAATTAGCCATAGTAATTAATCTGCCTGACTTCGAAACGTAAAAGCCTACACGTTGATGCATAATGGCGATTAAGTTCTTAGCTACATCTGTACGTCCCGGTTTTGTGTATCCATCAGGCACCTTGTAAGTAGGAAAAAGTACTTCCGAATTCGTCCAATGATAACCATCTTTAGAAGTTGTCAGAAAAGTTTGCGATGGTGGAACATGTTCATCAGCAGGATCAGACAAATACTGCATATAGAATTGTCCATTCCAGTATGCCAACATAGGTTGATGGTTATATGTCCACCCGTTTCCGTTTGAAGCATCCGGTAATTGACGGTTAGCTCGCATTACTTGAATATTGTGTACCCCTACAACCGGAGTCAGTTGCCCATCATGATAAGCCGGATTAGAAAGTTCCGTTCCTGTATAATGAATCTTATCTTGTGCAAAAGAAGGTGCAGAAAAAATACTAGCAAATGCAATGGCAACTAAAACGCTATTAAAATGTTTCATGGTATTTATAAAAAGTAGCTGTTATTTTTTGCTTTCAATTAGTCTCTCAATAATTTTTTTGGGGACTTTACATATCGTCCCATGTTTATGTCCTTTCGGCACCTTCACCGTTTGTGTTTCGTTGGTAAAATTAATAAAATCTCGCGTCTTCACCGCTCCATAAATCTTCTTTTTATATACGTCAAAATAAATCAGATAGTCCTTACCTACTTTCTCGACAGTAGGACCTTCCACAAATGGTTGAGTAAAAGCTTTGGATGCAGGAGAGTAAGGACCATAAGGAGAAGAGGCAAAAGCTATTTTCAAATTACGGTTCGAACGGGTATTGTCTTTTAGCACCATTACATAATCTTTGGATGCACGCTTCACAATGGTAGCATCAATACTACTAAAGCCGGGATCATATAAAATTTTAGTCTCCGAAATTGTTTTAAAATCCTTTGTAGTGATATAGTATAATCTGTGATTATTGTTTTCTTCTTCAATCCCTCGTGCAAAACGGCCCGGCACGCACGAAGCCCACACCACCATAAATTGTTCTTTCTCATCATCGTAAAAGATCTCTGGTGCCCAGACATTTACCGTAGTAGGTTCATGTTCCATCACCGGAATCATCTTTTGTTCCGACCAATGTATCAAATCTGTTGAAGAAGCATATCCGAAACCCAAATCACCTTTCCAGCTAGTAGTCCATACCAAGTGGAAAATACCATCGGGAGTACGCACCATTGAAGGATCTCTCATCAACTGCTGTCTGCCTATTTCCGGCTTCAACCAAGTTCCAGAAATACTATCCCAGTGAATGCCATCCTCACTATAAAGGTAGCGCAAGCCTTCATTGGCAGGCTCATGAAAAGAAGTGAATACGTAATACTCTTTTCCTTTTTGGCAGGATGTCATCAGACAGAAGAGAACGAGAACAATCAGAAGATTAAAATATTTATTCATGCTTTATCAACAGTTTCTATTAATACTTTCTTTAAAAAAGACGGATTTAAGGGGTTTATGTACTCATTCGCATTGCAATCACTTACTACTATTTCTCTCTGCGTGCGACCTTAAGCAACCCTAACGCACTAACCCATGATTAATAAATAAAAAGATCATAGTAGAATAAAATCAGCCGATGATAGCATTTAATATCAAAACAGTGGATCCAACATAGAAACAAAAAAAAGAAAATAGTTAACATAAAGAGGAGATTAGATAGACTTGAAATCGTTTTTACGAGATCAGCGTGTTGAATGTCCGAGATCAGCATGTTGAAAACGTACATTCAACATGCTGATCTCGGACATTCAACACCCCCCTCTCACAACGCCTGTAGAAGGGTATTGATTGGTTTTCTCAAAAATAGACAAAACGGTCCAATGAGATTCTGTTATAACTCTGATTACCCATAAAAAATGGGAATGCAATCATTTTACTGAATTGCACTCCCATTAAAACTATTTTTCAAAAAATCGCTTTCTATTTGGATTCCTTTTCTTTAATCCTTTTATACCATTGCTCACGTTCTTTGACCAAATCATATCCTCTTTTCGAAAGATAATTATTGATTCTGCCTTTATATTTGCCAAAAGCTTCATGCTTCTTTCCTGAAGTCTCGGCATCCATAGCAAACTCACGAGCTTCAACTAGCCAAGCATAAATTTGTGTCTTCTCTTCTTCTTTCAAAGAAGGTATCATTTCTAAAGTTGCATTGTAAGTCACCATCACAACTCCATAAGTCAAACCATCTTTTACCTCCTCAATTTGCTTCTCATTTAGGAAAAGAGAGAGATTAGCCGGAAAAGCAAAGTGAGAACGATACAAAGCAGCGTCTTTTTCAAATTCAGCGGCACTTAAAGCATCGGCTTTAGCAGTACCCGTTACGCCCGATTCCTTTATCTGATTTACTTTTGCATCACGCTTCTCGTAGATGTCGTTCAGTTCAAAATAGCGATTAGCAATCACATTGCGTACATCTTCCGCAACTTTCTTATCTGAAAGATTAAGCTTATCTACTATCTTCTGAGAGCGGCCGACAATTGTCTCCACATATTTAGGATCTCGGTTTTGTTTATCCAGATCTACTGCAAAAGCAGAAGTCGCTGCAAGAAACAAAAAACAGCAAAGCAATTGTATTACCTTAAAATAATTCTTAGTCATAAACTTACATTAATTTTCCTTTTTTAGCCAAAGTATCATCGTTGTTCTTCAAATTTGTCCAGTCAACTTTCTTCTTTGTACTAATTCCATTAATGTATTTTTCAATATTGGTGTATCCGTCACCAGTACAGTCTTTGTTGGCATCAGATGAGTCATTCGGATTCAATCCATTTGCTTTTTCCCAAGCATCAGGCATACCATCCTTGTCAGTATCAATGTAAGGAGTACCTTTATATTCAGGATACCCGCCCATTTGTTCAATTTCTGTAATGACTCCTTTCTTATATGAATCGTTCGGCAAACGACGATGCTCAAATTGGTAGAAAGAATTTGGATCTAAACCTTCCTTATAGTAAGCTTTTCCTGTCTCAACTTCCTCAATAATGCGTTGGTCAACAATATCACGGCTAGGAATCGTTGCACCCGCATTCTTTATCACAAATTTATAGGCATCCTTAGCTGGCATGATGGTTAATGAAGGCATTGGGAAAGGCTCGTTCCATCTCATGTTTTCAGTATAGCCATCCGTATTAGGTTGTTCTTGTACTTGCACTCCACCAGCCCAGTTATTTTTACTGATGGCATCGTAACCTTCCATAATATTACCATTGCAATAAACTCTACCAAAAACATAATAACCTAGTTTACTACGTCCTGATTCCGGTTTCAATATACGATGTCCCACAGGAGTATCTTTCGGAGTGAGGGGTCCCGGCTTATAGTAGTTATTAATGATATTATAAAGTGCAGTATAATCGCCACCATCAACGGAACGATGCACCCAATTGTACGTTACATTATTTACAAAATTAAATACTCCGTTCCATCCGATAGAAGGATTACGCCCGGCATTACTTGCCCAAAGGTTACGCATAAAAGAACAGTTTTCGCCACCAAGCGTACTACCAAATGCATGATTGTATGTATCAAGAGCTTTTGCAGAGATCGTATTCTGAATAGTCACATTCACTGTTGGAAGTTTCAGATCCTTGTAACCTTCTCCCGGGCTAAACATGTGACGATAAAAAGAAATATTTTCATCCAATCCCCAGGTACAAGAACAATGGTCTATCATAATGTTACCAACCGGATTTCCCCCAAATGAATCATCACGACGTCCAACATTAGTTTCTCCTCTACGGAAACGCATGTGACGAACCACTACATCATGAGTATTTACCCAAAAAGATTCACCAGCCAAGCAAACACCATCACCTGGTGCAGTCTGTCCGGCAATAGTGATATAAGGTGCACGAACAATAATTGGAGTTTTGATGCGGATAATACCCGATACATTGAACACCACAATACGCGCCCCACCAGTTTCGCAAGCTTCACGAAAAGAACCCGGTCCGCGATCATTCAGATTAGTTACCGTGATTACTTTTCCACCACGACCGCCAAAGCTGTACATGCCACCTCCTTCTGCTCCAGGGAAAGAAGGAATCTTTGCCTGAGGAAGGTCCGTAGGCCTAGCTGCCCAAGGAATATATGGTTTACCTTCTTTTGCTTCTTTCTCTATTGTAGGAAGAGCCTTTTCCCAAGCTTCGTCAGACAACTTGTATTCTTCATCCATCATTTTCTTCACAGCTTCCTTCACCTCTTTAGGTTCTTGGGGATACTGCGCTTTAACCACGGAAATTGGTGCCATCAACGCTGCGGCACAAATCACGAAAGTCCATTTTCTTTTCATTTTTTCTGGTATTGCGTTTTATTAGTTTGACTTTACTATATTTATAGACTAATAAAAAATAATTTTGTAACTACTAAATCTACAATAAAAACAATTAATAATATTATTTAGTAATATGCTAAAAGCATATTTATCAAATATAAGAATCAAAAATATCACATAAGAGATACACTTGCAGGCAGAAACTTCTTCAAAACCAAACTAAAAAAGCACTTCCTATGAACTAGTTGTTCAAGGAAGTGCCAATGATACAAATAGCTAGATATAAACTATTCTATTCTTGATAATCAAATGTTCCATCTGCACCGTACGGATCTTGCCAACCTATAGTTTGAAGTAACCATGTATTGGTTGTAAGAACAGATGTAGGTAGACCAAATATATAATAATTTTGCTTCCAATCAATGTTAACAGCTGTTCCATCATCATTATCCATTGGCTCATCCGGATCCACTAGTTCAAAATGATTTTTATAAAAAGTTGCCAATGTTGATAATTGAGTTTCAAAATCATCGTCATCCGGATCAACAGCAATGGAAGATCTCAATGATGACAGAGGATCATCGGTGTTGCTTGTTCCAACCTCAATAGCTTTCAAATAATTTCCAGTTCTACAAGTTCCATTAATAGGAGTAAGTCCCAACTTTTCACATGTGTTATTACCGGAAGTAGCATCATCATTATACAACATCCATCGCTGAATATCCCAAAAACGTTTTCCCTCATAAGCTAATTCTATACGCCTTTCATAGAGACAAGCTGCTAGAGCTTCATATTTATTCGATAATGTCCCTATTCCATAATTATTATCAGAAGGAATGCCAACACGTGCACGAATTTTACTTAAGTAAGCGACGCAGTTCGTTATATCCCCTGTTGCAGCATAGCATTCTGCAATATTTAAAAGCAACTCAGCGTATCTATATTCAAATATGTCTGTACCAGAATAGCTAAACGAAGCATTATCTGCAGATGGATTAGACATTTTGCGCACAAAAGCAGGACTTGCAACCTGATTATTGTCACTGTATAATACATCTCCGGCAGAATCTAACCAACGATATGCCCAAACTGTGGCATCACTATCGTCACTATACCCCCATTTACATCCAGAGAAAGCAAATGTCCTATAAAAACGAGGATCTCTATTAAGAAAAAAAAGTGTTTCGTCATAACCATTAGCTACAGTAGGTTTTGATCCATCGGCCATAGGAAATAAATCAATCATTTCCTTAGGAGCCTTAACTCCACCATTTCCTCCCTGACTAGTCAAACGTATTGAATTTTCCCAAGAATTATTTATAGCAGAAGATGTAGCAGAAGAGCACAACTGCACTGTAATTGCTTCTTTGCAAAAAGCATTATCAACCAAAAACATATTCGCCCAATCTTTAGCAGATGAACCATAAAGACCATAACCATCAGCTGTCAATTCTGCTTCTGCCGCTAAACCCGCTTCTAATGCAGAAGTCCATCTACTATTAGCTGTATTGTCCCAATCTGTATTAAATAAAGGGCTGGCATAAGTTAACAGAACCCTGCTTTTCATTGCTAAAGCAGCTCCTTTAGTTGGTCGTCCGTAATCTGTAGATTCATTCCATGAAGTTGGCAATGCTGCAGCCGCCGCCTCTAAATCAGAAATAATTTGTGCAACTGTTTCTACTGTAGTCGCTCTTGGGTATTTGCTGCTTTCATCTGAAGAAGAGGCATTCAATACCGTTGTAACCAGAGGTACACCGCCATACGTTCTCAGTAAATCAAAATATTGGAGAGCACGGAGATAATACATTTGTCCTTTAGCCTCTGTACGAAAAGATGAAGATAAGGAGGAACCAACATCATCAATATATTGAATAACATATGAGCAATTACGAATTCTGGTATAAGGTTCATTAGCCGCACTAGATGATAATTTACTACCATAATATGTAGGACAATCATCAGATGAAACTAAAGTAACAGAGGGATTTATGTAATCATTGATTGTACCACCTATCTCTTCTGTCATTTTCGTTTTATCATCAGAGAAATTACCTACTAAGGTTTGAATAGGAGATTTATAACCAGAATAAAATGTATAGAATACATTGTTGATATACCAGTTCGTTTGTGTCTCGCTCTCAAAAATACTCTCATCAAACGTTCCATAAGCCTCTTTATCTTGTAGAAACTGATCACTACACCCACTTAAAAATAAGGATGCGAATAAAGCCGCTATATATAATCTATTTTTCATAACTTATACTTATTAAATAAAATTAGAATGTAAGGTTTACACCCAATGACCAAGTTCTTAATGTTGGATAAGAAGCATATGAATTATCATACATATTCCTGTAATGATCTGGATATGGATTATAAAAATCCCAAAGATTATTACCAGTAAGACTAATCTTGGCCTGCTCAATCCCAACCTTAGAAATCCAAGCTTTAGGTACGGTGTATCCTATACTCATGTTTTTAATATAACAACGGAAAGAATGAACTTGCCAAAAGTCGGAAGCATAACCAGTATATGAATAATATGCTATATTAGGATATTTCCCATCAACGTTATTTGTTTCATCATACATATCAGTCAAATATGATTCATGAGACCATATTATTTGGTTTGATGATGAACCTTGTTTTACATTATCAATATTCTTATAAGTGCCCCAATTAGTAGATATCTGAGCTGTCCACGATAATCCTTTCCAACTTAGACCTAAATTAGTAGTAAACCCATGACTCTTGTTCTTTTTCACTAGCTTATCGTAGTCCTTACCACTTTCTATTTTACCATTAGCACCGCTCTCCATCGTACCATCATCATTTAAATCTCCATAAAGATCCTGATAAGCCAACATACCTTTCTTCATTTTAGAAACTGATGTAATGCCTAGATAAGAGGGTGAATTTCCTGCTGCTGTTGCGTTTTCCGTGAGATAATTCCAATAATTAGTAACATCATTATCTGTACGAAGTATTCCGTCACCAGAAGAAGTCTCTTTCCACGTTCTAAACCCCCAAGCAGGAAATTGATCATAAGACCCACCTTCTTTAATCGTATTAGATGATGGCACTGCTACAGCTTGCTCTGGGTATTTTTTTACTTTATTTCCACTTGTTCCAAAGTTAACAGCTACACTATATTGTACTTTTCCTATCTTATCACGCCAAGACAAAGTGATTTCAGTACCCCATGCGTCAATAGCTCCATAATTTTCTTCAGCATAACCACCACCTGTAGAAATTGGAGTACCAACAGTTGAGCTTAAAGTCATAAGCATATCTCTATTTCTATCATAATAATAATCAAAGCCAACGCCCAACCTAGCATCTAAAAATTTAGCATCGAATCCTATATTCTGCTTAATAGTTTTATCCCAAGCAGCATTACGATTAGGCGTTGAGCCAGTTGTTAATCCACTACCTAAAGTCCCTCCACTTGTTGTTCCAAATGTCATTCCTCCCGAAGCACTATAATCATACGTTTGAATCCAACGCCATGCTTTAATATTATCCTTACCTGTTTTACCCAAAGAGGCACGCAATTTAAAGAAATCCACCCAAGGCAATTTATCTTTAAACCACTGTTCTTCCGAAATAACCCAACCTAAAGATAATGTAGGAAAAAAGCCCCAATAGTTTTCAGGTGCAAATTTAGTGGAGGCATCTTCACGAAATATAAACTGCGCCAAATATTTATCGGCATAGCTATAACTTAAGCGACCTAAATATGAGAGTGTACCTCCTTCAGATCGGCTACTTGAGCTTAAATCAGTATCAAGAGTACCAGCAGTAGCACTAGTTCCTAAATATTGGTTTTCTTCAGGATTGTTATAAAGCAGCGTTTTAGATTTATAAGCAGTTTCAGCTCTCTCAACGGAAGCCATAGCAGAAATGCTGTGCAACCCAAATTTACGATCATAATTAAGATAGAAATTCATTTGCTTATTCTCCGAGATGTTATTAGTATACACAACTCGCGCTTTACTTGTGTTTTGTTTTATCTCCCAAGTTGTTGCATCCGTGTACAAATGTGTGTCCGTTGATGCAGAATTTGTAGAACGAGCTAATGTGATAGGCATCTGTACTTGCTCAGTATCATCTGAAGTATGGCCTTTCGAATATGTTGCTCTTACAGATAGTCCTTTTACAAAAGGAATATCATATGCAAGTGCAAAATTAGCTGTATATGAAAAATCATTTGTCGTTTGCTTTGAGCCATTCTTTAATTGACCAAAATAATTCCACCCTCCAATAACATTGGCAGACGTTGCACTACCTGTTTTGTGAGGGCCAAGAGCCGGTGACACCCAGTAATCTTCGCCATCTATATTATAACTCCAAGGTATATATTTAGGCATATGAAGTAATAGACCATAATCGGCTTGTTCACCTCCACACTTAGCACCATAACTACTATCACTTATGCTACCATTTCCTTTTGTAAAAGATTTCTCTTGATTTCCTTCATTAGCACTAAGTGATACACTTAATTTCAGGTTAGATTGTAACTTTACATCTAATCCAGAACGAAATGTCCATTTATTATAATCCTGACTTCCCATATTAGCTCCTTGGTTATAGTATGAAGCACCTGCAAAATAAGTAACATTACTACTACCGCCACTAACATTTACATTATGACGCATTGCTGAAGCAGATGACCACGCTTTATCCAGCCAATCATAATTAATTGATTTCATCTGTTCTAGCTCACCATCAGAAAATAAATTGCTCGCAGATGTAGTACCATTGGCAGTTAAAAAACTATTAGCAAAAACACCATACTCATACGCATTCATTGATTTAGAATGCCCTACAGCATCGTTTAATGAAAATTGTCCAGAATAGTTTATTTTAACTTTACCTTCAGTTCCCCTTTTTGTTTTAACAATTATAGCTCCTTGAGAAGCTCTGGAACCATATATTGCAGCACTAGCATCACGTAACACCGATATACTTTCAATTTCAGATGGATCAAGCATGTTAAACTGTTCTAGAGTAGCCAATCCATCTTCATCAACTTGAATAACATCATCAATAATAACCAAAGGAACTTCATTTCCACCATCTTTTGACAACGAAAAGGATTGCCGTATTTTTAATGTTGCAGCTTCTCCCGGACGCGAAGCACCTCCACTAACTGTTAAGCCAGGGATCTTACCAGAAAGAGCTTCTGATAAATTAGAAACTGGGAGATCTTCAAAGTCCTTAGGACTAATAGTCGCTACAGATCCAGTCACATTCTTTGCCTTTTGGCTCCCATAGCCAATTACAACAACTTCATCAAGCGTTTTAGCATCTTCTTTCAATACAATTTTAAAGTCTTTGCCTTGCTTTGGCAAAACTGTCTGAGAAATATAGCCGATGTATGACACTGACACTTTACCACCTGCAGGAACTTCCAGACTAAAACGCCCGTTAAGGTCGGTAATTGTACCAATAGTACTACCGTCGACTTTTATATTAGCACCAATAATTGGTTCGCCCGATTCATCAACAACAACCCCCATAATGGTTTTTGATTGTTGCACTGTTTGTACAGCTCCACCCCCAACAGACACTGCAAAAACATACGTTGAAGAACCCATCAGAAAAAAGCCCAAGCAAGCAACCTTCACCAAGTTACTTATCTGGTTCAATCTCTGAAATACGACATAAACCTTCTTCATAGACTAAATTTTTAATTAAACAAATATATAATAACAACTTTTTTTCGCATGATTACTTTTGGAAAACACTTTTCAAATAAGATATATTACTTCCATAATTAGCTTTCACATCATGGACATTGTTCGCGTCTCGCGAACGCTCCACAACCAACCAACCACTCCAGCCCATATCGTCAAGCGTTTGCTTTACCTTATTCATATCCAATCGCTTATTATCGGCTAACAAAGTACCATCGGTATCTGTACAATGAATCTGGCATATATTGTCTTTTCCTAAAATTCTTAGTTCATCACACAGATTACGACCAGCTTCCAATGAGTTCTGAAATTTATAATAGATCTTTATTCCTTTTGAATGAATGTCTTTCAACAAGGCAACTTCACCTTTCGCATCAAGCGAGGATTCAATCCCAATGACTTTGCCTTCTTTTAAAGCCATATCACCAACTATTTTTAAACGGCGAACCAATTCCTGACGTATCTCCGGGTATTTAGTCAAGTCACATTGCACACCCAACGGAAGAAATGCAACTTTAACTCCCAAGACTTTCATCGTATTGATACAATCTTGCACCAAATCCTTATAATTAGGACGAGCGACAAAAGATTGACCATAAAAGCCTGACATAGCAACAGAAGATATATCCACTTTATATTCTTTAGACTTTTCTCTAAATAGCGTCTGAAAATAAGGTTGCCGCAATTTATTATCAAAAGAGTCTCTCTTCCCAAGTCCTCCCATATCCATCTCCACACCATCACCTTGCAGTTCACGAACTAACTCAAATGAACCTATCTTTTGACGCTTCAGTATCATCCAATCGCACACTGCGATTTTATATTGCTGCCTATCCTTCTTATCTTTAGTTGCCTTTGCTTCTGGTTCCAAAGAAAACATAGAAGAGAGACAAAGCATTATTAATAAGGTATATTTAGAAAGTATCATCATCGAATTTGTTCGTTGTTTTTAGAGCCTTATATATAAAGACGATGCATCATTAATTCTGTAATCACTAAAGGTGAAAAACTAATAAAAAAAAGAGTGGATAGTTATAGCACATAATATTTAATTACCTTTGGTCACTTTTAACGCATAGCCATAATCCCTGTAATTGGGGCGCAAAAGTAATACATATTAAGATAACTTTATATGAATATCGGAGTTAAAAAACTAACGCAAGGTCCCATCCGTCATCAACTGTTTAATCTGGCAGCGCCAATTATGGCTACAGGATTTATCCAAATGGCATATAGCCTAACAGACATGGCCTGGGTAGGAAGATTAGGAAGTGAATCGGTTGCAGCTATAGGATCTGTCGCAATGCTTATGTGGATGTCAGCCTCTATATCTCTCCTTAATAAAGTTGGTTCAGAAGTTAGTGTAGGTCAATCCATTGGTGCTGAAAACATGGAAGATGCAAGATGTTTCGCTTCACACAATATTTCAATAGCACTCATTATTTCGATTATTTGGGGAGGAATACTTTTCTTCTTGGCCAGACCTATCATCAACATATATGCTTTAGAAGAACATATTACAGAAAATGCCATTTCTTATCTCAGAATTGTCTCAACAGGATTGCCCTTTGTTTTTTTATCAGCTGCATTTACAGGAATATACAATGCCGCAGGGAGAAGCAAAGTACCTTTTTTTATCAGCGGAACCGGATTAATCCTTAACATCGTCTTAGATCCGCTTTTCATTTTTGGTTTTAAATTAGGCACTAACGGTGCTGCTTATGCTACGTGGCTTGCACAGGCCGCCGTATTAGCCCTATTTATACACCAACTACGAAATAGAGATGTTCTTTTAGGGAGGTTTCCATTCTTCACCAAACTAAGAAAAAGATACTCTTACCGTATTATAAAACTAGGAGCACCAGTAGCAGGATTTAATGTATTATTCGCATTTGTCAACATGTTCCTTTGCCGAACGGCATCGGAAGTAGGTGGGCATATTGGATTGATGACGCTCACCACGGGCGGACAGATTGAGGCCATCACATGGAATACTTCACAAGGATTCTCTACCGCTCTAGGAGCATTCATTGCACAAAATTATGCCGCAGGATATACAACGCGAGTAATCAAAGCTTGGCAGACAACTTTGTGGATGACTTTCATTTTTGGCACTTTCTGCACACTTCTATTCGTTTTCTTTGGCAATGAGATCTTTTCAATCTTCGTTCCCGAGGAGAAAGCATACATTTCAGGAGGGGAATATCTGCAAATATCGGGCTATTCGCAACTTTTTATGATGCTCGAAATTACCACTCAAGGAGTGTTCTATGGAATTGGCCGTACAGTACCTCCCGCTGTAATCAGCATTGTATTCAATTATATGAGAATCCCATTGGCTATCCTTTTTGCTCAAATGGGCATGGGGGTTGAAGGCATATGGTGGGCTATCAGTTCAACAAGCATCGCTAAGGGGTTAGTTTTAGCCATTTGGTTTGCAATCATAAAGAAAAGAGTATTAAAACATGATTTTCAAAAAGAGATATAACACTCTGTATGCCAAATAGTTACAATTTGATATTTTCTATTTAGGCAAAATTAATATTTGCGATATACAAACTATTCGTATCTTTGCATTGTTTAATATAAAGAAATCATTAGAACAAACGTAGACGATTAATTATGAAAAAGATTAAATTTCTAGCATTATTTTTAAGCGTTTCCTTGATATTTGGAAGCTGTAGCACAACTAGCAACACTGTAAAGGGAGGTGCTATTGGTGCTGGTTCAGGCGCAGCACTGGGAGCTATAATTGGTGGCATAGCAGGAAAAGGAAAAGGCGCATTAATTGGTGCAGCTATTGGTACTGCTGTTGGTGGAACAGCCGGTGCAGTAATTGGCCGTAAAATGGATAAAAACGCTGCAGCCGCAGCTGCAATTGAAGGTGCAAACGTGGAGAAGATTACTGACACTAACGGATTGGCTGCTGTAAAAGTGACTTTTGAATCAGGAATACTTTTCGGATTCAACTCTTCTACTCTGAGTGCCACATCTAAAAAATCGCTAAGCGAATTTGCCGGTATATTGAGAGCTGACCCAACATTAGACATCGCGATCATCGGGCATACCGATAAAGTTGGTACATACGAAGCAAATCAAACAGTTTCCACAAAACGTGCGCAAGCGGTCGGCAATTACCTTCAACTTGCCGGTGTATCTAGTTCTCAATTCAAATCAGTGGAAGGAGTAGGATATGCTCAATATGACGAAACTGCTAGTGCTGAACAAAATCGTCGTGTAGAAATCTATATGTACGCTAGCCAACAGATGATTAAAAATGCTGAATCCGGGAAATAACCTAGATTCAGGGAGCTTCGCTCTTTCAGTACTAATGTAAATACAAAAAAAGATTTCACAGATTACCTAGATTCCAAAAGATCGACTTTGTAATTTGTGAAATCTGCTTTTTTGGTCAATCACACCCAAAAGCAAAACTGCTACTATGGTCATAAAAAAAATACTCCGCATCATCCGTAATCTTATTATTTTTTTCTTCCTTTCTACCACCTTTGTAGTAGTAGCCTACCGCTACATGCCTGTTTATGTCACTCCTCTAATGCCCATCAGATGTGTGCAACAAATCTTTGATGGCAAAAAACCTATTTGGAAACATAAATGGGTACCATTTGAAGAAATGTCTCCTTACATGTCTATGGCTGTTATCGCCTCTGAGGATAATCGTTTTCCTACACATAATGGTTTCGACGTGGTTGAGATAAAAAAAGCGATGAAAGAGAATGAAAGAAGGAAAAAGAAACGTGGTGCAAGCACCATCAGTCAACAGACTGCTAAAAATGTATTTCTCTGGCCTCAATCTTCGTGGCTCAGAAAAGGTTTTGAAGTATATTTCACTGCGCTAATAGAAGTGGTATGGTCTAAAGAACGTATTATGGAGGTGTACTTAAATTCGATCGAAATGGGTAATGGTATTTACGGCGCTGAAGCAACTGCTAACTATAAATTCGACACGCAAGCCTCTAAATTAAGTAAAGGGCAATGTGCATTAATTGCTGCAACACTGCCCAATCCTATACGCTTTGATTCAGCTCGACCATCTTCTTACATCAAACGGAGACAACAACAGATATTACGTTTAATGCGGATACTTCCCCCTTTCCCTGAAAGAGAAAAGGGAAAATAAGGGGTTAAGCTACATCGCTATTTCTCTCTATATAAGCCAGCACATCACCTTTGTTGACCAATCCACCTTGTTTGGCGCAAACTTCAACAACACGACCACTGAAATTGGCCATCACCTTATCATAAGTACCCCAGGGTGTTGCAATATAACACACAGTATCATTTGGAGTATATTTACGTCCAACTTCAGGAGGCATTGAAGGTGATTGCACGTCAATTTCCCAAATTACGCGTCCTTTTTCCAAAGCTGTAATAGGTTCTGCTTTAGCCCTTTTAAATTTCTTTACTTCTTCTTCAGAGAATCCTTGTACAGCAAGTACAGCATCTTTAGCCCGTTGAAGTTCTTCCTCAAAACGTTTCTTAGCAACGCCCGATTTGTAATCACGATACTGACGATCATGCATAGCCAATTCGAATAACTCTTCATCGTCAGGACCACAGTCCCATCCGTTTTCTTTCATTTCGGCTCTGTATTCTTCTAATTGGTCCGGATAATTCTTTTGAGGATCTTCATCTACAAATTCATAGCCTTTAGATTTAGCAAGTTCTATGATTTCAGCATCTAAAGCACCCGGTAATTTACCACTCTTGCCTAAGATCATGTTCCAAGTATGACTATCGATCATCCCCCAGCGACCTTCGCCCTTAACCAAAGCCATAACATTCATTAATGCCACATTTTTCACGTACTGGCTGAAAGGAGTTACCAAAGGAGGATATCCTAGTTTAGGCCATACATATTCTACTTCATCAAACAACATTAACAGCAAATCATCCAAATGCAATTCCGGCTCATTCTTACTTCTCAGAATCATATTTATACCCGAATGCACACCTTTCAAGTCAGCCATCATTGAACCCATCATTCCTCCCGGTAAGCCGCATTTTAACAACAGCGAAGACATGTGTTTATTCGTTGAATCAATAAAATAGCCGAGGAAGTCATCAATAAACTCTTGAGTCATGGCACGCGCTTTCATATATGCCTTCATATTGATCTCAGCAACCTGAAAACCTTTATCTTTGAGCATAGCCTGAACGGAAATTACGTCCGGATGTACTTTACCCCAAGATAGCGGTTCCATAGCAACATCAATGATGTCAGCACCATTTTCGCAGACCTCAAGAATAGACGCCATAGAGAGACCCGGACCTGAGTGTCCATGATATTGGATAATAATTTCAGGATGTTTATCTTTAATAGCCTTCGTTAGGCGCCCCAACATTCCTGGACGTCCGACACCTGCCATGTCTTTCAAACAAATCTCAGGTGCTCCGGCCGCTACCAACTGATCTGCAATACCAACATAATACTCTACGGTATGCACGGGAGAAAAGGTAATACAAAGGGTAGCTTGGGGAATCATCCCACTTTCAAGCGCATATTTGATAGATGGGATGATGTTTCTCACTTCATTCAACCCGCAAAATATGCGTGTAATATCCACTCCTTGTGCATGCTTCACTTTATACATCAAACGGCGAACATCAGAAGGAACAGGATACATACGCAGTCCATTCAACCCACGATCGAGCATATGGGTCTGTATACCTGCATCATTAAAAGGTTTTGTAAACTCTCGCACAGCTTTGTTTGGATTTTCTCCATACAACAAGTTAACTTGTTCAAAAGCGCCACCATTTGTTTCCACGCGAGAAAAACAGCCCATTTCTACAATTAAAGGGGCAATTCTAACTAATTGATCTACCCGGGGTTGATACTTGCCGGAAGATTGCCACATGTCTCGATAGACAAGGCTAAATTTAATTTCTTTTTTCATTGCTTTAGGTTATATGCTTATAGACTTGATTTGGGAAATTTGTGCCCACAAATATAGCCATTCAAAATAACATAAAGACAAGAAGCCTATTCGTTTTTTACATAAAATATGTATAATACACCATCCTTAGAAAAAAAGGGGAGCAAGTAGAACTTTCAAACTGCTTGCTCCATATAAGAAAAACTAAAAATATATACCTAAGTCAAAAATCACAAAATCCCATATAACCCATTCATTATAAAAGACTTAGGAACCACAAATTATTATAGATTTAGTTTATAAGTTTGTTTTTTTAAACAAAATCTTTCAATTCTTCTTGTAATCTCTGTCGGGTGAAAAAGATACGACTTTTTACAGTACCAAGAGGTAAATCAAGTTTTTCGGCAATCTCACGATACTTAAATCCTGAGACATGCATTGAAAACGGTATTTTGTATTCTTTAGGCAATGCATTCACAATGCGATGCATTTCTTTAAGGTCGTATGCTCCTTCAGTACTTTCAAAGCCTGAATTTTGAGGCAAATTAAGGTGATACAAATTGTCTGTCTGATCCACATAGGTCTGATCACGAACAATCTTACGGTAGTTATTAATAAAGATATTGCGCATGATAGTATACATCCAACCTTTAAAGTTGGTCTCAGGGATATATTTATCTTCATTATCTAAAGCCTTTAATGAAGTTTCTTGCAACAAATCGTTTGCTTCTTCCCGATTGGAAGTTAATTTATATGCAAAGCGAAATAACTCATCCTGAATACTGATCAGATCTTTTTTGAAACTTAAACTTTTCATACTTTGCTAATTTTATAAGTGAATATAAGTTGTTGATTCTCTGAATGCAAGTATAAAACTTTTTTCGAAAAAAAGCAAGGGAAATTCCGTTTTTATTTAGGGAACAAACTGATAAATAATAGTTTTCAGGCGTTTTATGATAAATAGCAGGTGTAATGGAACGTTATTTTAAATCTATTTTTTTAAAAATAAACCTTCTATTCTTTTTTTTCTCAATCAGACAGAACAAAAAGAGGCAATTAGCTCCTATCCATAAGTAACTATAAAAGCCTCCAAGATAGTTAAATAAGAGGTAGAATGTCAATTCTATTATAAATTGGCAATAATTTGATGGAAGCTTGAAAATAGTTAAAAGAAGCCATTGGATAATCAAAAGATTCAGCATGAGTGTTAGTATTACATTAGAATGTCGAAAAGAAGGATAAAGTATGAAAACAGGTATGCGGATATTTTTTTTATTGGTGTTATTAGTGGCTGGAACAGAATGGAGTACCGCCCAAAGCAAGGAAGAAAAGAAAGCCGAGAAAGAACAAGCCGGGAAAGAGAAGATCGAATACAGAAACTACAGCGGTGCTTTAAACACAGC
>DBTL01000150.1 GCA_002307035.1 Bacteroides sp. UBA1317
AAACAGCCTCGTGTCGTCTATGATTTCTGGACGCATTCACAAGGTCTAGTAAGTGACACATTAAACTGCAAATTTCTTGATTTTGGATTAGTAAAAGCATATGTACCGACATTTGCCGAGCAAACGGTAATAGCCGAACGACTAACTGCTGCCGATATAGAAATAGAACTTGCAAAGCAGAAACTCTCTCACCTCCGCAATCAAAAGCGCGGACTTATGCAACAGCTATTAACAGGGCAGATCCGTATAACAATATAAAACTAAAAGCCATGCCTATCAATCCTAACTCAGACAGAGATTTTATAAAAGAATGCAACATTGATGATGTTGCTAAGTTCCCCTTATTTTTTAAACAAATAAAGTTTGAGTCTTTTAGGCATATATCAAACTTAGAGATTAACTTCATCAATCCTATAACAGTTATTACAGGAAGCAATAAAGCCGGTAAAACAACGATATTATTGTCCATTGCCTGTAGCCACTACAACTTTAAAAGAAGGAATGTAGCAAACGGGAGTTTAGAACGAGCTAGATGGGGAAATACAATGAGGTTTACTTCACAAGACATTCAAAGGAGTGACTGGACTTATCATGTAATATACAGAGAAGGAAGAAAAACGCTAAATAAAAGAGGACAACGTAAGGCTGAAACGAAAAAATGGAATGGAGTTGCAAAAAAAGAATCACAAATAGGCACCCCCACAACACACAGACCTGACGGAGGGCGCAATGTTGTTTTAATCGACTTAGAACGAATAATTCCATCCAGAAATTTATCTAGCAGAATCTTCAATCAAACTAAAAATCAATTAGAAATTCAGCTAACCAATTTCTCCGTAAAAAATGAATATTTATCATATGTTTTAGAACAAGAATATTCTATAGGAAGTCTTGTTAAATCTGCCGATAAGGAAATCTTTATTTATCATAATAGTGAAAACTATTCCAGTTATAACACCGCTTCTGGGGAAGATGTTTTAACCAGAATTATTTCAGATATTGTTGATACAGAAAATAACTCTTTGATATTAATAGAAGAATTAGAAATTGGCTTGCATCCTAAAATACAACGTAGATTAATGGATATTATATATCATGAATCCAAAAAGAACAACAAACAGTTTATCATAACAACTCATTCAAGTACAATACTTTCCTCAGTAGAGCCCAACTCTAGAATTTATATAGAGAATAATAATGGAACTTTTAAATCTATCTCAAATATAAGCATTAATGCTTCTTTAAGCAAAATGGATTCTATCTCATACCCATTAATAAATGTCTTTATCGAAGATGATATTGCAGAGAAAATAGTAAATAAAGCCATCACCCAAATAGTCAGTACGATCAAAGGGTTTAATAATCTGATAAATCCAATTATCATAGGGTCAGCTGAAGAAACCTATAAATGCTTTAAGGTACATCAGCAAACCCATGGTAAAAAGAAAATAAACTGCGGATTTGCCTGTATTCTAGACGGAGATATGAAGAGTAGTCAAGCAAATAGAGCTTTGCGCTATCCTTCGGAAGATGGGCTTTTCTTTTTATATTCTAATCATTCTCCAGAAAAAATGTTATTAAAAGAATATTTAAATCACCATGGGAATACCTCTCTCTCCTATCATGTCAATAGTAATCCACATTGCTTATTTGACAAAATGATCCAAGAAGGAATCTGTTCAACAAAAAAAGATGCCTTTGATATGTGTTGGGCTGAATTTATATCCAATGATTATGGACAAGAATTCTTTAATCAGCTTCAGACTTTTCTTATAGAAAGATGCAGGTATTTCTCACCTGGGCTCTAACGAAATATAGTATTTTCAAGCATAGAAGTAATAATCAGCCAAATCGGAACTTTACTACAATCTAAGAACGAAATTATGATATAACTTAGTAAATGCAACAATATGACAATAGAATATTTAAAGACACTTCGAGAGAGCGAAGATAAAATTGAATTTAAAGAAGCAAAACATAATTTTCCTTTTGCAGGTAGTGATAAAAAAGACCAAGCAGAAAGACGTAAATGCTATTTAGGATATATTGTTGCTTTTGCAAATGAAGGTGGAGGAGCATTAGTCTTTGGAATGACAGACCATATTCCTCATGAAGTAGTAGGCAGTGATTTCGCAAATGGAAAGACAGGCGCACTTCAAGATGAAGTATATAAGCGTCTAGGTATTCGAATCAAACTTAATGAACTTTACGAGGGAGATAAAAGAATACTAGTTAGTATAATTCCAAGTAGACCTGTAGGTAAATTAATGAAATATGAAGGAGTGGCATTGATGCGTACTGGAGAAAGTCTTCGTAATATGAGTGACGAAGAGATGTTTTCGATTCTTTCAGAACAAGAGCCTGACTTTTCTGCTTTAGACTGTTTAGGGCTTACCCTAAATGACTTGGATAGTCAGGCTATCCTTACAATGAAAACATCTTATGCAAATAAGCAAAATAACAAAGCCTTTTTGTCACTTACAAATAAGCAGATCCTTTCAGATCTGAGACTATTAAAAAACGGAAAACTTAATAATGCAGCATTATTGCTTCTAGGGAAAGAAGCAATAATCAACGAAATGCTTCCTCAAGCTAAAATTATTTGGGAGTACAGAGATAAGGAAAATCAGATTTATCATGACACACGCTTTGTTATTGCTGATCCAATCTTTCTGGCAATAGATAAATTATGGAATTATATAAACCAACCTCTTATTAATAAGAAACACCCTATTCAGCAAGGAGCATATATCTTTGATGTCTATGATTTCAACAAAGAAGTCATTCGTGAAGCAATTCTTAATGCGGTAGCACATAGAGATTATAGGATAACTAGCGAAGTAGTGATTAAGCAATTTCCAACTAAAATATTAATAACAAATCCAGGAGGATTTCCAAAAGGAGTAACAGTTGATAATATTCTTACTGTGAGTAGTACACCTCGTTGTAGAATTATCACTGAGGTTCTTGAAAAATGTGGGCTAGTAGAACGTAGTGGACAAGGAGTAGACAAGATCTTTTCTATAACTTTAGCAGAAGGAAAAGAGGCTCCGTCGTATCGGGAATCTGACTTATTCCAAGTACTATTAAGTATTCCAACAAAAATTAGAGATAAAGCCTTCCATATACTAGTCAATTCTTACATGTACAGTAGCAAAGAACCTATATTGGGTGTTGAACATCTATTGGCCTTATATCAGATTAAGACAGAAAACAAAGAAGATATTAGGGAAGACATCATTAAGACATTACATGAAGCTGGAATGATAGAGAGCATAGATGGTAAGATAACAATGGCTGATACATATCAAAAGATACTACTTGAAATGAATCCTCTTGGTGATGATCTAATAAGTAATCAAGTAGGTGGTCAAGTAGGTGGTCAAGTAGGTGGTCAAGTAGGTGGTCAAATAACAGAAGCAAGAAAAAAAGTTTTAGATTTAATTATTCAAGATCCTCATATTAGTAGAAACCAACTAGCTGACAAACTAAAGATTGCACCTTCTGCTATTCAAAAACAAATTGAATATCTTCGAAGAAAGGAATATATTAGAAGAGAAGGAAAGACTAATGCTGGTTATTGGATTATTTTAAAAACTAAATAAGCAGTCATGAATAACATATCCTTCAAAGAAGACCACATAAGTCAGATCCCTGCACTACAGTTATTGCAGAAGTTGGGTTACACTTATCTCTCGCAAGAGGAGGCATTAGAACTTCGTGGTGGCAAAACCACCAATGTGCTATTGGACGCTGTTTTGCGTAAACAATTGCAGGAAATAAATTCTGAGATTCAGGTAAGTGGGACAAAGACTTCCTTTTTTTCCGCCCAAAACATTGAGAATGGAGTGGTAGCTATGCGAAATATTGCAATGGATGAAGGTTATATTTCTGCTAATGAAACGGTTTATAATTTTTTGACGTATGGCAAAGCATTGGAACAAAGCGTAGATGGCGACAAGAAAAGTTATAATCTGCAATACATTGATTGGAAACATCCTGAACGCAATATCTTTCACGTTACAGAAGAGTTTGTAGTTTGCCGCGCAGGTATGACGGATACATATAGACCGGATATTGTTTTGTTTGTCAATGGCATTCCTTTGGTGGTTATTGAGTGCAAACGTCCGGATATCAAAGATTCTTTGGAACAAGCTATCTCGCAACATTTACGTAATCAAAAAGAAGATGGTATACGTGGGTTATATATGTATTCGGCTTTGCTTCTGAGCATTGCCACTTCGTTTGCTTCGTATGCTACAACAGGTACGCCGGAAAAGTTCTGGGCTAAATGGAGAGAACAGTTTAGTACTAAAGAAGAAGAGCTAACCCATCAGTCGGAATTATACAAATTAGTGAACCAACCATTAAAAGAAGAGCAGCGTAAGAGGCTCTTTACATCCCGTTATCATTATGTAGAAGAGCATTTCAAAGAGATGGCGGTAGCAGTCGTATCTCCTACTCTGCAAGATGAATATCTGTATTGTCTGTGTCGTCCGCAGCGTTTGCTGGAAATCATATTCAACTTCACTCTTTATGATAATGGTATAAAGAAGGTGGCGCGTTATCAACAATTCTTTGCCGTACAAAAAACAATGGATAGAATACGTACAATAGAAGAAGGGAAGAGAAAAGGCGGTGTGATCTGGCACACACAGGGAAGCGGGAAATCATTGACCATGGTGATGCTGGCACAAGCTATTGTTTTAGATAAGTCGATTCAGAATCCAAAGATTGTATTGGTGACCGACCGAACAGATTTGGACAGGCAAATAACAGGTACATTTAAGAAATGTGGCACGTATGCATTAAATGCTAAAACAGGCGCACATCTGGTAGAATTGTTGGAAAGTACAACAGATGCTGTAATTACAACCATCATTAATAAATTTGAGACTGCTGTTCGTCGCATAAAGAAACCAATGGAGAGCCACAATATATTTATTCTAATTGATGAAGCACATCGTAGTCAATACGGAGAAATGGCCATAAAGATGCAACAAACCTTGCCCAACGCTTGCTGTATTGCTATGACAGGTACTCCTTTGATGAAAAAGGAAAAAAGTACCGCTCTCAAATTCGGTGGGATGATAAGGCCTGTATATACTGTAGATCAAGCGGTAAAAGATGGAGCGGTAGTTCCTTTGTTGTATGAAGGACGCATTGTACCCCAAACGGTTCACGAAAATGCGATAGATAATTATTTTAATATGGTTTGTGAACCATTGACTGACTATCAGCAGGTTGATTTAAAAAAGAAATTCAGCCGGGCCGAACAGCTCAATGAAGCCGAACAACGCATTTACGCCATTGCATGGGATATATCACGGCACTTTAGAGATAATTGGCAAGGCACAAAGTTCAAAGGTCAGTTGGTATGTCCTAAAAAACGTATAGCCATTAAGTACAAAGAGTTCTTAGATGAAATTGGTATCATTTCTACCGAGGTACTAATTACTTCTCCGGATGACCGTGACGATGAAGATACTGCTTATGGAGATACCGGAAGTATGGAAAAGGCTTTTTGGAAAAAAATGATGGATGAACATGGAACACCCAAGAAATATGAAACAAACCTTATCAATCGTTTTAAAAATGCTGATTCTCCGGAAATAATGATTGTGGTAGATAAGTTGCTGACGGGATTCGATGAACCAAAGAATACAGTGATGTATTTAGATAAGAACCTAACAGATCACACCTTGCTTCAAGCGGTTGCTCGTGTAAACAGAGTATGCGATGACAAAGAATTTGGATACATTATCGACTATTATGGTGTGCTGAGTAAACTGAATGATGCATTGGGGTTGTATGCTGACTACGATTCTGAAGAGATTACCGATATACAGCAAACATTGATTGATATCAAAGAAGAAATTGCCAAGTTGCCGCAATTATACTCTGACCTATGGGGCATATTTAAAGAAATTCCAAACAAACGAGATTTTGAAGCATATAGCCAATTACTCCGCTATGAAGACAAGCGTCAAGATTTCTATGATAAACTCACTGCATTTGCCCGTTGTTTGAAAATAGCTCTTTCGTCTGTAGATTTTCATAAAGAAACCAATGAAACAGATATCTGTAAATACAAAGATGATTTAACTTTGTTCTTAAAGTTAAGAAGCGCTGTTCAGGAGCGTTATTCGGATGCTATTAATTATAAGCAATTTGAAGGGCAGATTCTAAAGTTGATCAATACACATATTGAAAGTGGAGAGGTGAGAACCATTACTGAGTTGGTAAACATCTTCGATAAAGAAAAATTTGAAGCCGAGGTAGAAAAGATTACAGGAAAAGCAGCCAAAGCCGATACCATTGCTTCGAGAACGACCAAATACATCAATGAGAAGATGGAAACAGATCCCGCTTTCTATAAAAAATTCTCGGAGATGTTGAAAGAAACCATCGCCGATTATGAACAAGGACGCATAGATGAAGCTGAGTATTTGAAACGGGTATTGAAACATAAAGAGGAAGTGTTGGCCCATACAGATAATGAAATACCGCAAGAGCTGGTTGATAATAATGTGGGTAAAGCATTCTTCGGCTTAAGCCTGGAAGTATATAAATCCATTCAATCAGAACAAAACAATGCTGTAGACTGGAAGCAGGTAGCCTTGGAAACTTCATTAGCTTTTGATACTATCATCAAGCCTAGAGTTATTATAGATTGGCAAACAAACACAACATTAATTGGAAAAATAAAAATAGATTTGGAAGATTTCCTTATTGATGAAATTAAACGTAAATACGATCTTCAACTGACTTTCGAAGATATGGATGCGATCATTGACCAATGTGTGGATGTTGCTAAATTATGGTATAAGTAATGGAGAATACGATTGATTATGGAACTTCTAAAATAGCATTCAACGTTCAATATTCAAATAGGAAGACACTAACAATTGCCGTTTTGCCCAATGGAAACGTAATAGTGAAGGCTCCTGGCGATACAACCATTGAAGCTATTAAGAAGAAAGTACATAAACGGGCATCCTGGATTATCAAACAACAGCAATATTTCAGGTCTTTTGGAGAAAGAACATCAAAACGAAGATTCATCAGTGGAGAATCTCATTTGTATTTGGGGCGTCAATATCTGTTACGTGTTACAATAGGAAAACCTGATTGCATAAAATATAAGGGACGCTATTTTGAAATAGTTTGTTCATCCAAGTCTAAGGCTAAAGATTTAATGAATGATTGGTATCGAGTACATGCAAAAATAAAGTTCGCAGAAATTGCGGAACCGATTATTCAACGATTTCAGCGATACAATGTAGAGCCAACTGTTATTTATATTCAGGAGATGAATAATCGTTGGGGCAGCTGCACCAACAGTAGGAAAATAATTCTTAATACAGAACTAATTAAAGCAGCTCGCCCTTGTATAGAGTATGTTATTACTCATGAGCTTTGTCACCTTATTCATCGGAATCACACAAAGGCGTTTTACGAATTACTGTCTGTTGAGATGCCGGATTGGGAAAGATGGAAGAATAAATTAGAGCAAACATTAATATAAAAAAACTAAATGCGAATCAAATTGATTGATAATTATAACCTTTGTCCGAATTGTCACGCTATGCTACATAGAGGTATAGGCGGATAAACATTAACTATCGAAGAATTGAAACAAAAAAAATAAATAATAACAATGGAACAAAAAACTTGTAGCGAATGCTCCTTACGAGCAAAATATGATAAGAACCGCAAATCATTATTGGGACGGTTCTGGCGGTGGCATATCAACTTCTGTCCCGGATGGAAGGCTTATTTCAAGTCGCTTTCTCCTGAAGAGCAAGCGGAATTGAGAAAGGAATATAATTTCAAGAAATACTAAGCTTCTTAAAGTAGTAAGGCTTAATTCTAGCAGTTATTACACAGAAAATCGGGTTTAATCCGAATATCTGCGTAAAAATTACTATGTTTGCACTTTACAGCAAAGCATACGCTTACGAATATAACAAAGCAATTCAGTATAATTCCAGCGAACTACGGAACATTAACAGCCTCTTTGGCAGGTTCATCACAGTAGCTTCTTTGATTAGAAAATATGCTGAATGACTAATTTATTCAGTTAGCGGATATGATTATTTTCTAAGCATATTCGCTTGTTCTATTTAATTGCTGATGAGAAAGTAACATAACCTCCATCGAAATACCCGGTTAATACAGAATATTCAACTTTTACATTATTAAAGAGAACTCGGTTATTCGTACTATACACCATAATAATTGAGTTGAAATAGCCTGAAGCCCACAACCAGTCAAATGAATATTTATTAGTCTTCGTCTGTCCCGTTTTATAAGTGGTGAAGAATTCTGATCCAGTACCATCTTTATTAAACAAAAACTCTTGTTTACACGCTACTCCCATATTGTCAGTAAAAAGACTCTCCCATTCTGTTCTGCACAAATAATAGGTAGCCGTACTGCCATCAACAGTTTCATCAGTCGTTTCGCAATTCGATAAAAAGCATACGGCAATTAATAAAAAAAACGTTCTAGTAAATTTCATAACAAAAATAATTATTGATACATAAGAGCATTAATCTGATATATATCGTAAACAGTTTACAAAGATACACAATAGACACATTTACTTATATAAATTATTTATATAAATAGGCTATCCAAATGATTTATGAACTCAAATTCATTAAATAGCAATTACATATAAGATTTATGAATTATTCGTATACAAAACTTTAACAAATGAAATATTAGCATTACATTTGTTAGACAATTAAGCAAAAGAACAACAACTTAAGATGAACAATGAAGACCTTAATAATGCAAAAACATGCATACAAGACTTATCTAACACCCTAGGCGTTTCATCCAAAGACACCTTAGAGATATTACTTAAATCTTCTAAAGTCATTAAATATGAAAAACATAATATTATTCCCAATAATTTACTTAAAGAAACGCTTTGCATAGTAATCAAGGGCATTGTACGCTACTTTGCTAATGATGAAAGAATAGAAGACCAAACTTTACGATTCGCATTTTCAAATGAAATCTTATCTCTCCACACCGATTCTAGAAATAGAGAAGAACAGTTGCAGGCCATATCAGATTGCGCTATTTTAACAATACAATATAATGTCCTTGATGGAGCATCAAAGCAAAATGAACTTTTGAAAACCTATATAAACAGAACAACATTCGCTAAATTGAAATATGAAATATATTTATTAAGAATGAGCCCAGAAGAACGCTACAAAATACTTATCAAAAGATATAAGCACATTTTTTTATTAATACCACTAAAATATATAGCATCATATTTAAATATAACGCCCCAAGCATTATGTAGAATCAGGAAGAGGATCATTCAAAAAGACAGACAGAAATAGAAACAAAAAAAAACATCACACATATGCATTCTTATAAAATAAATACAATAGATTTTAGTTCCCCACCGAAAAGAGAAAGCCGCCTAAAACAAGACATTCCAATTCATTAAATAAACCTGAGTAAAAAAATAATTAGAGCAGGAAGAGAATACGGTTAATTTTCTTCCTGCTTATTTATGCGCAAAATCCAAAAATGAGATTATGTTGGAAAAGAAAAAGAAACAAAGAGAAAAAATAAAGAGCCAAAAATCAATACCTGATAAAGATTGTTCAAAGAATTAATACTATCTTTATATATGAATTATGGCAAAAACAACAACCGATTAATTATTCTTAGATAAAATTCATAGTTCTATCTTTACATCTATTGCTTCACAAATTAAGCAAAGATAATTGGAGATAAATTAGACTTTAGATAGAGATTATAAATATTAAAAACATAAGATTTTCTATGGAAAAAGGTGGAGTGATTTTTGATTTTAATGGAACATTATTCTGGGATTCTCAATATCAAGAATCTTCCTGGGATGAATACCTGGAAATACAAAACATTAAACTTACTAAGCTGCAGAAGAGAGAATACATCCATGGACGAAATGGGAAAGATACTTTCGAAATTTTATTTAATCGTAAGTTGAATGACTCGGAAGTAAATCAACTCATTGAAGAGAAAGAGGTCCTTTATAGAAAAGAATGTCTAAAACACGAAATGGAACTTGCCCCCGGAGCAAAATCTCTTTTAGAATATTTGAAAGCTGAAAAGATACCTATGGGAATAGCAACTGCTTCGGGAAAAACGAATATGGATTTTTTCATAGAGAAATTCAATTTACTGTCTTATTTTAAGCCAGAGCATATCATTTATGATGATGGCTCAATAAAGGGTAAACCTAATCCGGACTTATTTGAAAAAGCGATTCATCGATTAGGAGTAAAGAAAGAAAAATCAATTATCTTCGAAGATTCTTATTCAGGGATACAGGCGGCAATTAATTGCAATGTGCCAACTGTTATTATCGTAAAATCGACTAACGAAAACTTCGAGTCGCTTGATCTACCAATAATAACACACTTTGATGAGTTTGATAAGAATCTTCTAATTTAAAGAAATATCAAAATGGGAAAGATTGAAACGGCAGGGCTCTTACTGCGCTCCATTGAGGAGTCGGATGCAGAAGACATTTATGAATACAGTCGTAATCCTAATGTTGGAATTACGGCCGGATGGAAGCCTCACGAAAACATTGAGGAAACCAGAATAATCATGGAGCAAATATTCATTGGACAAGAAAATATATTTGGGATTGTCCTCAAAGAGTGTAATAAACTGATCGGTACTATCGGACTGATGCCGGATCCACGCCGTGAGAACCCTAAGGCCATGATGATAGGATATGCAATGGCAGAAGAACATTGGGGAAAGGGGCTTATGACAGAGGCCGCCAATGCCGTAGTTTCATACGGCCTCAACAAATTAGCTTTGGATTTGATTAGCTGTACTTGCTACCCCGGTAATCGGCGATCTCGTCGAGTAATTGAAAAATGTAGCTTTCATTATGAAGGCTCTCTTAGACAATGTGAAGTAAGATTTGACGGTAAAATGATGGATTTGGAGTGTTTCTCCATAACGGCCGAAGAATGGAAGAATCAAAAGATGATATAATCATGCGATACGTAAGTACTCTTTTAGCAGTAAAGGATGTAAATCGTTCCAAGCGGTTCTATCAAGAACTGTTTGACCAAGAGGTAACAATGGACTTTGGTCGAAATGTTACGTTCAGTGGAGGATTCTGTATTCAGCAGGATTTTAATTGGTTGGCGGACTTCCCAAAGGATTCCATCAAGGAACGTTCTCACAATATGGAGTTATATTTTGAAGTGGATGATTTTGATGCTTTCATTGATAAACTTAGCTCGTTTGAAAACATCAACTATCTTCACCAGCCCAAAATGCACGAATGGAAACAGCGCGTAGTTCGTATTTATGATCCGGACTATCACATCATCGAGATTGGCGAGTCGATGGCTGTAATTGCTGCACGTTATCTGAAACAAGGTTATTCAGTAGAGGAAACGGCAAAGATTATCCAGCATCCAATTGAGTTTGTAAAGTCGGTAGCAAAAGGGTCAATGTCCTAACGTTATGCGTGAAATCAAGACTCTGACGTAGGGGCGCGGGAACCTCCCAATATCTATATATAAATTCATTATATTATCTGCTTACTTTCTAAATATTTCCTTATATTTGCACAATTTCCTAATACAAGAAATTATGCAAAACAAGGGTAATGACAATCTAAAAAACTACTTAAGCAATAATTTGGGAATAACTTATGAATATAAAGGTAATGCGGAAAGTGCTATAAAGAGCTTGCCTATATATCTCAAAAATAGCTTCCAAATGCAGCTATGTGAAATAGAGGGACACGATTTCCTTATACTTCATCCAAGTGATACGCTTCAAATCAATATTTCTCAAGTCGCATCTATGGCTGAGAAAGTTAATCAGGTGTGCAAAATCAATATTATACTGAAATTAGACTCTCTCGATTCATCACGTAGAAGGACACTAATTTCGAATAAAATAAATTTCATTGTTCCCGACAAGCAGGTGTATCTCCCATCTCTTTGCATACTGCTTAACGAACGAGGACTTAAATCTGGCATCCTTCCTGTAGAAAAATTTTTGCCTTCCACCCAATACTTGCTATTATATCACCTACAAATGGATTCTTTAAATGGGAAACAACTAAAGGATATTGCCAACCAGCTGCAATATTCTCCTAAAACAGTCTCTTTCTGTATAGCCGAGCTGATAAAGGCTAATATTTGTGATGTCAGTAATATAGGACGAAGTGGAAAGCTTTTGAGTTTCAATTATCAAGGAAAAGAACTTTGGGGTAGGGTTTTAACAAAACTGAACTCTCCCATTGTTCATATATGGTATACAGATTATCTGGTTGAAGATTTTAAGAAAGCAGCAAAATTCACATTTGATACAGCTCTATCTCATCAGACTTTTATCTCAAATTCGAAACAAATTAGTTTTGCTATTGACCGTAATAGCTCGATGTTAAAATCATTAAAACAAAAAAACGTATTAAATGAATATGAAGGGAAATATAGGATTGAAGCATGGAGTTACAATCCTATTGGATTGACAATCGATGATGATGTGGACCCTCTTTCTCTCTCATTATGTTATAAAAATTCGGACGATGAACGTGTATCAAAAGAATTGGGAATATTAATAGATAAAATGAAATGGTAGGAATAGATAAAATAAGGGAATACTTAGGTGATTATAATTCAAATTATGTAATTATTGGAGGAACAGCTTGTAATCTAAATCTTGAAGATGCCGCATTACAAGGTAGAGCAACGAAGGATATCGACATGATTATGGTATGTGAAGCGATCTCTACAGATTATATACGCAGATTCTGGTCTTTCATTAGATCCGGAGGATATAGTCAATCTCAAATTAAAGAGAGTGAAGAAGGAAAACAATGTTATTATCGGTTCTTAGAACCTACAGATCCTAGTTTTCCTGCTTACATAGAACTCTTTTCTAGAAAACCAGATACTATCCAGATACCCGAAGATGCTCATCTAGTTCATATTCCAACAGAAGAATATTTATCTAGTTTCTCGGCAATCCTGATGGATGATGACTATTATCATTACGCAGTCGGCCATACAAAAGAAATAAACGGTATCAGTGTTTTAAACAAAGAGGCTATTATTATTTTGAAAGCCAAAGCTTATCTCAATAATTTATTCCGAAAACAGAATGGTCAGGCTGTACATCAAGATGACATAGACAAGCATAAGAAAGATATATACCGAGTTTCTTACCTATTATCAGACGAAGAGACTTTTGACGTTTCTGAAAACATTAAGAATGATTTAAGGGAATTCCTTGACAAAATAAAAGTTAGCCCTATTAACACAAAAGCAATATCCAAGTATATGAACTTAGCAGAGATTAGCATGGAGGAACTGGAACAATTGCTAATAAACGTTTTTCGATTATAAAGTATGAAAATTCAATATGCATCCGATTTACATGTAGAATTCAAAGACAATTCTTCATTTTTGAGAGAAAACCCGTTAAAGGTAGAAGCAGATGTTCTTGTCTTAGGTGGAGATATTGCCTTATTTGAAAGGCGATGGGAAAAACATGATTTCTTTGATTGGTGTGCTGATCATTTTGAACAAACATATATTGTCTTTGGAAACCATGAATATTATTCAGGATTTGATGTTGGAAATACTCTATATAATTATGAGTACAAGTTAAGAGCCAACGTACAATATGTAAATAATCAGTCACTCCGCATAGAAAATACAGAACTATTTTTTACTACGCTCTGGTCGGTTATTAAAAAAGAAGAGCTTATGTCTGTACAGATGGGATTAAGTGATTGTCGATTCATCATTTTACATGAAAAAAGAATGACTTCTTCCGATTATTCTTTCTTGCACGACAACTGTAAAAGTTGGTTAGAAAAAGCTTTAAGAGTGTCTACTGCAAACCATAAAATTGTTGTGAGTCATCATTGTCCTACAGAAAGGTTTAAAGACCCACGGTTCATAGAAAGTACCATTAACTCAGCTTTCGTTGTAGATATGGAACAATTCATAAAGGAATCTGATATTGACTGTTGGATTTATGGTCATACACATTACAATGGCGGTCAGGATTTCAGAATAGGCAATACGCTGATGAAAACCAACCAATTGGGCTATGTAAAATACTTGGAACATCAAACTTTTAATCCTAGTGCATTCATAGAAGTCAAATAAGGATACACCTAGCACATTTGTGAGTGATATAGGTGGCACATTTGAAGTGATATTATCGAGGTTGGTAAGTCGATGGCTGTAAGCACAAAGAGAAAGCCAAAAATCAATGCTATAGTAGGGTAATTCAATTATTTACATTAGCTTTGTAAAGCTAACATAATATCACTTAAACTATGAATAACGATATAAATAACAATATATTATCACTATTAGATAAAACTCCGACTTCTATCCTGACAACGATTGCTACACGAGTTAAGCAAAGGCGATTAGAGATGAATTGGACTCAAAAATTTGTTGCCTCAAAAGCAGGAATTGCCTCTCCCAACTTATCGCAGATTTGAATCTAAAGGTGAAGTGTCGCTTCGTGGATTGGTGATGATTGCCATTGCACTTGGTGCTGAAGATGATTTTTCGTCTCTCTTTGCTATGCAAAACTACCAAAGCATAGATGATTTAGTAAGCAAAAAAGCTGAAAGCCAACGCAAAAGAGGAGGCAAAAACAGCGTGCCGAAGATATCTTTGAGGAGATAAATCACAGAGCACATGTGCCCTCACCAGCATAGTCAGCACCTGTCTTGCCCTTATATTCAGGATGCCTTTTGAGCCACACAACGGCATAGGAACAAGTTGCCATGGGGACATAGTCATTTTCAAGAGCGTAATCGTACGCTGATTTCACTAGAGCAGAAGCAATACCTCTACCTCCGATCTCTTCAGGAACAACAGTATGACGAACGTCCAATGCTCCGTCAACTATCACGTAAGACAGGTGGGCAGCCACGCCATCAACTGTTACTTCAAAAATCCCTTTTTGCTTATCATGTGTTATATCCATCATCTTTTCATTTTTATAAAAAAACAAACGAAGCCGGAAAAAAGTTCCATGAATCTTAGTGTGAGTGAACTAAAATAAAAAAACAATCACAGGATTACCTCCCGGAATTCAGACGGATTATTGCTCAAAAAGAATATCTTTGTACTTCTTGATCTCTTCAGAGTCTCTAGCCCAATCGCTATTGTTTAACTAAATAATTAAAGAAATGAGTTTTCAGCCCACCCCTTTAAAATATAAAAATGACGATAAACCCGGCGCATGGCCTATGCTGATGTATGGAATGCAATGGTTTCTGATAACGATCCCCATTGTATTGATACTTAGTGCAGTCGTAGGAAACTTTCAACTGGATACTATCGCCGAACGCACATTTTACACTCAAAAGCTTTTTGCTCTGACCGGCGCAGGCCTTATCTTGCAAGTACTCTTTGGACATAGAATGCCTGTGGTCATTGGTCCGGCTGCCGTCTTACTGATTGGCGTTATCTCCACTCAGGCTTCTCAGGCAACCGAGGTATACACGGCCATTATCTGTGGAGGAGCTTTCATGTGGCTCATCTCTTTCAGTGGATGGATGAAGTATCTTCAGAAGGTATTTACGGTCAGAATCATTATTGTGATTCTTGCTCTGATCTCCTTTACACTTACTCCTACCATTCTGAATCTTTTGTTTGCAGATAAGGCGTATCCATTCTTCTCTCTCTGCTTCGCCTTGTGCATGACTTTGCTTATGTTATTGGGAAATAAATTGTTGCGAGGCATCTGGAAGTCGAGCATTGTGTTGTGGGGGCTGCTTATTGGCTCTCTTCTCTACATGGTCCTGATAGGAGATGCCTCTTCGCCGCAAGTTGAAGACAGTTCAGCAACCATTGCAACAGGTTCTTTTCTGATACCCGATCTGATTTTCGATCCCGGCATAATGCTTTCGTTCTTGTTCTGCTACATTGCTCTTTTTATCAATGAACTGGGTTCCGTACAGTCAGTTGGCACGGCTATCGGGGTAAGTGGTATGGAGAAAAGAACACGTCTCGGACTCCGTTTTACGGGTTTTATGAATATGCTTTCGGGGGCAACAGGAGTAATCGGCCCTGTTGACTTCTCTCTTAGCCCGGGAGTGATCATGAGCACGGGCTGTGCATCTCGCTACACGCTTATTCCGGCGGCGGCGGGACTCATTCTGTGTGCGTTCTTTCCAAGCGTGATCACCTTTTTGTCGGCTATACCCAAACCTGTAATGGGGGTGATTCTGCTATACCTCATGACCACACAGCTTTCATCCGCTTTTCAGTTAGTTGCACAAGACCAGGCATTACCGGACTTCAATAGCTGTATGATTGTTGCTTTCCCTATCATGATTGCATTGGTAGTGGCCTTTATGCCTTCGGAGGTTACAGCTTCCATCCCACACATTCTCCGCCCGCTCTTGGCAAACGGATTTGTGATGGGCGTTATAACTGTATTATTAATGGAGCATCTGATATTTAAAAAGAAAGAATAATCTATCTCAATCTATTCTTGTATTCCTCCGGTATTTCGGGCATCGCTCCTTTTTGCGTGCATACATAAGCTGAAACTTCAACAGCTAGTTTGTGTGCCTCGGCTACATTGACTCCTTTGAGCAATGCAGCGCAAAAAGCAGCCGAGAAAGAATCGCCTGCTCCAACAGTGTCGGCGACTTTTACTTTTGGCGTTTCCTGAAAAGAAACCAGACCCGGAGTGAAGACATAGCTTCCGTTTGTTCCGCAAGTCAAAATCAACATCTTAAGATTATATTTCGCTATCAGAATCCAGCACTTGTCTTCCAAGTCCACGCCCGGATATCCAAACAGACGACTGATAGCGACTAATTCTTCATCATTAATCTTCAAGACATTGCACTTCTTAAACGAATTTTCCAGAACTTGTTTGGTATAAAAGTTTTGTCGGAGATTGATGTCGAAGATTTTGAGTACATCTTTATCCGAAGACATTGCATCGAGAAAAAGATTGATTGTTTCACGACTCACTTTACTACGTTGTGCCAATGAACCAAATGAAACAGCCTGAGTTTTTCGGACTAATTCTTCCAGCTCTGGAGAAAAAGGAATATTATCCCAAGCCACATTCTCCTTTATTTCATAACGAGGGATGCCTTCTTTATCCAGTTGTACCTGTACGGTACCGGTAGGCTGGTCAACCAAAGGAAGTAAACATTTTAGTTTTTTCTTAGCAAAAACATCAAGAATCTCTGCTCCAAGTTCATCATCTCCTACGGCACTCACGGTGCATGTGTCAAAGCCGAACTGTGATACATGATAGGCAAAATTGGCTGGTGCCCCACCTAACTTCTTACCTTCAGGAAGCACATCCCAAAGAACTTCTCCTAAACCTACAATCATATTATTCATTCCTATTTAATTAATTGTTTTTTTTATTCTTGTTGTAAACGTAATGAGGTAAATAATACCTATCAACATGATGACTACTGCCCCCACCTGAGATGACATGGCATCTGAAGCGACTCCCATGATAAGCGGAAAAACGGTACCGCCAAATAGTCCCATAATCATCAGCCCGGACACTTCGTTCTTCTTTTGTGGCAGATGAAGCAGAGCCTGTGAAAAGATTATCGGAAAGATGTTAGAATTACCAAATCCCATTAACGCTACACAAACATAAATCGCTGTTTTACTCTCTACGAAAAAAAGTCCGCCCATAGCAACAAACATGATCAATGTACTCACACCGAAAAAAAACCGGGAAGACAGTTTTGCTAATATAAAAGTACCCGAGAAACAACCAATAGTACGAAACAGAAAATAGATACTGGTTGCATATCCGGCATCAGCCAGCGTCATTCCTAAACGCTCGATCAAAATTTTAGGAGCGGTAACATTGATACCCACGTCAATCCCAACATGACACATGATGCCAAGGAAAGAGAAAAAAATCAGCTTGTCGCCCAACAAAGCAAAACATTGTGTGAAAGTAGAAGTTTCTCCTTTCTCATCATCTTCTTTAATCTTAGTGATACCTAAAAACACAACCGCCACTACAGCCACAACCATAAAGATCGGAAATAACATTTTCCAATTATTAAACTGCATGGCAGCCCAAGCGGCAATGATAGGAGCTGAAAAAGAAGCTATCGCTTTAACGAACTGTCCAAAAGTTAGCGAACTGGCCAATTTATCACCATTCACAATATTCGAAAGTAGTGGATTCAGCGAAACTTGCATCAGTGCATTGCCTATTCCTAAAAGAGAGAAAGAAAGAAGCATGATGTAAAAATTGTAATCAAGCACAGGAAGTAGTAGCGCAATCATTGTTACCACTAAACTTAATAGCACCGTCTTTCTTCTACCTATTTTATTCATCAACATACCCGTTGGCACCGAACAGATGAGGAACCAGAAGAAAACCATAGAAGGAAACAAGTTGGCCGTAGTATCATCCAGTGCAAAATCGGCTTTCACATAGTTCGTTGCAATGCCAACGAGATCTACAAATCCCATGGCAAAGAAAGCCAGCATTACAGGACTTAATTTGATGTAAGAGTTTCTAACATTATTCATACTTATACCTATTGTTGTGAATTAATTTTTCAGTCCTAATTTATAGATCGTAAAAGAGGTGACGCTATATGAGCCACCTTTAGCATAAAAATGGATGGTATTGTAAGGCTCCGACGGGAAAACCAGATTTCAGAATTAGTCCGTTTGTTCTTAGAATTCGCAAAGTACTTGCATCATAGCAGGCCGGCGTTTATAAACGACTCTAAAACCCTCAACAATCTCTCGCACTACTGCTATACCTCCTTTCAGATCTCTTATTTTCCGCAACATCTCTGCCATCCTCTCGTAATACTGTCTTCCAACATTTTGTTCTGCATATTGGCTTATTTGAGCTGTGATCAACACCAATATCTCATTCGAATAACTATCCTGCAAATGAGGAGCATAACGAAGTAAGGCATCCAATTTACTGTAGGTTGTTCTGAGCAAAAGTCCCATTAATTTTTCATAATCCTTCTCTTCTACATATATATCAGCTTCATTTAGCTGCCCATCCCAACCGTAAAAACTAAATTTCGTCTGACTCATCAACGTAGAGAGAAACGACTTCCATTCGTCTACAGACACATATTCTTTTAATTTATGATAATACTTAATATCCCCTCCTTTTGAGATAAACATTTGCTTGCATATATCGATAATATGCCCTGAATCATTCGTTTGTTCATAAATAAGGAGCTTATATTCGTTCCATTGCTGTATGGTTCCCCAATGTTCCTCTCTTCGGGCTATTTCAATTCCATCGTCTAGCAAAGAGGTGGCGTCATTATACTTCTTTTCATCTACAAGGCGATCTACTACTTGTTTTCTTATTTCAGAAAGATATAAATACGTCTCCAATGTTCTGTTAACTTCCTCTGTTCGTTCCAATAATCGTAAAATCTCAACTTTACGATTGACCAATTGATACAGATTAGGCTCTCCTAATCTCTCTTGGATAAGTCCATCAAGATACACTAGCGCCTCCTCTCTTGTTTGTACTTCTATAGTTACTTCTTCAATTAATGAATCCATCTCATAGATGTTATATTCCTGATAAGTAGCCAATTTATTGATTTCTTGTAATTCTTTTAAAATTAACGTCTTTAGTTCCACCTTAACTGCCGGCTGCTTCACAAGAGTTAGTAATATCTCTCCCGCAACTTCACAGTTAAAACTAATGTTATCCATTTCCAGGTAATCGTAATATTGCTCATCAATATAGTTCTCACCAATGGAACGGATCACTTGAAGAGCTATAGTAGCTGCATCATCAAAAGCTTTTTGCTCTATAAAAATCTCTGCTTTTTTTAGTACGATCTCTATTTGTCGTAAAGAATCTTTCCAATCGATCGCATCTTCTGAATCGTAATATCTGCTGTATCTTCTGCTCTGTTGTAAGAAAGGAAGAGATTGAAAACATTCTTGAACTTCGAGCGCATAGTTCTTATTGACTTTGTTCTCTTTTTGAAATGGCAAAAATCTTTGTAAAAGAGCGTTTTTACAATCTGGATGTGCAGAGGCATAATTAAGTATAAAGGCAGTGAGTTCATCTGATTCTATTATTGCTAAAATCTTTTCTACTTCACTATCGATATATGGCTGGCTTTCTATATTTTCTTCTTTCATCGGTTCTCTATTTTGAAATTTATCTATGAAGATTCATCTAATGCAAAAATAATGCTTCTTTTCAAATGTGAAAGTTGTTTTTTAAATTATTAAAAAAAAGATAAAACCTGCGATGAAAATGATATTTATATTCGAGAAATTTTCTTAAAATAATAGAAGGACGTATCTTTGTTCAAATTAGATAATAGTAAACAATTAGCATATGGACACCAACGATGCATCTGAAAACGACTATGACATTGATAGCATAGAACAGATAGAAAAGCAAATAAAAAACAGACAAAAGCTATCCCTCTTAGAAAGTGACATTCAAGAAATGATTATAAAGTACATAAACGATAAAATAACTCCTTCAGCTCTGACTGATTTTGGTAGAAGTGAAATCAAAAATCTTATAAATCAATTTCCTGTTGAACAAATACTAGATGGTGTCGACGACGCATACAAAAAGAATGTAAAATTTGACTCTAATGGAGTTACTAAAGAAAGTCTTTGCTTGTTTCTAGAGAAAATTCCTAGTTACGTTGCTGTTAGTGGTATGCCTTTTATCAAACAAAAAATACTATATATTAAAGGTATCGCACGAAATCGATTTAATTATTGGGACAACGATAAGGGCACTATTATATTAGAAGATTACGTTAACGCACTAGAGAAAGCTAACTGGATAGAAGATCAGATATTAAATGACTTAGAAAATGAAGTCATTCCATTTACGAAAAGAGCAAAATGCTGGAGTGAATGGAGAAATCAAATAGAAGGATGGACTGAAGATATCAAAGGATGGGGAGAAACATTCGATAAAATATAAAGGCCATCAGTATATCCAGAAAATAAAAATAGATACAACATGCAACCTAAGCACACAGAGACAGCGGGCGATAGAGATATTATTAGCTATAAAGCATTGTTGAAAGAAGGATACTTCTTTTTTGATATAAAACAAGATCCAAAAGGAAATGAATATTTAAAAATTACTCAGAGCAAAGGAGAAGGCGAGCATGAGTACAAAAGAGAGAAAATCTTTTTAGATAAAGAAGATATTCTTTTATTCAAAGAAAAGTTAGAGCAAGTTATTAATTATTGGAATATAAAAAGCCAAACTCCGACAACAGATAAGCACTACACATTAGAAGATATGAGAGAGCAACACGGGAATGCATATCTGCCTTGGGAGAAGAGTGCTGATGAATACCTTAAGAAATTATATGCTGAAGGCAAATCGATCAATAAATTAGCTGAAATTTTTGAGAGAAACCGAAGAGCAATTACTTCTCGCATTAGAAAGTTAGGCCTAAACGAGGACTAAATAGATCTTATCACACTTAGCATGGACAGCTACTTTCGGTGGAAATAGACAAAATAGCAAGAATTGCAAAATTTAATTTCAAGAATGAGCAAGTTTGGTGCAATACAAGTTATACTTTTGCACCTGAACTCTAAAAAGACTTATTCAAGATGCACGCAGAAAAGAATTCTTTAGAAAATATACCTGCCATCATGGCGGGACTCATGTTGAGCTTGCTACTTGCAGCACTCGACAATTCAATCGTTGCAACAGCTATGCCTAAAATCATAGAGGACTTGCAGGGTTTGGAATATTATTCGCTCCCATTCACTTCTTACTTACTCTTTTCTACAGTGGCAATTCCTATAGCCGGAAAACTTTCGGATGTTTTTGGACGAAAAGTCGTCATCTTATGGGGGATGACTGGTTTCTTGGTTACATCCATATTGTGTGCTTTATCAATCAATATGCCAATGCTGATTACTATTAGAGGGCTACAGGGTGCTTGTGGAGGAGCGCTGGCTTCGAGCACATTTATCATTACTGCGGAACTTTTCCCTCCCAAGCAACGAGCAAAATATATTGGCATCCTTGCGTCAATGCATGGACTGGCCAGCTTACTAGGGCCTGTACTGGGTGGAGTGATAACGGAATACATGTCATGGCATTGGATTTTCTTCATCAATATACCGATTGGCATTGCCGCAATTTATTTATTAAATCGCCATTTGTCACTACTTAAACATGCTGATGCCAATAATAATGGGTTGGATGTAAAAGGCATATTAGTGTTCTTAGCTGCCATCTTCCCATTCTTGATCTGCCTCACCGAAGGAGGAAGACTCTTGCCTTGGACATCTCCCTTACTCTTCATCCTTGCCGCTCTTTCTATTTGTTTAATGATTTGGTTCGTCAAATTGGAGCAAAAGTCACATTCGCCCATGCTGCCTTCAGGGCTACTAAAGAACAAAGTCTTCCAAAAGGCAGCACTTGCAGCAGCAATGGGCTATGTCGCTCTATTTGGACTTATACTATACATACCTTATATTCTACAGATTGTATTGAAGAAAAGTGTGTCTTTCTCGGGAATAATGATGCTACCCATGTCACTATCAATGGTAGTTGGTGGGATGATTGGCGGGGTAATCGTCTCACGCTCTCAACGATATCGCCAATCAAGCATCATCAATTTCTCTATTGCCATTGCCGGTTTTGCAGTGCTCTTGTTCTTCGGCACAGATATTTCAATGCCACTCATGGTAGTAGCGCTGTTATTAGCCGGATTGGGTATTGGGATGAACTTCCCGGTTGTAAACATTGTGCCGCAAGCCATCATCTCAGTCGCTCAGATGGGAATACTGGTTTCCACGATCGAATTCTTTCAGGTAATGGGTGGAGTTCTTTCCACATCCGTTTTCGGAAAAATGCTTAGCATATCGCTTCCTGCCATACTATGGACCTGTATTGCAGCTCTGGCAACGGGCATTATCACAATGAGTTTACTTGATGAGAAAGCGGTGCACGAAGGGTTTGCCAAGCAACGCAATATCCCCTAAAAAAAAGACAATCAGAGATCGCCATAACGCATTGGATTGCACTATTTGAAAATTATCAGAAGATTTATGCAGGAGGCATTTCCGTCGATTGGAAGTGTACCTCCCCTGTCTTCATATTATATACACCGCCAACAATAAGAATCTCCTTTTCATCTTCCATCTCTTTGAGGATAGGACTCATTTTCCGTATCTGTTCTATCGATAACCGTACGTTATACTCGCAAACAAGATTTTCAAAATCAGAATCTGAAGATGAGTGCTTGCCTTTAAGTACCTTCGACGCAGCTTTTACCGCAGGTTGTATCTTCGATAATAAAGTAGTGACGTTACCAAGCTTTACATTGTCAATAGCAGACTGGATAGCACCGCAATATTCGTGTCCTAATACAAGTATCAGTTTAGCACCCGAAATTTTGCAGGCATATTCAAGACTACCCAAAATATCATCATTGACAATGTTACCGGCCACTCTGGCTACAAACAGATCACCGATTCCTCGATGAAAAATATCTTCCACCGGAACCCTTGAATCCAGACAGGAAAGTACTACTGCCAAAGGATATTGCCCTATCGCCGCAGCACGTATTCTCTGGGTGTTATTTCTAACAGTTAAGTTGTCTTCGGTAAAATCTTTATTCCCTTTTTTTAAGAGATCTAATATATCTGTAGGTGATAATTTCGCTCGTTGCTCTTCGGTCAATACCGCATTCGTGAGCATTTCGTTTAAAGGTTCTGATTGCATATTTCCAATCTTTTAGTGTATGGGTAAACAAACTTGCTCTGATTGAGAAGTAAAACAATGAATTAAGTAGAATTGTTTAATAAGATAAAAGCGTATCTTTGCCCCAATAACCCAATGGAATTAATTAAAACAAGATATGAGATCAAAAGACTTAAAACCTGCAGAACCGGCAAAAATATTAGTAATAGGTGAAGATTCTAACCTACAATGGTCGGATACGGCAACAGAGGTGGCCATGTTTGCCGACTATTATTTTCGCAGTTTTCCTGAAGATCACGGCGAACGTAGCCGTAACGTGGAAGCACGCAACTTATTCAATCACTTGACTTTTGCCACTCTCAACAGTGTTAAGCCTTCTGAGATGTATATCACGAACCTCTGCAATGATTACGTAACACCTGCTCCCAAAGGAAAAAGAGTACTTATTCCGGAAGAAAAAGCCATCAAAGGACTGTCGCACATTGAATGGGTATTAGAACAGAATCCATCCATAGAGTGTGTTCTATCCATGTCATTACAAACAAACTACTGGCTACAGAAACTTGGGTTTTATGGTGATGATGAAGCCTTTGTACATGGTGCCCAGCCACGTCATAAAGGTTTGGAATCAGTAGAAGAACCTTACTACCAACCTGTTGACGGAAAGGTATTCAGTTCTATTTGCGGCAACATCTACGATGCCAAGAATCATCCGGTAAAAGTGATTCCGATATTACCCGCAAAAAGCTACCCGTTGAAAGGCAAAGACGAGGAATTATATACTGAAGCTTACAAAAAAATAAGAAGCCACTTCCGAAAATAAGATAGAATCCGATCTTTTTCGACATAGATGAAATGAATGACGTGGTAAGATAATCACGTCATTTTTATTGCATTTGCCTGATCCGGACTTCAATTTCACTATTGCATTTCAATTCATTCTTTAATCCTTCAATGGCGGTAGTGCCATAATGATACGGATAGAGAACTTTAGGCGAAAACATTTTTGCTGCATTAGCAGCTTGTTCTACAGTCATTGTATAAGGCTGGTTGACAGGCAAGAATGCAACATCAATATTTTTAAGGTTCTTCAACTCGGGAATATCTTCAGTGTCGCCGGCGATATAAATGCGCAGCCCATCAAAAGTAAGCACATAGCCATTGTCACGATAACGGGGATGATACATCTTTCTCTCAGGCGTAGTGTTATAAGCCGGAACAGCCTCAAGCGTTACACTTCCTAAGATTGTTGCCTTGTCTCCGTTCTTCACCGCTTTTCCTTTGCCTATTTTCTTCTGACTAGCTTCGTTGGCTATCAACTCGGTCGTATTTTTAGTGATTGCCTGGATCGCTTTCAAGTCCAGATGATCCGGATGTTCATGCGTGATTAGAATGACATCGGCCTTAGGAAAAGTGGCATAATCAGCATACTGAGACACCGGATCTACCTGAATATGCTTCCCTCCATACGTAAGCATCAGGCTACCGTGCTTAATGAAGGTTATCACTACCTCTTTATTACTCTTCGTTCTAAACGTATCGGTATCGTAAGGCCCTGCCCAAGCAGAAGCGGCAACAAGCATACCACACACAAACATGACCAATTTCGTATTCATCTTCCGAATTCTTTTAATGATTAAAGGATAATAATAGAACATTGCAAATCTTCGCATTGTTCTTGCCACAAATATACATTATTCAAAAAGATATTCTTACTTTTGTCTATATTCAGATCTCAAAAAAGAAAAAAACAGATGAAAACAGCCGATCCCCGATTACCCAAGATTCTTCCTGAGAATGAGAATTTATGTAGCACCATTGATCTTTTTGACGAAGAGATAGAAGAACTGTTCTTTAGAAACCAGACTATAACAGGTATGGCGAAAGATCAATTGTCTTTTCAAACTTGTATCTTCAGTCGTTGCATCTTCAGGGAGTGTGAGTTTAAGAAAGCTCAATTCTGCGACGTAGAGTTTAAGAATTGTGACTTTTCCAACATCAAGTTGCAAGATTGTAGTTTCAATAGGGTGACATTCATTGATTGCAAATTGATGGGTACAAACCTAACGGGCAGCACATTCAATCAAGTATCATTTAGCCAATGCAGCGCACCTTATGTCTTATTATCAAGTAGCAAGATACGTGGGGCAAACTTTATCAATGATGACTTTCGTGGATGTGCATTCGATCAATGCATGCTAGAGCATGTCGCATTGGATAATTGTAACTTTACCGAAGCAGACTTTTCCTTAACGCCATTAAAATACATCGACCTATCTTCTTGTGACATCACAGCAATACGCCTTAATGGAAGTGAACTTCGGGGGGCTGCGGTAAACTCCATGCAAGCCGTCGAACTGGCCAGATTGCTGGGGTTGATCATTAAAGAATAAAGCGAACCTGTATGAAACGGATTATTATAGTAGGTGCAACCTCAGGCATTGGATACGAAGTAGCTAAGATGTATGTTGAAAAAGGCTGGCGAGTAGGTGCAGCAGGCAGACGAGAGGCGGCATTGCAGGAATTTCGTTCTCTGGCTCCCGATCAAATAGAAATTGAGCCACTCGATGTTACAGCAGCTGATGCAGCAGAGAAATTGCAACAACTCATTCTGAAATTGGGAGGGATGGATCTCTTTCTATTGAGTTCGGGAATTGGTAACCAGAACGTCAGTCTCCATCCTGAAATTGAAATCAACACTGCAAAAACGAATGTAGAAGGTTTTATACGTATGGTGACTTGCGCTTTTGATTACTTTAAAGCAATAGGAAATGGACATCTGGCGGTAATCAGCTCCATTGCCGGAACCAAAGGACTTGGCTCCGCACCTGCTTACTCGGCTACTAAACGCTTCCAGAACACCTACATAGATGCATTGGCACAATTAAATCATCTGGAAAAACTCAATATACGCTTCACCGACATCCGTCCCGGATTTGCGGCAACCGCCCTACTAAAAGACAGGAAATATCCGCTCTTGATGCAGACGGATCACGTGGCAAGATGTATTGTGAAAGCTCTGGATAAAAAGAAACGAGTTGCTGTAATCGATTTTCGATATGCCATTCTGGTCTTCTTCTGGAGACTCATACCCCGATGGCTATGGGAAATACTTCCAGTGAGAAATGACAAATAAAGAAGCTTTCTATTTAGCTTTCGGTTCAAATTCCAAGGAAATAGAATTCACACAATGCCTCGTATCTTTAGGAGTAAAACCTTCACCAACAAACACATGCCCCAAATGAGCTCCACAACGGGCACATTGAATCTCTGTTCGCCTTCCGTCGGCATCAGAAACACGTTTTATTGCTTTAGGTATTTCATCATCAAAGCTGGGCCATCCGCAACCGGAATCAAATTTATCTTCCGAACGATAAAGTTCCGCACCACATCGTTTACAGCAATACACGCCTGCTTCTTTATGTTTATAATAAATACCTGTATATGGGCGTTCCGTTCCTTTATTGATAATCACCCGTTTTTCCTCAGGAGTAAGTTCCTTCATGACAATAACTTCTTGATTGGATTTGATTGTGTCAATAGTTTTATTTGCCGACTGAGGTTGTGCCTTCAGGCAGCAAACAAAGAGGATCAGCAACAATAAAACCGACGCTTTCATAATGGAGTAGGTTTTCTATTTAAACATTTTTCGGAGTAAAAAGTTCAATATAAATAGCATCATAAAGTGGATGCATGAAGCTGTATGCGCCCATACAGGTATTAAGACATTTCTTAAAGAAGTAATGTTACTTTTGTTTCACCCAAATAAGTTTGGAAATATCGTATCCACGGCGTTCTGCTCGCTCTAGCAAGTGCTGCTTTATTTCATTAGCAAGAAATGGTGTACGACTCAGAATCCATAAATAGTTATCAGAACTGCTACCGATCAGTACATAACCATAATGCTCCTTATCGAGTTCCAACACATAATAATCGCCATAAAACCACAAGAAAAAAGCAACCTTCAACTTGGCCGGTTGATTGATATCAGGTAATTTTGCCTTGCCGACAGAGACTTTCCGCTTCCCGTCAAAGTCATTCATATAACCACTGTTCTCTACACGGACTTTACCATCAGGCAATAACATGTAGTCGGCAGTAACCCCAACCATATTCCGTTCAAAGCGATGATCAAAACGAGCGATCTCATACCACTTGCCCATGTATCGATTCAAGTCCAGCTCTGCAACCGTTTGGACGTCTATATCGGATAAGAAATCATCCATAGTAGGCGATGAAAAGGTAAAACCCGATTCAACTAACCTTTTCGGACTTACACACTGCCCTCTCGTAACAAACTCGGCAGCCTCTCCTAACAGCAAACGAAAGAAAGAAGCAGGCATTGTAAACTTAAAGCAACGACCATGTCTCAAAGCCAACTTACTCATTAACTGAGCCTGCGTCAACATTTCAGGCGCTACCAAGTTAACCACCCCACTGATCGAAGGCGTAGCGATGATGTGCGCCATCGCTTTATTCAAATCACGAATATCAATCCATGGAAACATCTGTGTACCGGGACCAATCGTTACAGCCATCTTCATCTGTAGCGGACGAAGCATTTGCTGCAAAGCCCCACCATCAGGAGAAAGTACTACCCCAAAACGAGTAATCACCAATCTGGTTTCCTGAGGCACTTTTGATGCTTCACTCTCCCATCGGTAACAAAGATCCGACAGAAAACCCGTGCCACGTTTTGCTGAATCTTCATCAAAACATCCTTCGGTAGGATAATAGCCTACAGCAGAAGCAGAAATCAACAAAGATGGTTTCTGCTTCAATCCATTCAGTGCCTGAACAATTTTTCGGGTAACATGTATCCGACTGCTGTAAAGTTCCTTTTTATATTCCGCTGTCCAACGATGATTGATAGAAGCCCCTGCCAGATTAATCACCACCTCACAATGAGACAATACGTGCATCAACTGTCCGGACATATTCTCCCTAAACATTGCCCTTCCCAAGGGAACAACCTGATGTCCTTGCCCTGTGAGAAAAGCCGTAAGATGCTTACCGATAAAGCCACTAGCTCCACTGATTGCTATCTTCATAGTCGTTGAGTGTTAGCGATTAGACAGGAAATTCAATCAATCTTTTAGTCCAGCGTTTTAATGATTCGCAAAGCCTCCTCAACGTGTTGCTCCGCTTTCGTGAGAGAGTCAAACATAAAGACAACCTTGCCTTCTTTGTTTACCACATAAGTGACGCGGCCCGGAATTACTCCCATGGCACTAGATGGCACGCCAAACAGTTTGCGAACATTATTCCCTTCGTCACTAAGCAACGTGAAGTTCAGTTTGTACTTATTGGCAAACTCCAGATGACTCTCTACCGACTGTCCGCTAATGCCAATAATCATTGTATTCTTATCAGCAAAGACCTCAAACTGATCACGAAAAGCACAAGCCTCCTTCGTACAACCGGGAGTATCATCTTTGGGATAGAAATAAATCACCAGATTTTTCTTACCTACCACGGCATCAATATCAAAAGTCTTACCGAACTGATCTTTTAAAGAAAATGTAGGAACTTTACTTCCTACTCCTATTACTGTTTTCATATCTTCCTTACTTTTTGTTTGTGAATAAACACTCCCATTAAAACAAAACAAAAACGCTATCATTGATAAAATCAGACAAGATGTTTTCTTTTCCATAAATTACAAGTTTTATATCCATATATCTTAAAAGAACAATATAGAAGATAGTAATGTTCTTGCGACTGACTCAATTCAGTAAAAGTCACAGGGAAGTACACTTCTCATTTGTTTCCTAGTAATAAAACTAAATATTTATCACCTTGAAACAAAAAGTTTTTTCACTATAAAACGATTAGTTTCAATCTATTAAAAACAAAAGTTTTATAGGCTATAAAACTGAATGAAACTACCTAGGCAAGAGAAAAAGATTCCCAATAGGGTTTGTATTCATCTCGTCAGATTTTCCAATTGAGGTAAATAAAAAGAATACTTACAATAGAATTTAAAAGGTAAATTCAAAACAGCTTCTTAGTCTTACTACGAAATTAGGTAGACTAACTTTTATCTTATCACTAAAAAACGGTACCTTTGCTTGCAATAAAATAGATATTGACTATGGAAATGAAACAAGCGCTAGTCATCATAGATATTCAGAACGATTACTTCGAGAATGGAGTCAACCCATTAACAGGAAGTTTGCAAGCAAGTTTAAAAGCAAAAGAAATACTCGGGTTATTTCGAGAGAAAGCACTACCGATCATTCATATTCAACACCTTTCGACTCGTTCTGATTCCACATTCTTTGTGCCTAACACAACAGGGGTAGAAATCCATAACAATGTATCGCCTATTGCCGGAGAAAAAGTAATCATCAAAAACTATCCCAATAGCTTTAGAGATACAGGATTATTGGATTACTTAACATCCAACGAAATTACAGATTTAACTGTCTGCGGCATGATGACGCACATGTGTGTTGACTCCACCGTAAGAGCTGCAAAAGATTTTGGCTACACTACTACGATAATCAGTGATGCTTGTGCCACAAAAGATTTGGATATTCAAGGCAAAACGGTTGTCGCCAGTGAAATTCAAAAAGCTTTTCTTGCCGCATTGAGCTATTTCTATGCTAGCGTAAAAACAGCAGAGGAATATGTATTAATGGGTCTGTAGCGTTTTCACTCTTATCACATTTTAGCAATGCCAGTCTGTTTATAGGCAAAGTAATATAAGTACTATATCTAAAAGAACTGCAACAAACGATTTAACGGAGTTGGTATCCAAATCTTTATTGAGGAAAAATGGAATTTCGGGTTCTAATATTTGGTACGAAGTAGTGGGGCAATGATGGAGCAATAGTAGGGCATTGCGTTTGATACCTCCACAAGGAGTCTTGATTAATATAGTGCCTTTTGTGAATTCCTTTCAAAATTTACTACCTTTGGCTTCCGAAACAACGGCGAAAAAAACTCGCCCTTTTCTATACATAATATATCGTTTATGAGCTTAAAACATCAAGCATACAAAGAAGCAAACATCCGCTTTCTGGAAGAGAATCTGGAAAATGAAGGAGTGATGGAGCTACCATCCGGGGTTCAATATAAAGTCATTCTAAAAGGTAGTGGGGCTGTGCCTACGGCAAAAAGTACTGTTAAAGTACACTACAGAGGCACGATGATAGACGGAACAGAGTTCGACAATTCGTTCAAACGCAAACAGCCGGAGACATTTAAGGTGAAGGAGGTGATTGAAGGTTGGCAAAATGCACTGATGGCTATGCCGCTGGGTTCACGTTGGATGATCTACATCCCTTATGAATTGGGATATGGAACCCGAGCATGTGGTAATATTAAGGCGTATTCCACACTGATCTTTGAGGTGGAACTGCTTGGAGTGAGGTAATCGCATCGTTTATCGCTGCTTCTCGGTAAGGTATTTCCAGAAACGAACGGGCATGTTTTGCTTATGCAGACGTGGGTTGGTACGTTCTTTGATGGCAATGGATTTGAAGTAGGTTTTCCAAAGTTTCTGAAAGAGTTTTTCATCTTCGGCCATCAAGCTCTCATCGAGCATACCGCTGACGAGGTGTGCAGCTTCGCTATCGAAAGTGATTTCGGTAACGGAATGCAGGTCGTAATAGTAACCATACTGCCGTTTGAGGTCGTAGATAACCCATCTTTGATCGGCAAAACGATCTGTAAAGTGAGGAATGGCAAGTGCCAATACATTATATAGGGGTTCGAAAGCAGCAAAAAAGGTTCCGTCTGCTGCTTTCTGAAAGCGGGCAAACTGCATCACACGGGTGCGTTCATAATCTACTTTCTTCCATATCTTCGACAGTTCGAGCACATCCGGATCACCAAAGTTTACTTCTATGGAACGAGGAGCATCTATCGCTTTACGGATGTAGCGAAACAACAACGCATCAATCTCAGGTAATTCTGACAACCAACAGGTAGTGAGGCAGGCTAGAGCAGACACAGAAAGTTTCTTTTGTAAGCCGCTCCACACACGGGTAGACTTCTCTTCGTCTGTACAAACCGTAAACACTTCATCGCAGAAAAGAGGCAGCGGCTCTCCTTCAGCAAGCAGAACATCAGGAAACGTTTTTCGGAAATAGGCATCGAACACGGCTGTGAGCAAACCCGCAAATGTTTTGTCGTATAGAAAGACTATCATTCGTCGGCAAAGGTAAGTTGTAATTGACGCTCATCTGTCTTTTTACGAGGAGAAGGCGCCAGCAACTGCCGCATGACTTGAGGAGCCATCTCGTTGACCGTGCGAACGGAGAGTTCGTTGCACGTGATGAAATACTGTGCTTTCTTCATTACAATCCCGATCTTTTTAAGCTGATAACTTCCCAATCGACCATAACGACGGGAGGCAACAATCAGTTTGGCCGACTTCACACCGATGCCGGGCACGCGAAGCAGCATCTCATAATCAACCTTATTCACATCTACCGGAAACTGTTCGGGATGACGCAACGCCCACGATAACTTAGGATCTAGTTCCAAGTCAAGATCGGGATAGGCATCATTCACTATTTCGTCTACTTTGAACTCGTAGAACCTCATCAACCAGTCGGCCTGATAGAGGCGGTTTTCTCTCACCAAAGGAGGTTGTTTGAGAGCAGGTAGTCGAGTGTCATAGGTATTAACCGACACATATCCAGAGTAATAAACACGCTTCATACTGGGTCGCTCATACAAAGCAGACGAAAGATGGAGAATATCTTTATCCGTTTCGGGGGTTGCTCCCACAATCATCTGCGTACTCTGTCCCGCCGGTGCGAAACGAGGCGCATAACGAAATTTCTTCCGCTCCTCACTATTCTCCAATACTCCTTGCTGAATATACCTCATGGGCTGAAACACGCTCTTGAAATCCTTCTCAGGAGCCAGACGTTTCAAACTTTCTTCATTGGGAATTTCTACATTTACACTCAAGCGGTCGGCATAGAGTCCGGCTTCATTCACCAATTCACGACTGGCGCCCGGGATACTTTTCAGATGAATATATCCATTAAAGTGATGCACTAAACGAAGATCTTTAGCCACACGCACAAGACGCTCCATCGTATAATCAGGATTGCGCACCACACCGGAACTAAGAAAAAGCCCTTCGATGTAGTTGCGACGATAAAATTCAATGGTAAGTCCCACCAGCTCGGATACAGAGAGAGTAGCGCGACGAAGATCATTGCTACGCCGGTTGATGCAATAAGCACAATCGTAGATGCAATGATTAGTAAGCATAATTTTTAGCAGAGAAATGCAGCGCCCGTCTTCAGCAAAGCTATGGCAAATGCCCCATCCACCTACAGTATTGCCCAGTCCACCCTTTTGATTGGAGCGGTTGGTTCCACTGGAAGAGCAGGAAACATCATACTTAGCAGATTCAGCCAGTATCTTTAGTTTTTCGAGCACGTCGGCATTCATTATCAGCGCTTTAGCGTTACATTTTCACTTTGCCAAAGCTATGAATAATATCCGGATTTTCCATAGCAGAGATCATTTTTTGTACCTCCAACGAAACAAAAGAAACACGCATCTGTTTATTATAAAATCAAAACAATGAATGGAATATGAAAAAGTATTATTTAGCAACCTTGATGCTATTCGCACTAACTGCAATAGCAACCGCTCAAACATGGACGAATGATCCTGCGCACTCACGCTTAGGATTTACTATTAAGCACATGACCATCTCTGAAGTTAGTGGTAGATTTGCTGATTTCACAATAAAGGCCACTACAACGAAACCGGATCATAGTGATCTTAAAGTAGAAGTTACTGCCCAAATAGCAAGTATAAACACGGATGTAGAGGCAAGAGACAAGCACCTGAAAAGCCCTGATTTCTTTGATAGTGAAAAGTACTCTACACTTACATTTTCAAGTAACTACAACAAGAAATTATCAAAGGACACCTACAAGATGGTTGGAAACTTAACCATGCACGGAATAACCAAAAGCGTTACTCTGACCGTTAAGTATCTGGGAGAGGTAGTTAATCCGATGAACAAGAAAAGAACTGTTGGATTCAAAATTACAGGTTCTGTAAAACGTTCCGATTTCGGAATTGGAGCAAAATTCCCCGAAGCAGTTCTCAGCGACAACGTAGATATTGTTGCAGATGCTGAATTCACACAGAACTGATTAAAACAAAACACAATAATAAAGGAGGGGAGCCACAAGCTTTCCTCCTTTATTATTGCCAAAACCAAAGGTTTAAGTAACGAAAAGCCCAAGCAATCAATAGAAAGCTTGGGCTTTTATATGGGGGAAAACTTTCCTTATCTTTTCTTTAAAGGAGTGTAATCAGCTACATCAAGCACGTTCTTATATGCAGGACGAATGATGCGTTTTCCTTCAAAATTCAACTCTTCATTGCGATGTGCGCACCAGCCAACGATACGTGCCATAGCAAAAAGCGGAGTATATATTTCTTGTGGCAGCCCTATCATCTCGTACACAAATCCAGAGTAGAAATCAATATTGCTCGATACCGTTTTGCCATTAGCTTTAATCTTAGCAAAGGTAGTAATAGCACGATCTTCTAGCAACTCCAGGAAAGTAAATTCACGCTCTCTCCCCTTTTCCTTGGCCAAATCACGGGCTAAGTCTTTCAACAAGATTGCACGTGGATCTGAGATGGTGTAAACAGCATGACCGATACCATAGATCAAACCCGTCTTATTATAAACTTCTTTATTGAGCATCCGTGTAAAATAGGTATCTATTTCGTCTACATTTGTCCAGTCCTGAATGTTCTTCTCCAGATGATGAAACATATCGGCAACCTGAACATTTGCTCCACCATGAAGTGGACCTTTTAAGGATCCGATACCGGCTGCAATAGAAGAATAAGTATCTGTTCCGGTAGAGGAAGTGACACGAACGGTAAACGTAGAGTTATTACCACCACCATGGTCGGCCTGAAGTATAAGTAACAGATCGAGTGTCCGAGCTTCTAACTCTGTATAATCCTTCTTCAACATATAAAGGAAGTTTTCAGCAATAGACAGTTTTTCTCTCGGATGACGAATATGTAGCGAACGTCCAAATGTAGCGTGCCTCAACATATTATAAGCATAAGCTATGATAGTAGGGAATTTAGAGATCAATTCTACACTTTGGCGCATCAGGTTATCCCGTGATGTATCATCCGGATTAGGATCGAAAGTATATAATTCGAGTACACTACGAGCCAGTATATTCATGATGTTTGAACCTTCCAGCTCAATAATATTCATTTTCGTCTTTTGTTCCAATGGCATATTGTCATTGATCAATTCCGAGAAAGAAGCAAGTGCTTCTTTATCCGGAAGATTACCCGACAAGAGCAGATAAGCGACTTCTTCAAAGCCAAAACGTTTTTCTTTCACAATACTATGTACGATATCTTCCACATCGAATGCCCGATAGTAAAGTTTTCCGGGAATCGGTTGCAGGCCTCCACCTGAAACCCTTTCGTAGCCCACTACGTTACCTATTTTGGTTAAGCCGACAAGCACTCCTGTCCCATCCTCATTACGCAAACCACGCTTTACATCATATTTGGTAAATAAGTCATTGTCTATTCTGGTAGCATCCTTCATGTCCTCCGAAAGTCTGTATATGATGTATTCCTTCTTCATATCCTTTTTCATTTAGTGGTTATTTGTTTTTTTCTATTTTCTCTGTTATTTCTTTAGCAAAAGTGGAAGTAGACAAAGCCTTTCCTCCGGGTATAAATCGGGCCAGGTCGTTGGTCGCCCGTCCATCAGCAAAACTTTGTTCCAAAGCCTCAACAATAAGATCAGCAGCTTCCTGCCAACCAAAATATTCGAGCATCATCACAGCCGAAAGAATAAGTGAGCAAGGGTTAACAATATCTTTCCCTGCGATATTGGGTGCTGTGCCATGAGTCGCTTCAAAGATAGCATGACCAGAGTTATAATTAATGTTTGCACCGGGTGCTATACCAATTCCTCCTACCATAGCTGCCAACTGGTCGGAGATGTAATCTCCATTCAGATTTAACGTGGCAATCACTGAATATTCTTCGGGGATAAGTAATGTATTCTGCAAAAAGGCATCGGCTATGCAATCTTTGATAACCAACTTGCCGCTGCTTATGTATTCACCAAACTCGCGTTCCGCCAATTCATATCCCCATTTCTTAAAGCCACCTTCCGTAAACTTCATTATATTTCCCTTATGCACCAATGTTACTGAAGGTAATTCATGTTCAATGGCATATAAGCAAGCCGCACGAACCAATCGCTCTGTACCTTCACGAGAAACCGGCTTTACTCCAAAAGAAGATGTTTCAGGAAAACGCACTTTAGAGACTCCCATCTCATCATGCAGAAAGCGATAAAACTTTTCAGCTTCCGGCGTGCCTGCTTCCCATTCAATCCCTGCATAAATATCTTCAGTATTCTCACGAAAGATATACATATTCACCTTTTCAGGTTCTTTTATCGGAGAAACAACACCAAGGAACCAGCGCACGGGGCGCAGACAAACGTATAAATCGAGTGTTTGTCGCAAAGTCACGTTCAAAGAACGAATACCTCCACCCACAGGAGTGGTTAAAGGCCCCTTAATACCAACCAAATACTCTTCAAAAGCGAGCATTGTTTCATCAGGCAACCAAGAACCGGTTTCCTTAAAAGCTTTTTCTCCGGCCAATACCTCAACCCAATCAATTTGTCGTTTGCCGCCGTACACTTTGCGTACCGCTGCATCAACGATCATTTGCATGGCGGGCGTTATCTCCGCCCCTACCCCATCACCCGTAATAAAAGGAACGGTAGGATTCTCGGGCACCAACAACTTACCGTCTTTGTGTTTTACAATCTTACTCATATCTTTATTTTGTATTTAGTGCAGAGCCCGCTTTAAACCAAGCTATCTGCTGCTCATTGTATGTATGTTGCGCTTCAAAGCTGTGCTGACTGCCGTCTACGTGTTGCACTACAATTTTAAAGCTCTTTCCAGGGGCAAACTCTTTAAGTCCCACGACAGAAATAAAATCACGCTCTTTTATGCAATCGTAATCCTCCTTATTAACAAATGTCAGAGCCAGCATACCTTGTTTCTTTAGGTTTGTTTCGTGAATGCGTGCAAAGCTTTTTGCCAAAATCACCTTTACATTCAGGAAACGAGGTTCCATGGCAGCATGTTCTCTACTAGAACCCTCTCCGTAGTTCTCTTCGGCCACTACAATAGAGGATATGCCCACCGATTTATACTGTTTGGCAGTAGCCGATACCGTTTCATAAGAATCCGCCAATCGATTCCAAACCTTATTTGTCTCACCGTTGAATGCATTAACAGCTCCCATCAGCATATTATCAGAGATGTTTTCCAAATGCCCGCGAAAACGAAGCCAGGGACCTGCCATTGAGATGTGATCTGTCGTACACTTGCCCTGAGTTTTAATCAGAAGAGGCATATTCAGTAAATCGTAACCGTCCCAAGCAGCGAAAGGAGCAAGAAGTTGCAAACGTTGAGATTGAGGGTCAACTGAAATCTTTGCCCCATCGCCCATAGGAGCCAGATAGCCACTTAAGCCTGATACAAAACCCTCGTTAGGTAGTTCATCCCCTTTTGGTTCTGACAACTTCACCTGCTCACCATTCTCATTCAACAATGTATCCGTCAGTGGATTAAAGCATAAATCGCCGGCAATGGTCAAAGCCATTGTCAATTCAGGGGAGGCAACAAAAGCAAATGTATTTGGATTTCCATCGGCACGTTTCGCAAAGTTGCGGTTAAACGATGTAACGATGGAATTTTTTCTGGTAGAGTCATCTGTATGGCGCTTCCACTGACCAATACATGGGCCACAGGCATTGGCCATAATCACCGCTCCGGCCTGCTTAAACGTATCAATCATTCCGTCACGTTCCGCAGTAGCACGTATCTGTTCCGAGCCGGGGTTCACGATGAGCGGAGAAGCAATTTTCACTTTCTGCTGCACAGCTTGGCGCATCACTGAAGCCGCTCTGCCGATATCTTGATAAGAAGAATTAGTACAAGATCCTATTAGTCCTACTTCCATTTTACGAGGATAATCATTGGCTTTCACTTTTGCAGCAAATTCAGAAATAGGAGTAGCTGCGTCGGGAGTAAAAGGTCCATTAATATAAGGTTCGAGAGCAGATAAGTCAATCTCAATCACCCGATCATAGAAAGCAGTGGGATTAGTAACCACTTCTGCATCAGGGCAAAGATCGGCAGCTACTTTATCAGCCATATTCGCAACGACTGCTCGTCCGGTAGCCCTCAAATAAGCCGCTATGCGTTCGTCATACGGAAAAAGTGAAGTTGTAGCCCCCACTTCGGCACCCATATTGCATATTGTTGCCTTACCCGTAGCCGAAAGAGAAGCTGTGCCCGGGCCAAAGTATTCTATAATAGCATTTGTTCCACCTTTTACTGTGAGAATGCCTGCCAACTTTAGTATCACGTCTTTCGGTGAAGCCCATCCATTAAGCGTTCCGGTTAGTTTTACCCCAATAAGTTTAGGCATTTTTAGTTCCCATTCCATACCGGTCATCACATCTACCGCATCAGCACCGCCAACACCAATAGCCACCATACCCAAACCACCCGCATTTGGAGTGTGAGAGTCAGTTCCTACCATCATACCGCCGGGAAAAGCATAATTCTCAAGTACTACCTGATGGATGATTCCCGCTCCAGGTTGCCAAAAGCCGATACCATATTTAGAAGAAACATCTCTCAAAAAGTCATAAACTTCGCGGTTTGTCTCCGTAGCCGTAGCAATATCTTCCTTAGCTCCTTTGTATGCCTGAATCAAGTGATCGCAATGCACTGTAGAAGGAACAGCGACCTGTTCTTTGCCGGAATTCATAAATTGTAGTAAAGCCATCTGTGCCGTGGCATCCTGCATCGCTACACGGTCGGGACGAAAATCAACATAATCCTCACCACGCTCGTAAGATTGTAAAGCCGCCTCATTGTAAAGATGAGCATACAATATCTTCTCCGCAAGAGTCAATGGACGGTTTAAAATTAGCTTTGCCTGTTCTATTTTTCGGGAATAAGAGGCATAAAAGCCCTCTAACATCTTCTCATCGTGTACCATTATTCTTCTATTTTATTGATAAACTCTATGCGTAATTAATAAATCTACATTATAACGAGCAAAAAACCTGTAATGTTTAACAAAAAGGATATTTTTTATAACTATTCATCGAATAAATAAATACCTTTGCAACTTATCTCGCACAGCATACAAGTGAATAAGAACAACAAAAACGCTCTCAACTCTATCTCCGATCTGCAGCAACAGCAACTTCTTTTGCGCATGGAATACGAGTACGAAAAAGAAGAGTTTCGTCGGCAAACTCAAACCATGGGCATAGGTAGAAAAGTCAAACGGGGCCAATGTTGGTATCCTGTGTCAACAGGTCGAAGTTTTTACAATTCTCTGAATCAATTGGTTATTGAGATAGAACGAAAAGAGGATAAAGACATAGAGCATTCTTTTGAGTTCGGACGTCCGGTTTGCTTCTTCACACAAGATACCTCCGGACAAATACGTTATTTCAACTTCACCTCACAAGTTAGTTATGCCGATGAAGAAAGAATGGTCGTCGTTCTTCCCAATATCTCAGCACAAATGGATATACAGGGAACAGATCATCTGGGCGTACAACTCTATTTCGACGAAACTAGTTACCGAACCATGTTTGAAGCATTAGCCGACGTGCTTCGGGCAAAAAACAATCGGCTTGCCGAACTACGTGAGACTCTCCTTGGCGACCTTCTTCCCCGTAATCGGGAAGTGTTCCCTCAACGTTTTCCGTGGTTGAACACCACACAAGAAGAGGCAGTGAACAAAGTACTGAGAGCCAAAGATGTCGCTATTGTTCACGGCCCTCCCGGAACGGGGAAAACAACGACTCTCGTCGAAGCTATTTACGAGACCTTGCAACGAGAAAACCAAGTATTGGTTTGTGCCCAAAGCAACACAGCTGTCGATTGGATAGCCGAAAAGCTAGTAGACAGAGGCGTACCCGTATTGCGTATTGGCAATCCAACCCGGGTGAATGACAAGATGCTCTCTTTCACTTATGAACGTCGCTTTGAGAGTCATCCGGCCTACACCGAGCTATGGAGTATTCGCAAATCAGTTCGTGAAATGGGCAGCCAGCTCCGTAGAGGTAGTCACTCCGAACGCGAAGGCATCCGATACCGCATTAATCGCTTAAAAGAACGAGCCACAGAAATAGAAATATTCATCAACGAAGATATTTTTTCTCAAGCACGTGTCATTGCCTCTACATTGGTCAGTTCCAATCATCGGGTGCTTGCTAACCGTCATTTTTCGACCCTGTTCATTGACGAAGCGGCACAAGCTTTAGAAGCAGCTTGTTGGATAGCCATCCGCAAAGCAGACCGTGTGGTGTTGGCAGGCGATCACTGTCAGCTACCGCCAACCATTAAGTGCCTTGAAGCCGCCAGAGGAGGGTTAGACAATACACTAATGGAAAAAATAGCCATTTCAAAGCCCACTGCCGTATCTTTGCTGAAGATACAATATCGCATGCACGAAGCCATTATGCACTTCCCTTCGGAATGGTTTTATGGCGGAGAAATAAAAGCCGCCCCCGAAGTGCACAACCGTAGCATACTCGATTTTGATAGCCCCTTAGAGTGGATCGATACCTCCGCCTGTGAGTTTCACGAAGAGTTTGTAGGCGAGAGTTTCGGCCGCATCAACAAATCTGAAGCCGAACTACTACTTTTAGAGCTAGAGACATACATCAAAAGAATAGGAGAAGAGCGAATACTAAGTGAACGAATCGACTTCGGGCTCATCTCACCTTACAAGGCCCAAGTGCAATACCTCCGCAACGAAGTAAAACGCAGTAATTTCTTTCGCCCCTTCCGCAGTCAAATCACCATTCACACCGTAGATGGCTTTCAAGGTCAAGAACGGGACGTCGTCTTCATCAGCTTGGTACGTGCCAACGCCGATGGACAAATCGGTTTCCTTAGTGATCTGAGACGAATGAACGTAGCCATCACCCGTGCCCGCATGAAACTCGTTATCTTAGGCGATGCTTCTACATTGGGCACGCACACCTTCTACAAGAAATTGTTTGAGTATATTGAGAGAGAAGGGAAAATTAAAAATGCATGAAATTAAGAGGGTGAATGTCTAGAAATTCATCCACCCTCTTAATGTCCGAAATTAAAAAATGCCTAATTACCCTACCGTCTAATTTTACTATTGCTTTATCATAAATGGTTCTTGCAAATACAAATAGGTACCATACATCGTACTTGAGGAAGGTGGAGAAGCTTTAAATACATACATGTAAATCTCATCAACAACATAACCAGACCAAGACCCATTATCAGCAAAAACAATCGCATTATCCATTGTCGATGGAGATGCCTCAAACTCTACAGAACTACTCCAACTGAGATAACCAGACGATGAGCTACCAAGACATAGATAAATAGGATAAGACGCTGACCCATAAGTACCTGTTTGCTGCCCAGCACTAAGAATAATGCATCCGTTATCAAAAGTATAATTCACTGAAAAAAAGCCAGCAATGCTTCCAATAAGAGTACTTTCATCAGTACCGAGGGCAATTGTTGCAGAATATGCTTTAAGAGTGCCTGAAGCATTATAACCATAAATTCGCCATGTACCAATATAATCATTTATAGATGCCTGCGTCACAGCAATTGAATCAGTTATATTTCCTAAAGCATAACGTAAGTAGCCTTTTCGCGGCACACCTGTTGAATTTTTAGCAACAAATACCTTCACGCTATCTCCCTGCACAGAATAAGAGATCCAAGCTGTAGAAGATTCAAATGCAACAGGTATATTTGATTTGAACTTAATAGCCAAAGAATCAGCCACGTCCGTTCCAAATTTTAAATCACCTGCATCTTTAGATACAGAAACACCATATTGCGTAACAGCAATAATAGTAGATTTTGTTCCAGCCTTAATTGTGACATAGGTAGAACGACCAGTCAAATTGGGATTTTCTCCAGCAGATATAGTTACAATACTTCCTGAAACTGAAATAGTTAACCAACTATCAGCAGCAATAGCTTCTAATGCCTGATCAGCAACAACCGTAATAGTTCCACTACCTCCTGCCGCCGGCAAATCTGTCTGAGCAACTTCTTGAACTACTAACTCATTATCAGCCACATCCAATCCACCCTCGTCGTCACATCCGATGAAAGTCAAAAAACAGACAAACAGAACTAAAACCACATTGGCTATTTTTCTTATTGTTCTCATAATACAATCTTTTTTAATTATCTTTTACGGCTCCATTTATATATGGGAATTGATAAGTTCCTCCCGAGTATGCACCAATATAATCATCGGCAGAATCAAACAGATATAAGATATAAGAATTTACGGTATAATTAGACCACACACCATTATCACTGAATGACAGTGTTAAAGGACTTGTAGACGTTATTTTAGATTCCATACCAATACCTTCAGTCTGAGTAAGATAACCAGCTTCTGCATCCCACGGACATAGTTTAACTATGTACCCATCATATTCACCGACAGTTTGTGTTGTAATAGAAATCTTGTCATCAGCACTATTGTAAGTAGCCACAAATGGAAATGGCAATTCAGGCCCACTTACAATAAATGACTGGCCCGGAGTCTTTTCAGAAACAAGCATAGAGTATAAAGTTCCGTTTATATCAACAGACCATGTCCCAAGATATTTCTTATATTCAGGAGAGATGTAGACTTTAAAACTTCCCAGAGTACCATCAGTTGCTTTTCCCGAAAAGATGGTATCAGTAGCATTCCATGTTAGCGACTCAAAAGAATGCCCTGCAATATTAACCGGAGTATAAAAGGTGATTCCTGTAGGTGAATAAATAAACCCAGGCGTAGACACAACAGAGTCACCCACTTCAACAGATATTACATGCCAGCTATCCGAAAATGATAGTTTAACGTTCTTATTATCCACAACTCCTTTATAATCAACATATGGGTTCTCACTCTCTATCTGAACAATGCTATTCAAATAGGTTTCCCAATCTGTCGATTCGGCCATAGGGGTCATTACCATTTTATTAGCCCACTTTTTCCCCTTCAACACAATAGAATCTGCAGATGCACTCATTATCACAAACTCAAAATCCCCCTGATATCCATCTAAAGAGCCGAATGATGGTGAACCAAAAAAATGAAGAATAGGATTGTAAGTATTAAAACTAAGTACCGGCCCCTGATCACTAACTAGAGCATACGACGAGCGATACACCGCATCCGGCGAAGCTATTTCTGAAGCTGCAGTAACTTTTCCGTCGGCAAATGAAACAATCATATTATACCCTCCATAAGAGTATCCTGTACCGGCATAGTACTTTAGGAGCCAGCCATTTTTGGGCGCTTGCAGAATATCGCTACAATTAGCCAAGGTTTCGGACATTCTTTCAGAAGCCGATTTATCGAACACCTCTTCTTCATCGTTAGCACAAGATTGAAAGCCACATGCCAGAAAGAAGCTTAGTAATGCATATATTATTTTCTTCATTATTTTTTTACTTTAAGGTTTCCAAATCAAGATTTCCAATTTCGCTCTGACGTCTTTGAACAACATCGCGCAACTCATCCAGATCAATATTCCAGGACTCTTTCATATATGTTTTAACAATGGCAAACTTTTGCAATATGATTGCCTTTCCTGTATCACCTGCAGCATCAAGTATAGCCTGCCATTGAGCTTTTGAATATGTTACATATATTGAAAGATTCTCTACAAAGTCTTCATTCGGCTCACTTTGAGCATAAGGACTCACAAAACCACGTTGATATGCTTCCTCATCAGAATACAAATACCAATCATCGCTAACATAAGAAGCTTCGGATATTAACTTAAAACTAACATCATAAGATTTCTTTTGATTTAAAATATGCCCAAATTCATGGTGCATCGTTTTAAAATAATAATAGTTAAGAATCTCAGGATCTTCAATCCAACTCTGCGTTAAATTATTTACAAGATAAAGTGTGATTTTCAACCCACCTTCTGCTGTACCTAATACAATTGTTCCATTTGAATTATAAGCTGCTGAGCCTACAAGATAAATGATACGAGGTACATAAGTTTTAGTAAAAGTAACACCGGCCACTTCATCGTAAGACTCGAGCCAGAGGTGCTTTATTATAACAGCAAGTTTTGCAGCTTTAGCTGAATCTGCAGGCACTAAGTTGTAGTCCATATCAGATTCAATGTCTTCCATTTTATACTTAAAATCTATATTATATGGGTAAGTATAATTCTTCAGCAACCACTGTTCCAAAGAATCCCTAACAACCGGCGTAGTATCAAAAATACTATCGGAGCTTAGCTCATCACCCGATTCACAGCTAGTGATCGAAAAAAGGAGAGTAAGCACTAATATTCCAAAAAATATCTTTTTCATCATAATGACTTATTTATTTAATTTTCATCTTGGGTTAGCAGTAATACCGGCAGTAATTACGTCTTGCGGCAATTGAATAGCTCGACGAGGATCATTCACGACAAGTGAATCGGTTACTTCGCCGACTTTCATATTAGCATTCATTGTACGACGATAAATAACAATGCCATAACGCTTTAGATCTTGCCAACGTAAACCTTCATGCAAGGTAATCAACCTTCTGAGCTGAAGAATGCACTGCAAAAGAGGTTCCTGAGTCTCCACCTCAATAGTAAAATCGGTGTTGAATTTTTTCTTCACAGTTGGACTCGTAGGAGTATAATAATCAATGGCCGAGTAATAAGCCTTTATCTCATCTAATGTAATTCCATTAATTGACGAAAAAGCACTAAGCAAAGTATTGATATCCCCAACAGCTTTAGTATATTCTTTCTTTAAAGCATAAGCTTCTGACCTACAAAGCAAAGTTTCCTCAGCATTAAACACTGAATAAACAGAGTGCGCATTGCCAATGCCACTTGAATAGTCTGTGTATTCAAAGTAATAGCCGATTTTACGAATAATTATTTTAGGTAAACTTGAATTGCTAAACGCACTGTAGTAAAGGACTGATTTATTCTGTCCCCAAGGGCCAGAAGCACCTATCGTTTCATTATTAGAAATATAAGAGCCATGCGCATAACGATTACCGGTTGAATAATTTCCCCCAATAGCTCCCCACAAAGAATAAACACTTTGCAATAAGAAATTTGCCTGAACGTCAGAATCGACATAAGCATTCGGTCTAATTTGAGAGTTTTGAGATAACTGATTCCATGAATACCAATCTCTTAATACACTAGCAGGAGATTCTCCTAAAGCTTTAGTAGCATAAGCTATTGCCTTATCATATTTCTGATAATACAGATTAAATCTCGCCGCAAAAGCATATGCTGCCTTTTTATTGAAATGGTAAGAGGGTACAGAATAAGAGGCATCATCTATTAGTGGCAACGCTTCTTCAATATCGGCATTTATTTTACTATATAATTCAGCTAAAGTACTCCTTTCGTATAAGGGAGAAACAGTCGTTTCAGGTTCTGTAGGATAAGGAAGTCCAAGTTTACTACTAGCAGTCAACTCCGAATAAGCATCACAAAAGATATTGGCAAGCATAAAATCAGCATACGCTCTGCACATTAAGGCTTCACCTTTTTCGGCTTGCAATGTGGAAGTATTCCCTAACTCCACAATCGCATCCAATGCTATATTAGCCGTGGAGAGAGCTGTATAATAACCTTCCCAAAGGCTTTGAGGAGTTTCGTCATCACTAACCTCAGTTATATCATCCCATTGATAAGCCTGCATCTGAAATTTATCGTATGTCAAGTAATTGTTGGCCATATTATCTGTATTATCAGAAGCCATCTCAAATAGCATATTCGGGTTTTTTGAAGAATAAGCCGACACTAACAGCTGCCCTACTTTATCTTCAGTATCAATCTCTGTTCTATTGTCCGGCAAAGTGTCCAAATAGTCATCGCAGGAGCCAAGCAAAGCAACCATGCATAATAAAACGCCGCTATATATATTTTTCATATTCATAAACTATTATATTAAAATCCTAACTTAAGTGTAAACGTAAATTGTTTAGGAACAGGAGCAGCAACACCTCCTGATCGGAAAAACTCAGGATCTTGTCCATTCAATTTAGAATCAGCATAAATCAAAAACAGATTAGTTGCCTGCAATTTTAAAGACAAATCTGTCACTTTAGTTCCCCTTAACCAATTCTGAGGGAAATCGTATGCCAAAGAGATCTCTTTCATTCTTACGAAATCTCCCTTTGCAACCCGTATATCTGAATAATTATATGCGTTGTACGCAACGTCCAAAGATGGATAGCTTAAATATTGACGCCTGCTTGCAAGAACAGGCACATTGGTATAATTTTCATCTCCCGGAATTTCCCAACGATTTTTAAACTCTTTAGTCATTGAAGTTAAGTCATTGTATCTTGCGTCAAATACATCATTCAGACGAACGACATTTCCGAAAGAGTATGTTACAAATACATTCAGTTTCATATTTTTATACGAAAATATATTGCCCATACTACCTGTTATAGTAGGATCTGTGGGGCCTTCATATTTCAAAAAACTGAGTTTATTACGTTCCTGAAAATTAATATCCGTAATGGTCAAATTAGCAGACTCGTTAGTAAAAGTAGGTAAGCCATCTTCAGTTAATCCTTGAAAAGGTATTGAAAACAAGCTTCTAACAGGATAGCCTTTCATCGCAAATCCATTACCTTTAACCAGATCAATGACCTGGGCCTGAGACATCAAATCAGTAACAGTATTCTTTGTATGTGAAAAAATGAAATTCGTAGACCATTTAAAGTCATGGGATACAATATTCTTTGTTGAAACCGTAAATTCTTCTCCATTTGAACGCATTGAAGCAGTATTCGCATATCGAACAACATCACCCGTTGTACCAGTTGTTACCGTAGGTCCTATTAGATCAAAATTATCTCGCTTATACCAATCGAAAGCAACATTAATACGATTATTTAAAAAGCCTGCGTCAAAACCAAGATTTAACTCATGTTTTTTCTCATAAGTTAATTCACTATTCTCTGATTCATCTTTATATAAACCTGATTCTTTTACACTAGAGAATGGACGATATGGGTTATATGCTTTTATAATTACTGTAGAATTGGCATACTCACGAGGACCTCTATCTGCTGTTAAGCTATAAGATGCCTTAATGGTCAGATGTGATAATGTTGGTTCCAGTGAGTTAAAAAAGGTTTCTTCATGCACATTCCATGAACCAGCCAGATTCCAAGTTGGCAACCAACGAGATGAACGAGCCTTACCTAATCCATTAGTACCTTCATAACGATAAGTTCCATTAAAGGTATATTTTCCTCTGTATGAGTAAGTTGCATTACCAAAAAAAGCTGTATTTCTAACCTTGGTATGACTTAATGAATAATAATCTGTGCCATCCTCAATTCCCTTCTTAAAAAACTCATACACATAGAATGGTATTTCTCCTTTAGAATATTGCATACCCCAACCATTAAAATAGCTCTTCTCGCGGTCAGTGCTATTCAATTCCATTCCACCAAAAAGATTCAATATATGTACTCCATTAAAAATATGATTCCAACTAGCTGTTGTTCGGAAATCATATCCATTCATGCGATTATCCGTTCTTTTATAGATACCTCCATTAGGCAATATAGAAATAGGTAGCGCATAAGGATTATCGGGATCTGTGTACAATAGTGGATTTTCATCACGAATGGTACTAGTGCCCATTGCCCTGTATGCTTCAGCTTGATTTGAATCATCCAATATATTATGTTCCTGAGAGGTTGCAGAATATTTAACTGCCCCTAGCATACTCAATTCCAATTCAGGTATAACCTTCCATCTCAGTTCACCTTGGAATCTAAGATCTGATACGTTTAAGTCAATATAATTAGATTCCAGTTCGTGCAAGATATTAAATGGAGCATAATTATTTGTATAGTAAACAGATGGATCCAACGCACGAGAAGAATTTAAAGCATATGAGTACGGATTTATATCAAAATCCCTTTTCACTTTGCCTGAAACAACATCCACGTCCTGACTAAGTGTACCGGGCGCTTTTTGCTTACGATACGAAGCAGCAGCAATCATATTGAACGTGACATTATCTAAGACCCTATAGTTTGCATTCAAATTGGCAGTATATCGATTTACCTCACTTTCTTTATACCAACCCGGATCAATCATTGCACTCAATGATGCATAGTAACTCGCTTTCTCATTTCCAGATGAAATACTTACTGAATGATTCTGCGTCACATTTTCATTAAATAATTCTTTAAACCAATTCGTATTTCTCATTTCCGCACTTTTTAGATAGCCATTTTGGCTCTCTACGTCGTTCCGTAATAAAAACTGACCAGTAGCTTCATCGTACGTATTCATCAATTCGTACATTTTACCATAAACACCACTCTCAGCATAATTAGCTATTTCGGCATAATTTAGCCAGCCTTTCTCTTTCATCTCCTTATAAATTCCCATTTGGTCCTGAGAATTTAAGATATTAAAGTTCCGATAGCTAGGTATCAGGCGATAGGTCAATTCACTAGTATAATTTATATGGCTCTGCCCTGCCTTACCTTTTTTTGTGGTAACAACAATTACTCCAGCCATAGCTCTCGCACCATAGATAGAAGTAGCACTACCGTCTTTCAATATTTGAAAGCTTTCTATATCATCGGAATTCAACCCGGCTATAGCTGATCCAATAAGCGTTTCAGCATCTCCGGAAGAAAGATCATCGGCACTTACTTCACTCACGTCTTCCATAATCACACCATCAATAACCCAAAGCGGTTTAGAACTACCATATATAGATGTAGCACCACGCACTCTAATTTTAGGAGCGGTACCAAAAGTTCCTGAAACATTCTGCACAGAAACTCCAGCAGAGCGGCCTTCCAGTGAACGGCTAATATCAGGAATACCATTAAGCATGGCATCACTAGCATTTAACTTATCTGTTGCCCCAGTAAACAAACGTTTGTCCATACGAGACATACCAGTTACAACAATTCCCTCGAGGATCTCTGTCGTGCTTTTCATTCTCACCCTCATCCCGTTCTGAGCTTTTACCTCCTGACGTTCATATCCAATGTATGTTATAATCAAAACTTTGCCCGTGGCTACGGTTAAAGAAAATCGTCCATCGACATCAGTAGTCGTGCCAGTAGCTGTACCTTTCACCAATATCGAAGCCCCTATGACCGGTTCCCCGGTCTCGTCAATAATACTACCTTTTATAGGTTTTAACTGAGCAAATACAACGATGCTCAGAAACATACAAAATAATGTAATTCCCGTTTTTTTCATAAGCGATATTATTAAAAAAAGTAATTAATATTATAGGATTATATCCTAATAATATTTCATAAAATTATAATAAACAATTGCAATTGTATACTATGCAAAAATATAACATATAATAATTAAAAGCAAAAAATAAAAATGATATTAGCCATTTAATCTTAAAATAAATGAATTTTATAGTTTATAGAGCAAAAAGAATCATTATTGATAGAATATAAAGCTTAATTTATTTAATTTTAAATATTTATATAAAACAGACACTATACTGTTTAATATCAAAAGGAAATAATATAATGCAATATTATATCAATTTTAATTAAAAATAGAAATAATATAATGATATAGATAAATAATAGCACGCATAAAAGCAACATATATTAAACATAATTATTAGACTAAATATATGTCTATAATCATATATATAAGTAAAATAAGAATTCTTAATACAATGCTAATTATCTCCTGTTGATCATGTACATCTTAAACATCTATTATTTCTTATTTTATTAAAATTGCCATAACGCTTATTCGCATTATTCAAATATTTACAGCATGTATTTTTAACTAATAAATATTGATATAATACGCTGTATCAAGAGGTCAATGAATGAGATATTTATGAAAGATAAAGATGAGAAGTGATAAGCGACTGCCAACAGAGTGTAAATACGTTTAATTAGGATAGAATATATTATGCAATAATATATCTCAATGCAACATTACGTTATAAATCATCTTCATGACATACATTATGCCCTATAATGATTGACGAATCAAAAGCCTAAATATTCTTAGTAAAAGAAAGCCATTAAAAGACTTTCTTCATTCCCGGTATTAATCTAAGCAAATGAGACATTATAAAGCAACATGGAATGCCTATAAGCAGAACTAAAGCAAGCTTTCCTAAAGGTGAAACGGAGAGTTGCTCAACTAAGAAAGTACAGCATACTACCACCATTGGGTGAATAATATAAGCAGTGTAACTATCATCGGAAAGAATGAGAATAAACTTATTCGGCCTATTGAAATACTTTTTAGAAAAGGCCAATAGAAAATAACTAATACCCACACACATCACCGGTTCCCACATAGCATAAAACAGAGCTGACAGATTAAGCCCTCCAAGGAAAGGGGTAACATTTTCTGTCCTTGTTGCAATCATTAGCATAGGAATGCAGATAAGCGAAAAGGTAAACCAAGGGGTAGCTCCTTTCAGAGTTAATTGTTCCATCCAATTACGGCGACAAGCGATAATACCTACAAGATACATGCCAATATAAAGAGAGAAAAAACCAAACTGCAAGCCAAAAAAAGATGTACCGACCGGATAAACCATTCGTATCAGATAGGCTGCAAGGCCTGTCACAATCATGAACAAGAATATCCCTGTTGTTGAGGATAATTTATCAGGAAGCAATTTAGATAAAGTGCCGGCAAAGAAACGACGATAAAGAGCATAAACCGTTTCAATGAACAGAAGCGTCAACACAAACCACATTGGGCCAGGCTCTGCATAGTGCATATCCATCATCCAAACGAAACTCACCCAAGAAGCGTCGGTTTTATCTAAATAAAGATGTATCCAATAAACAAGAGTAGGATGAATCAGTGCAGTATAAACCAAAAGCGGGATTCCTAATCTAACCAAACGTTCTTTTAGAAAACGGGCAAAACCCTTTTTATCATACGAAATTGGCATAAAAAGTGCCGAGATAAAAAAGAAAAGGCTCATAAAGTAGGACTGATCAATCGACATAAAGAGAGACAATACATATTGAGTTGCTCCCGAGGTAGGCGTTTGACTAACATAATACCAGCCTCCGGAACCGCCAAATGCAATAGCCGAGTGATGGAAAAAGACTAATACTGTGAGGAAGATTCGCAATAAATCGATGTAATATGCTCTTTTCATACTCTTATATATTAGTAGATATTTAAATATAAGACGTACAAGATAGAAAAACATTGCATACAAACAAAAAAAAGGGATGCCCCAACGGACACCCCCCTAGTATTTAGAATTGCCAGACAATCAATTAATTGTTTTCCGGACGCAGCTTACGAACAACAGCACCTGTTCTCCACATTTCACTTTCGCGAAGTTG
>DBTL01000080.1 GCA_002307035.1 Bacteroides sp. UBA1317
TAACGAGAAAAAAATCGCCGCCTTTTTAATAGAGGATTCCATCGCTGACATTGCATCTCGAAGGGCATCTTTTCGGGAGCGATCATCATGTGCATTATTTAGATGTTCCTTAGCTTGTTCGAGATGTCTCTTAGCTTGCGCCGAGATGTCCTCAACAGCTTCTATTGCATCTGCAATGGACTTATTAACTTGGTGTGGTTCTTCACGAAGGCTCCATTCAGCGCCATATAAAATGTTGTATGAAATTTGGTATCCAAAGTTATGTAACGCAAACAATTCGTTGAGGTCTTCCAAATCATCTGATTGCACCCAATTTCCAACAAAATACTGTAACGCATCCATGAACTTAGGGAGTTTACCGTTAGCAATCTTTCCAAATAGGTCATCAAGTTCTTCCAAAAGAAAACCTCGCCCCCAATGACCAGTAGGCTCGCAAGGGATTAGAGTAGCAAGGTATTGACAGAATCTCTGCAAGCTTTTGTCGCTCTCGCAGTATCTGAGGACATATCCTTTAAGTGGCCCAAGCATCTCTTTAGGAACGCTTGAGTAATACAATGGGGCGTTAGAATATGACTGATATTCGGGGAAACTATCTTTGAAACTCATAACACTCCGTTAACATACCTACCTCGTGGGATCTACACACCGCCCCCATCTACCATGATACAATTCAAGACTTGAGTTGGCACTTGCCCCATTTATCCTCCCAATAGGAATCTGTCGTGCTGAGCCTTTCAGCAAAAGCGAGGATAGCATCTTTTGACTTATTGTTTAATACCGGAAACTTTCTCGTTTGCAAAAATTCTTCCATTTCTTGAAATTCATTATTAAATTGTGCACTCCTCACAGCTTTTATGGTAAATTGATCTAGTACGACGCTAATGCGTCGGTCGGTTTCAAGTTTCAGAAGTTTCCTAATGCGTTTTCCAAGCATCATTTTCTGGTATTTAAGCTTGAATGGTCGAGGCCATAGACTGTCGCATACCAATAAATGAGCCTCTAACTCCAAATAGGTTTGATCTGTGCCATGCGGTTCGTGAATTTGAACCTTCGGTACTTTATCAAATAATAAGTGATGATATAACTTTTCGAAATTAGTATTCTCCTTGCCAGATGCATAACGTGAAATTAGATGTCTTAATTCTATTGTAAGCGTAGCACACTTATTGTTTATATCGCTGCCAGTTAATTCTTTTGCAATCTGGAGCGCTTCCCTATATTCCTTTTCGTATCCGCCAGCACTAACACAAGCGTTCGCTATCTGTCTTTGGTAACGAGCGACTGAATGAAGGTCGTTAAAACCCAAATCTTTAATCAGTATCATTAATTCTTTACAAATCCTCAATAATTGCACTCCCTCGTTGGGGTGACCTAGCTCATTGAGCCATGATCCTAACTCAATAAATAACTCGCCGACGGGATAGCGAGGAATTTTTTTACTTACTTTTAAAGTCGATCTCAATTCCTTATTAAGGAGGTAGGTTAGTTGCAGAAAAATAAGACTATTTTCATTCTGAATGTCAAAATGGCATGACCTAGCTGCACGACGAAGAAAATAGAGGGCGTGCGTAGCTGAATTCAATTCCAAGATCAAAGTTTGTTTTCGCACGATCTTATCTCTCTGATAATGTGCATAAAGTGCGTAGGCAAGACGCATACACCCAAGGGATCGTGTGGGATAACCAATCTTAAAATGCTCATTTGCTCGGAATGTCAGCTTTGCCTTACTTAGCTTATCGTCTAATTTCCAATTTTGCTTTTTTGCCTTCAGTTTGGCGTGCAGATGGTGGCCAACGGGTAGTAGATTCTGAAACACGGAGTTCGCTGTGTTTCCATCTAAGTGGTGGAGCGAGGCGTCTTCAATATCTGGTATTACGACACAGTTCTTTGCACCTCCATAGAACTTAATCAAGTCGGTTCTCGTAATATCGGTAATTCGAGTTCTAGCCCTCATGGAGTTTTTGCAATTTAGTAACTTTCGATCTTACTTAGAACTCGGCACGATAGTTTTATTTCTATGCATTTGAGTCATCCTCTTCCTTTTCCAGCAAATCAAACCAACATTCAAGGTTAGCTTTAATTTCCCACCAAGCAAACAAAACCAAAGTCATTGTCATTGCTGAGAGGCTTAAGCAGAATGCTACTGTTATTTGAAAGGAAAAAGAACCCACCACAATTTGAACAATTGAAGTAATGAGAGCCGCAAAAACACTATAAATCAAATATCCGCTCAATTTCTTAAGAGGATCGTATAAATGGAGCTTTTCTCCTCGGTTTATTGATTGAGCATGGTCGAACCTTTTCTTATACAAAGGAGATTCGTATATGCCCTCTTTAAGTTTAATAACAATAAATGTTTTTACCGATAATAAAAAACTACCCAAGGTTAAAAAACCGCTAAATAATGGAACCTGTAGCTTTTTTTCGTAGAAGTCCACATATGGTGGAAAATATTTTGAGAAGGCTATAAGTGTTACAAATACGATCAAAAACACTTCGATGGCAATACGAAGCTGTATCGACTTCTTGAACGTATTCATCATTACACCTCTGCGACCTCATCTTCATCGTCTTCGATCTCTTCCGCCTCATGTAAAACAGTAGCTTCAAGGGTAGCTTTCATTGTTTTACCTTCTGCGAGTTTTAACAACGCAAGTGTAATTTGGCAGTCATTGATCGTTTTCGGTAAGTTATTAGAATCTAATTGTACACCACGGGCCATTTGATCGTAGTCGTAAGTAGCTAAGGTAGCTAAGTCATTTTCAAGCTTATAAATCTGCTCGATATCATTGTTATCTATCCCTATTGCCCTCGCTTTTAAAAGGCTTTTCCGATCTATCATTCTTTTAATCGGAGCAACAATCTGCCCTACTACACTATCATTTTGAAAAATAATTTTATGAGTAATACGTTTCGCTAGACCGCTTAAAGGTCTATATTCCTCAATTTCTGGCTTAAATTCTGCGCATTGAAACTCTAGTAGTTTGATTCTTTTCAGCGCAGCTAAACATGCTTCAAATCCTTCCGGTCGCATCAAGGTTTGATATCTCAGTTTGCCTTTATATTTCTCAATGACCGATAACCTCAGTTTATTTGATGGATTTTCTCCTAACTCACGAATTTCAGCATCCATTGCGTCTTTGCGATGCTGGTCGTAATGTTTTTTAACGATATAACAAAAAGCATTTATGCTAGCAGAGTGGTGGTAGTATTGATAAAGCCCCGTGAAGGTCTTGGCGTTTATTATAAAGAAATTGAAGTCAACGGGCCTTGTATCTTTTTCTAATTCTTGCGTAGTAATGGTAAAACTTCCGCCATTTTCTTGGATTTTAGCAAAAGATTTCACATCACGAATTGACAGTAGTATCCCTCTCCAATAATCGCCGTCACGAGTTAGAGCCATTATCCGATTGTCTTCTGTACGAAGCGGAACAGTCAGGCTTTGTAATACAGTATCGAGTGGAAATTTACCCGGAATTAAATTAAACCCTAGAACCGCAATATCCATAAACAGAAATATAATCCACCATCTAATTCCTAATCCAGCCAAAAGATTTCACCCCCCGTTCTAATGTTCATAAATTAGCCATTAGAAAGCAATTCTTTCGACTTATATCTAATTTATAATAAACAACATATGCGATAATGCTGGTCGAGGTATTTTTGTGTTTTATAATGCCTCTGATGTATCTCGATGTGAACCTTTCTCGCAAACATTCTTACAGCATTACATCCACCGTTTTCAACTGACTGCCTCGATGTTGTTGGTGGCGAGAAGAGAATCAATCGAATTGTTGAACTCGCACTAGTAAGGTAATCACACACTCAAATATTTTGTGCAAAATGAAGTGCTCCCCGTTCTTGATAC
>DBTL01000021.1 GCA_002307035.1 Bacteroides sp. UBA1317
AAGAAATTGACGGCTCAACATGAAAAGATGGAAGATCGTACGATTATGGCCGATCTAGCGAAGTTAGAAGATCGTGTGAAAGAAGAGAACATTGAACGTGTTCAAGATGTTCCCCCAACTCCGCCCTTGAAAAGTACCGTTAAGTTCACGGCACCGGTAATCACAGAAGAGCCGATTGAAGAAGGCGAAGAACTTATGACCATGGATGAGTTATCAAATACCAAATCTCAAATCTCAATTGCTAATGTAAAGGGAGACGATGAAGTAAATGGTGTTGATATTATCGACTTGGATAATCATAAGATTGAAGTACAGGCAGATGAGCCGACGTATGTTCCTGAGCAAATGCCCCAGTTTCCTGGTGGTGAAGAAGCTTTGATGGAATTTCTCAATGAAAATCTACGTTATCCGGCTCAAGCCGAAAATATGGGTATTGCAGGACGTGTGACAGTAAGATTTGTTGTGAATCGTGAGGGGGTTGTTTCCAATGTACAAGTAATGAGATCACTTGACCCATCTTGTGATAAAGAAGCGATGCGTATTGTAAAAATAATGCCTAATTGGATTCCAGGACGTCAAAATGGGCGCGCGGTTGATGTATACTATGTTTTACCTATCCTGTTTAAATTGAACAATTAATATACTGTTCTTAATTTTTGGATTCTACTAAAGCTAGAGAAGAGAAGTGTGTTCCGTTGGGATTAACCTTCTCTTCTCTAAACTTATTTAAACGAGCAAATGAATAAATTCAATATCAAAATTGTCTGGAGCTTGTTTATGACGCTTGCTTTCCTAGGCATGTTCTATTTATTGGTTTTTACAGGTTTCTTCGCAAATCTGGTAGATCCAATTCGTCTTGGGTTGGGGATTGTTTTCTTGCTATATGCGTTTTTTAGAGCTTGGCAGGTGTTTAATATGTTAAAAAATTAAAAAAGCATTTTATGCTTATTCTTTTGTGCAATTATTCTTGTTATTTAGCAGAAACGTCTAACATCATTATTTGAATGAAAAGAGTTGCCTCATTATTGGCTTTATTCACTTTGCTGTTTTTATTGGCATGCAGTTATTCTAAAAGACCAGAGCGGACTGATACAACGACTGGTGGCTATGCAAAAGTAATTGCTGATGAATGTTTCGTGCCAATGATGAAGGAGCAAACCAACGTGTTTGAAGGACTTAATCAGGATGCGGAAATTGATGTTCGTTATGCTAGTGAAAAAGAAGCATTCAAACTTCTTTTTCAGGATAGTGTGCGTTTGATTTTAGCAGCTCGAGATCTTACGCTTCAAGAAAAAGAGATGCTGCGCGAAAAGAAGTTACTTCCTCGTTCGACGAAAGCAGCAACTGACGGAATTGCACTAATTACAAATAAAAACAATACTAATTTGCTTATTACAGTAAAATCTGTACGGCAAATATTAAATGGTGAAATCCGTACTTGGGATCAATTGTATCCAGGTTCCAAACTTGGAACCATTCTAATTGTATTTGACAATGCTCAATCAAGTACGGTTCGCTACATGCAGGATTCTGTAACTTATTCAAGAATTAAGTCTCCTAATGCTTTTGCTCAGAATACGAATTCAGCTGTTATTGATTACGTCGCGAAAACACCCAATGCACTCGGTGTTATTGGTGTTAATTGGATTAGTAATCATGCTGATACGACGCAATATGGCTTTACAGATCGTGTTCGCGTAATGTCTGTGAGTCCTTTTGATGAGGCAAGAGAAGACAATAGTTACTTGCCCTATCCAGCTTATCTTATCACGAAGCAATATCCTTTTTCCAGAGATTTATATATGATAATAACCGATGTGCCTGGTTATTTGCCTTCTGGATTTATGAATTTTGTATGCGGTGAACGAGGGCAAAGGATCATTCTTAAGTTAGGTCTAGTCCCTGCTAATAGTCCCATGCGGCTTATACAAGTAAAAGAATAACAAATAACCTATAATTTTACCTCGAATGAAAAAGAATCTTTTATCAGTCTTTTTTGCCATCCTTGCAATGTCTGCCTTTGGCGCGAACAACCTTGGAAAGGATTATTTCGCTATTGGAGATTATGCTAAAGCTAAGGCATTTTTAGAGACTCAACTTTCGATTTCTCCTGCGGAATCAAATTACTATTTGGGTGAAATCGCTTTTGCGGAAGGTGATCCTGCGCTTGCTTTATCATTTTATGAGAAAGGACATTCTTCTGATGCGCAGTTTATTTTTAACTCTATCGGAAAGGCAAAAGTTCTGCTCAAAACAAAGCCTACAGAAGCTGAATCGATTTTTGCCTCTGTACTAAAAAAACAATATAAAAAAGATCCAGCTGTAAATGTTGCTATTGCACGTGCCTATTTTGACAATGGCATGACGGTACAAGCCGCCACGAAGCTTGTCATTGCGCGTAAAGTCGCCAAAAGGTATGCTGGCCTTTATACTTTGCAAGGTGATATAATGGTTTCTGAAAATAAGTTGAATGAAGCTCTCGGGTCTTATGAGCAATCGAACTATTTTGAAAAGAATAATTTTGAAGCAACCGTAAAAGTTGCTCGCCTTTATGTCATGACTCAACAGAAATCATCCGTTTCTTTGGCAATTGACAAATTAGATACCCTTTTAGCCGTTTATCCCGATTATACTGTAATTTATCGTGAGTTGGCTCGTGCCCATTACTCCATTGGTGAATATCGTCAAGCGATTGAGTCTTTTATTCAGTATTATGGAGATGGGCAATGCGCATCTGAGGATATTAAGCCTTTGGCTATATCGTATCATTATTCCGATCAATTTGAAAAATCACAAGCTTTATTGGAAAAAGGCTTAGCTGTAGATTCAAACAATTTTGTGCTAAATCGATTTAAAATGTACAATGCTGCTAAATTGAAGGATGTTGCCAATGGTATTCTTATTGCAACGAAATTCTTCAGTTTGAAGGATGTTTTTATTGATAAAGATTATTCTACATACGCAACGATTTTGGTCGATGCTGGTAGATTTGAAGAAGCACTAAATCAGTATGATAGACTTACGAAGTCAAGTGATGTAAAACCAGAGACCTATAAAGAATTGGCGCCATTATATTCAAAGATGAATGAAAGTGTAAAGGCCGCTCAAGCATACGAGAAGTTTGTTGCTCTTAAAGATAGCCTTGGTCAGGATGTTGATGGTAGCGATTATTATTTAATGGGTCGTGAATGGTATAAATCTGGTCAATTAGTATCGAAAAATGATACCACATTAGCTGGTAGAGCGCTTTCGAAAGAATATTTTGTCAAAGCGGATACGGTATTTGGTGTTGTTTGCATCAAAAATGCTGGAAGTTACTTGGGCCCATTATGGAGAGGACATGCTAATGCTGCTTTAGAGCCTGACACTATTGTTGGATTGGCCAAGCCCTATTATGAGATAGCCTTGTCGTTGATGTTAAAACGTGTTGAAGATGGGCAACCTTTTGCAAATTTTCGCCGGGATATATTAAACATTTATCAGTATAATGCGGTGTTTGCGTATCAAAGAC
>DBTL01000140.1:0-3238 GCA_002307035.1 Bacteroides sp. UBA1317
CAACTGCGTTGATCCTTTCGACGGAGTGCCCCGCATCCTTCATTCTCCCTTCAAATTTTTCAAGTGCAAAAGCAGTTTTTCCATTCTTCTTAGGACTTCCCATAATGGTTAAAATTTTCATTTTTTCTTTTCCTTTCCAATTCCGGTCAAAAAGCTCACTTGATTAGACAACGCATTGACTAATCACAAGTATAACATTGCCCTATATAATTGTTAATGCATTGTCTAAATAAAAGTATTGGAATGACACTCTCGTAGATACGCTACTATTATGCATTCGTCTATCTGTACAAACTTATTTTTATTACTTATTATGAAAATAAAATATATTTAGACAAAGCATTGTCTATTGTGATATAATGATAAAAAAGTTGCAGTTAGAAGTGGGGGTCATTGCGGTGAACACGGAATATTCTGAATATTATAATTTGCTGCATATCATGGACCAGACCTATGCCAGCCTGATTTCGGTTTCAAACAAGCTTCAAGCGATGGGCGATCAGATTTGCGGAGATCTGACCTCAAGACAATTCATGACTCTGTTAGCCGTGCTTCACTTACCGGAAGAGGAAGCCACCATGATCAATATCGCAAATAAGCTCGGTTCAACCAAACAGAACACGGCCCGCGTCATTAAAAGTCTGGAACGTAAAAAATACATCTCCGTTCAGCCGTCCGAAAAAGACAAAAGGGCGGTAAATGTAAGGCTGACAAATCTCGGCACAGATGCCATATTAAAATATGGGAGCAGTGCAAAAGTTGACTTTATGGCCACTGTTTTCAAGGATTTCGACAAAGATGAAGTAGAAGCATTATGGAAGTTGCTAATAAAATTGTATCGCTTTGATGGCGAAGTGATGGATGGCTTTGAGGAAAACATTCAAATTCCCCAAACTGATATCGAAGGGGAACATCAGCTTGCTGTTGAGCGATTTATTAAAAAAAGGAATGGCACTCTATTAGGGCATGAACAATAGCCAATGGGAAGAGCAAGGTCCCGGACAGAGCCAATTATCGAATCTGTCCGGAGCTTTGCTCTTCCCTATTATTCGGTGTGTATCAAATTTCTACAAAGATCAAAAGCAGCGTCAGAATTCCTTCAACGAAGTAAACGTGTTCAGATTTTGCTCGTGTCATCTCTGGATCGCGTTGAAAAACGTAGACTTTGCATATCGTATGGTATACATAGAAGGCAGAAATAATGGCAAGCAATCTTTGAAACCCTTCTCCAAAAATGAAACTCCTATCAGGAATCGTTCAATTGTATCAAACTTTAGTTTACTAGGCAACGAAAAGCCCGGCCTGAAAAGGCCGGGCTTTTCGTTGGTGAGCATGCCCGCAGGCGAACTCAGGCGCAAGGAAAGGGAATCCCCCTTGGGCTAAAACCCCATTAGGATAGACGGAAGCACTCGCGGTACGCGGGTTAAGTTTGCACTACCCGACTCTCGTCATCTCCGTAATGGAAATAAATGGCTCAGATTCCTTATATTGGAATCTGAGCCATTCTTATAAGCACTCTTGTCTTGGGTTATTTAGCCTGATCAGGTATCAGTCCGTCCTGTATGACAAAATCACCGCCGATTTCATAAACTCTTGTAACTAATGCTCTAAGCTGGTCAGCAGTGACTCGATAGTCGCTATGAACAACTTGTAGGCTATAGCTAAGGTCTTTATTTATTCTGCCTGTATGCAGATTTACCATGTTTACAGCTAGTTTTACTGTCGCCTTCATAGCTTCATGGCCAGTAATAGCTGCAATATCTGCCAGTTGATCATTGAGACCCATTTTACGCAATCCTAAATTCAGTGCTATTACTCCAAAATCAATCAATATCGTAATATAAGGCCATACATTGCTGTTCTCAATGTTATTGTGATCAACTCTGTTTTTGGTGTACCAATCGGAAATTTTTTTCTGTAAAGCAATGAGTTTATTTCTGTATGGTTCAAAATGGTTCAACATGTTGGCCGGTTGATCAAGCAATGAGATTTGTTCATTTATAAATTCTTGCCATTCATCGAATTGCTGTATTTCAATAACGTCTGCCACCGTTAGTTCTTTGAATAGCGGAAGAGTAAGGCCTCTTTGCATATTAGCCAGAAATACCTGATTGATATAATGAAATTGGTCGACGGAAGCTTCAATTATACCGCCTGCAGCATCCTGATCGTTGTTATCAGACGGATCCTGCAGGGCTAGGCGAGTCGGCATATCGAGCGGCGTGAAGGTATACCGATGGAGAATGTCTGGCAAATTCGAGTTGTATCGAAGATCTATAAGTTTTTTGAGCATGAACAAGTACTTATCTTGCCTAAAATCTTTGAAGTCTCCATTAACAACCTTGTTGTTTATGATTCTTTCTTTGTCTTCGGTTGAAAGATGTTCGTCAATTCCTGTCCGATCAATAAAATATCGGCGATAAACTGTATCACGGTTTTTTATTCTTTCGTCAATACACTTATTACAAAAATTGCTCAAATATTGCCTAAAATTATCTTTATCTTCAGGGCCAAACGTCCCTATCAAATTTCTCGACATGCTGACGCTAATTTCACTCCACATCGGATTATAGTGGCTATCATAATCGACAATGCCTGTTAACCCTCTTAAGTAATTTTCAAATTTTATAGAGAGATCATCGGTCTTTTGGATATTATGCTCATCGTTTGTGTCCTTTTCCGGATCCGAAAAGCGGACACATGTAATATCACCAGCGGCCATTAACAAACGATTCAGCGCTTCGTCGCTTTTTACATTGACTTTAAGATCCAGCTTTTCATCAAGAGTCTTTTCTCTATATAAATACGGAATGATTCGTTTCTCATTAAGCAGTCTAATAAATGCCCTCTGTATAGCAGGGTTGTCTGGCAGGTAGTTGATATACAAAAGATGATTATTCTTTAAATAGTATCTATTGATGACAACTTGCGAGGAATAAATAAGCGAACGGATAAACTCCGTCTGGATGTCTTCTTTACGCATTTTCATGACAACAGGGTCGTTATAATTGACTCTATTCCGGGACATATAAGTGCACACGTCATTGGAAATGAACTGATTATCAAGGCATTGTGGTACTACAGCATCGAGTGCTAAACGTTCCGGAGTTAAAATAGACATAATAATTTCCCTTCATTCGTTTTCAATAGCAGGTAACTCGAATAATCGCTTAGCGTAGGAATCTAGATGTTTCAAGTAATAAAGTAAATATGTGAATAATATCAAAACTATTGGGAA
>DBTL01000140.1:3494-4402 GCA_002307035.1 Bacteroides sp. UBA1317
TGGAAAAGTGATCTACAAGCCGCAATATAGTGACCCTTTTGTCTAATCATCCCTAGCCAAATATAAGGCGAGAGCGCCAAGTGTATACCCATCTTCGATCTTTCCATTGGCTATCATGCTTTTTATTTCTTGGAGTGTGTAGAACTCTATGCCTTGAATCGCCTCATTTTTATCGATGTTTGCTGTTTTTTGATGATTATCCAATACTGCAAGATATACTGAAGCTTGTGTTGCTAATAGGCCAGTATCAGGCGTAATGTTACCTAGATATCTGAGTTGCTTTATTTTATAACCTGTCTCTTCAAGGATTTCTTTTTCAGCATTCCGCTCTTCACTAAGTTCTGGTTCAGAAAATCCCCGAGGCAGTTCAATGTACGACTTTCTTGTACTGTGACGAAAATGCCTGAGTAGGACAACTTGATTCCGATAAAACGGAAGAATGACTACACCACCTTTACCCGCAGCAGGCAGTATCCTAATATATGTTCCGATTTTACCACCGGGAAAAATAACTAGATCTTTCACCAATACAACATATTTATCACGATAGATAATGCCGATTTCGGTATTCAACCTTCTCTCTTCTTCATGAATTCTGTCTGGATCTGTAATAATTGAAATTCCTTCGTTCAAAGCAGGGTTGGCAAAAAACTCTGGGCGTTGTAGCACTAAACCTAGATAATCAGCTTTCATATGTCCCCTTTAAAAGGATAATTATCATGAGAGATCAAATTAAGAAAACTTTCCTTCCAAGTATTCTCTTTGTAAGATCGTAACATATATTGGCAATAATGTAAATAGTTGTTAATGCTAAAATAAAAAATTTTGGAACTGCCACACTGGACTATCTGAGTCCCATGGAATATCGTATTCAAATGAAAGACGGAAAAGTGGCCTGATTGAGCCAA
>DBTL01000019.1:0-35403 GCA_002307035.1 Bacteroides sp. UBA1317
ACGCATAGTTTTCGCTATTTGCCTATGCTTGTATTGGTTCTGAACAATTATGCCAAGTTTCTAAAGAACATGACTACCAAGCATATATCTTATGGTAATTATGAAGCGCGCAACAAGGTTACAAATGAGGCTCCTATTGTAGATTTATTGCCGCTTTCGTTATTGCAAGATTGGACTTTTGCAGCAGCGGATTATATAAAGAATGGTAATGCAAAACAGATTGCTAACCTCTCAATGGATAAGGTCACTCCCGTCATGAAGGAAACTCAAGGGAAAGACAACAAGGCAGCATCTGTAAGAAGGTTGGTAAACGACCTTGCTTGTTTTGTAGATACTATGACGACATGCCGCGGATTGGATATTTATCATGGTGGTAAAATTAGCAATGTAATTCTTGCTTTGAACGAAGTTGATAAAGATTTTATAAAACCTTTTTCTCCAATTATTAAGAAGATTGAGGAAAGTTTTTCTTGTTTCAGTGGGAAAGAAAGTGGAGGCCTTGCTATCGCTGCCGCAAGATGGTGCTTTAATAATAAGATGTACCAACAGGCAGTAACCATATTACAAGAAGGTGTTGTAACTTTCTTCTGTCAAAGACATAATTTGAATATTAAAGTTGAGGAAGAACGGAAAAACGTTAACTCTGCTTTTTATATTCTTAGTTTGAAACAAAGGGGGGAATTGTATGCTGAAGATATTTCATCTATAATCGAAACTATTTTAGCTGACGAATATTTGAAAGATAAAAATATCGTTGCTGATTTTGTAAAACTGAATAAGATTAGAAATGATGTGGATCATTCAGGGATGAGAGAAGATCCTAAAACGTCAAAAAGTATCATCTCGAATATAGAGAAATGCTTAGACTCTTTTGAGAAAATCTTGTTTCATGGAATAGATACTGAGGTAGGTGTTGATTTTAATAACGCTATGCTAATTAACCTATCAAACCATCCATTCTCTTCTTGGAGTACCAAGCAACGCCAAGCCGCAGAAGCATATGGCGAATGTCTTGATTTACCCTTCCCTGCTATTAATCCATCGTGGGATGAAGAACAAATAGAAAAACTCTCTTCTGAATATTTTGATAAAGTCATAGCGATGGGAAGCGGGCACAAACAAGTGGCCGTTCACCTGATGGGGGAACTCACTTTTTGTTTTTCGCTCTTGCGCAAACTTCAAAGAGCAGGAATCCGCTGTGTGGCATCTTGTGCACAACGCAATGTGGAGGATGCACCCGACGGAGTTAAGCGTGTAATATTTGCTTTTGAAAATTTTCGTGAGTACGTAAGTGATTAAGATTGCCATATTCACTTCTTGCACAGATTGTTAAAGTGTCGTCTACGTGCCCGAACAACTGGATAAAGAGATACGTAAAGATTTGGCGGAAGTTCAATCTATGTATGATAATGAAGATAGTATCTTGGTCGTACCTATATCGATAGACTATCTTCAGGCAATGAAGGTGATAGGAAAATCGCTTGATATTGACTTGATCATGCATAACAAAAACACCTTATTTTTTTAGTGTTTTTCCGTAGTGTTCTTTGACGTCTTTTCATTTTAATGCACTACCTTTGCACCCGCTAAAAAGGTACCTGTTTTTGGAGCTAAATGCTTTATTTGCATGTGTTTTTATGGTGTAAATAGCTGCTTATCAGTTTGATAAAATTTTTGCCCCCAGATAGTCACTTCCAGTAGAATAAGGATTAAGACTTTGCAAGTTTCCTCTCCTGGAAGTTTTTGATTGCCCCCAGATAGTTACTTCCATTAGAATAAGGATTGAGGCAGGTTCTGCATTGGCTGACCGACTAATCTTTTCTCACTCTCTTTGCTAACGTTGCAATCTTATTGGTACGACAATATAAATGCTTTACTGACAAAGGGGAGACAACCTTCGCTTTTTTCTGATTTAATTTTTAAACAGGAACTAAGAATATCCTTCTTTTCAGAAGAAACACTATATTTGCAATAAAATGCACTGTTATGATAAACCGAATTGAAATAGAAAACTTCAAATCGATTCGAAAAATGAATTTGGAATTGCGCCAAATAAATATTTTGATTGGAGCAAATGGAGCCGGTAAAAGTAATTTTATCGGGTTCTTTAAGCTTTTGAGAAATATCTATGACCGTACTTTGCAGAGTTATATTGCAGAGGAGGGCGGGGCTGATAATATTTTATATTTTGGGCTAAAACAATCAGATTATTTAGAAGGAACTGTTGAGTTTAATAATACAAATAGATATTATTTTCAATTGAATCCTAATCAAGAGGGTTATCTGTATTTTGAGACAGAAGGTACACAGATTAATAGTGATAGCAGTTTGGGATGGGATAAAGAGAAACTGAATAATGGTCATGCCGAAAGTATTTTAAGTACTAAACAATCTGCTAGATATGACTTTGTAAGACGGTATATGACTTCCTTTAAAGTTTTCCATTTTCATGATACAAGTAAAACAGCAAAGATAAAACAACCGTGTAATATTAATGATAATCAGCATCTTAGGGAGGATGGAGGTAATTTGGCGGCCTATTTATTTGCGTTGCAGTCTACCAATCCAAAGGATTTCAAACGTATTGAAATGCTTATTCGTTCGGTTGCCCCTTACTTTGAACGGTTTGATTTAAAACCTGATCGCATTAACTCTGATATTATTCGCTTAGAGTGGAAAGAGAAAGATTCTGATACTTATTTTAATGCTAAACATTTATCAGATGGTACGTTGCGTTTTACAGCTTTGGCTACTCTACTGCTTCAGCCGGAAGCTCCACAAGTTATTATTATAGATGAACCTGAATTGGGCTTGCATCCATTTGCTATAAATAAACTCGCTGGATTAATCAAAAAAGCTTCTGCTAACACACAGATTATTATTTCTACCCAATCAGTGAATTTGGTAGATAACTTTGAACCGGAAGATATTATAACTGTTGATCGTGAAGATAAACAATCTGTTTTTAAGCGTCAGAGCAGCGAAGCGCTAAAAGACTGGTTAACTGATTATAGTATCAGCGATTTGTGGGATAAAAATGTGATAGGAGGTCGTCCATGAAAGCGTTGATTCTCTTAGTGGAGGGCGAAACCGAGCAGGAATTCGTAGATAGGATACTTGCTCCCTGAAAAATGTCCCCGATTTAAGAATTGGGTTGAGAAATTAATCGTCGAAGTTAGTAAATAAGTACAATTGTACTATTTTAATCTGACTGCTGCCCGATATACCCTCTGCTTATCAATATGTGTCGCATGAAGATCCTTACTCGCAGGATTATTTCAAAGGTATCAGTAAATGGGCAAAACTATCGGGAGCTACTCCCCAAGAATGCTTTGCGATATATGCGGGAGATAAATCAATAAAGACTTCGCATGGAGAAGTCATTTCATGGAATAATGGCATTTATTTTAAATAGGAATAACTGTTTTTTGTTGAGGATTCTATTTAAAGAGAAAATAAATATGAAAAAAATAATAAATGTATTTGGATTACTAGTCCTGACAATGATTCTGGCGAGTTTTAGCTTTAATGATGGATTTGTTATCAAAGGGCATATTGACGGAATAGAAGATGGCACTTGGGTGAGATTGTATGATCTTGACCAGCAAATATATATTGATTCGGCAATTTCGAAAAACGGAACCTTTATTTTAAAGGGCAAAGTTGAATATCCAACCACGTGCTGGGTAAAGTGCAAAGATGAATATGCCATTATTCAAGTGGAGAATACTGAGTTGACATTCAACTCTCCAATTGAAAAAATGCACTTGAATTGTACGATTCAAGGCGGTAAGGAACAAGAATTGCAAAACGAACTCAGTAAATTGCAGCAGCCATATGATGTTCTTTACTTTAGTGCGTATGATAGTTTGGTGAACCATCGGTATGCAAATGAGAACGAAAAGCAGAGATTAATAAAGACGTTTAATGAATCCCAATCGATTTCACACGACATTTACATCTCTTTTGGTAAAGACCATCCAAATACCTATTTAGGAATGGGAATCATCTATTCCAATAGGATGCGTATTCCTAAAGATACGCTGGGATTAATATACGAGAGTTTACTACCCGAATTTAAAGAGACATCACGTGCTAAAGCCCTTAAAATCTTCCTTTATGAAGACCTTGTAGAAAAGGGAAAACCGTTTATTGATTTTAAAGTAAAAGACATAAAGGGGGATGACTTTCGATTATCTTCATTGAAAGGGAAATATATTTATCTCTCCTTTTGGAGTGCGGGTTGTGGCCCTTGTCGCATGGAGAATAAGTTATTAAGTAAGAGTCTGAAGGAACTGCCGAAAGATTTAGTGTTGGTCAGTTTCTCAACTGATAAGAATAGAAAGGACTGGGATATTGCAACAAAGTCTGACAGCATTGTTTGGTATAATGTGTCTGACTTGGCAGGTGATAATGGAAAAATTGAGACGCAGTATCAAGTTCAAGCGATACCAACATCCTTTTTGATTGATAGGAATGGAATCGTAATTGAGCAGTTCATCGGGTTTGATACCGATATTATAAAAAGGCTTAATACTCTAATTGAGGAAAAGGAAACATCACATAACGAAGTCATGTCATGGAATAAACCACGTCGGCATCTACGATGAGATGGTCCGATAACAGTGTTTGCTAATTATACATAAATAGAAAAGCCCTCCGACTTGGGAGGGCTTCATTATTCCGTTTTTAAGTGCAGTATATCGGGACATGCCGATAAGGGCACTAATTATAATGCAAATATCAGCATTATCTTGGTTAGAAACAAATATTCCTTATTAAAAGTTTAAACCTGAACAGTTCTGGATTATATTTTTAATCTTTTCTGATTTTTCATCAGATGAAAGTATTTCATTTAATTGTTTAATCATGTCATCAAATCTATTGCATGAAACACGCTTAAGCATATATTCTATCACTTTAATAGCCCCAGCTAAATTGTGTTTATTCTCACTCATTTTTCCTGCTGGTCCATCCTTTATTGACTTTGGCATATTTATATCAAAGAGTACATTGCTGTGTGCACAAGAATTACGAATTAAAAGAATAGTTTCTAAATTGTTCTCAAAAGAAGTCGTTGAGCAATAATTGTAATATCTTGCAATTTCTCTTTTAAGACTATCATCTTTTAAATTTTTATATAATCTTATTACTGCACCAAATGTCATATATTCGATTGTTTTCCATGCAGGAGCATATCTATCATTAATATGATGCTGATGATGGCATTTAATCACCTGAATATCTCTAAATTTATCATTATACACAAAATCGTCAAACCTTGTTGTATATTGACTTCTCACTACAGAGTTATCAACAAACCAAGTCGAAGAGTTTGGATATCTATTTGAAACAGTATAAATAAGATATGTTCTAAAGTTTATCTCAATTCTATATATGTATTTCGATAATAAATTACGCATATCTACATCAAAATAATATAATTTGATTATATCCTCAAACAATGTACCGCCAACATGTTTATGATTCCTATTATTTTTCTCTGGATATGTAACTTCAAACGGGAAACAATAAAACCCCAAACGAAAATAGCCTATATCAAGTAAATTTTCTCGTGCTTTGTCTTCATTTCCAATTATGACATTTCTATCTTTTAGCTTTTTTATTTGCTCTTCTATGGTTGTAGCTTTTTTCATTTCACCAATTATTTTTGCAAAAGTAATAGTTTTAGGATATACTATCACCATTAATTTTATTTTTATCAACACTCAATCTAACTTTGGCAGCAACTATCCGGAATTTCCGGATAGTTCAAATAACGTTTTTCTTTTTATAATATTATTTGATTTTCGTATCTTTGCTAAATGGAAAAAATACTGATTATTCAAGAGTTTTACAGGACAAGATTGAATTTCGTTCCCGAAAACCTAAAGCTTCGTACATGTTACTTTTAATTTCATCTACAGTTTTATTTCTTTGACTTTCATTTGCAGCCCCAAATGTTGTAAGCTCAATGAGCAAGCAGTGCATGTTTTATAACAATACTCAATTATTTTAGGAGTTTTTTCTTTTTTATTCAAATAATTTTGTAAAATTGCAGTGCGTTAACGTCTTAATTTTTAATTTGGATACCAATTGGAACAAATGTAAGTTTAAAAGGCAAAGTCTTCAAATGTTTTGCCTATTTAGAATACAGATCATGGTCGGTTATTAATTTAAAAAATGGTCTATGAACGATTTATATGCTAAAGTATGTGTATATGTACTGCATAACGAAGCCGTGTATGGATTGTCAAATGCTATGAGATATTTGATACTGTTGGCATTTGTTATGCAAGTAGCCCCGGCCAATTGTCAGACCGACTCAACTTATCCACAACACAAGACTTTCGGTGACTCAATCTGTTCCGATAGTGTTGAGTATTGGAAAACTGTTGGCCTTGACGAAGTTGTTATTGTTGGCAAAAAGAAAATTATTGATCACAAACCAGACGGCATCGTATACATAACCAAAAACGATCTTTATGCCAAAGGAATGAACGGTATGGAAGTTTTAAAGCGTGTTCCTCGCATTTCGGTCAATAATGAGAAAATTGAGGTGTCGGGAAAAAGTTCAATCCGATATATTTTAGACGGGCGTTTGCTAGAAACGTCTGACGAGGCAACCATGATGAAATTACGAGGGTTACAAGCTGATAATATTGAGAGCATTATGTTATTGACTACCCCGCCAACGAAATATTCCACGAGTGACAATGTGGCTTTTGTAAGCATAAAATTGAAACGTGACGAGAGTCTTGGAGCCAGTGGGTATGTTTTTTCCAATACCTTGTTCAGGGAGGATATGGGGCAATATCTAGGTGGCGGCTTAAGGCAGGCAACCAAGAAAATAGACTATTCTGTTGATGCCAACTTCAATTACAACAAAGGCACGAATGATATCTATAGACAATATACTTTCGCTGATTTTGAAAAGTTTTCCAGTCGAAGAAATCGTTTTACTGACAAATCCCTTAATCTAAATTCCATCATCAAATACAGGCCTTCAAATAATATGGAAACTGGCGCCATCTTTAATTTCTATACTGACCGATTAAGGAGCAACCTGGAAGATGTAACGCTTGTGGAGGAAGTTGCCAGTCAGTCGTCAAGCCATTCCCCTGCCAAACCTGACAATGCCACGAACGTAACTGCATACTACGATTGGACTATTGATACAATCGGCAAGAAGTTAAGTCTGACATATAACTATTTTGATAGAAGTTCAACGTATCTTTCGACTATCACGACGACAGCGAATACTGAAAGCTCATACATGACCAATTTCGGAGACAACAACTACAGAATCAATTCATTTAAGTTAGATGGGATTATACCAATAGCCACATTCACATTAGAAACCGGAACATCTTACACGGGCATAGATAACCGGTCATTTGTGAATATCGAGGAATCTGTCAATGACGGGCAGAGCCAGAGCGCTGTGGAAAAAAACACTTTCAATTACACCGAAGATACAGGGGCCGCTTATGTCTCCTTCTCCGGAAATATTAATACCCAATTGTATGCCAAACTTGGACTAAGATACGAATATACTAATGTAAAGGGTAACCAGATTGAGAATGATGTGCGAAACTCTTCGTCATACGGGCATTTATTCCCGACTTTAAATGTTAGTTACGAATTCTCCAACGGGGATTTCTTGTCTGCGTCTTATAACATGGGCATTAGTAGACCTCGGTTTAGTGACCTGAATCCATTTCGCTATTATACGACTACTACGGATTATGTTTCGGGCAATGCCTTTTTGAGTGCAAGTACTACCCACAATGTGGAAATCAACTTCAGCCACAAAGGCTTGTATGCTGTTGCATACGACTCTTATGTAAAAGATGGCATTGGATATTTGACGAAGTTCAATTCTGACATGTCTCAATATACTATGCCGGAAAATTGTTTTAACTTCAACAAGGCGGGAATCTATGTGACGTATTCAACAGATGTAACTTCATGGTGGAATTGTATGGTAGGTGGAGAGCTGTTTTATGCGAAATCTATAGCCAATGCGGAAAACGATCTATTTAGGGGGGCAAATGGTTGGAGCGGGAAGCTGGAATGTAATAGTTCGTTTATGCTAAACAAAAAGAAAAGTTTATCTTTTAATATAGAATACCAACATCTTTTCCCGCATGAAGAAGATGCTATTAAATACAGTACAATAGCATTATTGAATGCCAACTTACGGTACCAGCTATTCAGTGGTCGATTGCAGATGCAGTTGTCGATTAATGATCCTTTTCGGCAAAATATAGTCAAATCTACGAAGGTGTATAACTCATATGAAGAATTCGTGAGGAATGATGCTCACTCACGCAACGCGTCTTTTAAGTTGACCTACAACTTCGGTGGAAAGAAAGTTAAGAGTATTTATAAAGACAACAAAGATACAGAATCTTCCAGAGGATTCTAATGCTCTTGGAATAAGCAGATGCCGTTAAAGAGTGCATATAAAAAATATTGCAGAAGGAAGTGAGCTAACCTTGGAAGCAACTATCCGGAATTTCCGGATAGTTCAAATAACGTTTTTCTTTTTATAATATTATTTGATTTTCGTATCTTTGCTAAATGGAAAAAATACTAACTATACAGGAGTTTTACAGGACAAGATTGAATTTTGTTCCCGAAAACCTAAAGAAAGGGTTTGGGCACTTCAACGTGTTCAAGCGAACTGACATAACCCTCTGTCGCAATGGTCAAACGTTATATAGCCGTAAGGATTATTATAAAATATCATTGTTGAAGGGCAAATTTCGTATTCAATATGCGGATAAAACTGTTGTAAGCGAAGAGAATACGCTTGTCTTCTCCAACCCGATGATCCCTTATAGTTGGGAGCCTTTGGAGGAGGACAAAGGAGGCTTCTTTTGCATTTTCACTGAAGAATTCTTCAATCAATATGGGCAGATGAAGGAATATCCGATGTTTAAGCCCGGATTTAATAAGGTGTATGATATTTCGGAAGAGAAATTAGCGTCCATTGAAAATCTTTTCCTCCAGATGTCGCAAGAGCTTAACTCTGATTTTGAATACAAATATGATGTAATCAGAGGGCTGGTCTTTGGCTTGATACACGAGGCCTTGAAAATGCAGCCTTCTAATGAGACCGAAGTTGCTTCCTCGAATGCGGCCACTCGCATTTCTACTTTGTTTATGGAGCTTCTCGAACGTCAGTTTCCCATCGAAACGCCTGATCAGCGGATGAAGTTACATTCGCCCATCGATTTCGCCGAACATCTTTCCATCCATGTGAATCATCTGAACCGTAGCTTAAAAGAGATAACGGAAAAAACCACGTCGCAATTGATAGCGGAGCGCATTGCTCAAGAGGCAAGAATGTTGTTGCGGCATACGAATTGGAATATAGCTGAAATTGGCTTTTGTCTGGGTTTTGAGGAACCGGCGCATTTTACCAATTTCTTTCGTAAAATCAATAACGAAAGTCCTAAGGATTATCGGAACAGGCCAATTGTTTGAATTTTGCAGTTTTTCGTTTGGATTTGGTACAATAGAATAGGGGGACTGGATTTAACTTTGCAGCGTTTCTAGTGGTATCAATTTTAATCGTAAAAAGACATGAATTCAATTTCATTTAAAAGGAGAACTTCATCTGCTACTGTTCCTGCCTGGCTTGTTTTGTTGATGGCGGCTTGTGCGGGAATTACTGTGGCAAACATCTATTACTGTCAACCGATTCTAAAGGAAATAGCCTCTGAGTTTAATGTGTCGGAGTCGAGCGTGGGCATGATTCCTATGTTGTCTCAAATTGGCTATGGTTTGGGATTGTTTTTTATAATTCCTCTTGGTGATAAGGTGGACAAGAGGAAGCTGATTCTGGGTTTACAATATTTATTGATTGGTGCGTTGGTGCTGCTCTATCTTAGTTCAACGATTGTGTCTGTTTGGGTGTTGAGTGTACTGATTGGGCTCTTTGCTGTCTCTGTTCAGGTGATTATGCCAATGGCGGCGGGGTTCAATCACGAAGAAAGAGGCAAGAATGTAGGGATTATCTTTACCGGAGTTTTAATCGGGATATTGGCTGCACGGGTTTTTAGCGGAACAATCGCCGATATTCTGGGATGGCGTCAAGTGTATCTGGTGTCATTGATAGCGGTTGCGATTGGAACGGTTTTTCTTACCTTATTCTTACCCAACGGGAAGCCAAACTTTGAGGGAGGTTATTCTCAGTTGTTACGATCGGCTTTGTTTCAGTTCAAAAGATTCAAATTGCTCCGTCGTTTGGCGTTTATCGGGATTCTTCAATTTGGTTTGTTGTCAGCTTTCTGGACCACCCTAACTTTTCATTTGAGTGGAGTTCCTTTCAATTTTGGTAGTGGAATCATCGGATTGTTTGGTCTGGTAGCTGTTGCCGGAGCATTGGTGGCGCCTATCATGGGAAGAAAGACAGATAAGGGCGGGGTCACAAAGGTTCGCTTCGTGGCTGTTGCTCTTGTAGTGGTCAGCATTTTGATGATGTGGTTTGGACAGCATTCGGTTGTGGCTATGGTTGTTGGAGTTCTGTTGCTTGATATTGGCGCTCAGTCTATTCAGGTGAGCAATGTAGCCATGATGTATACGCTCGATCCTTCTTCGCACAGCAGGATCAACACCATCTACATGTCTCTATTCTTCACAGGAGGAGCGCTCGGAACATTAGCCGGAATACTTTGCTGGCAACTAGGTGGATGGAATTGGGTGATGGCTCAAATGTTTCTTTCGGCAGTAGGGATAATTTGGCTGTTGTGGAAAGAAAAACGGGGATAGTTACTCTTTTTTGCAAATTCACTTTCTGATCGTAAATTTGCAAAAAGTGAGATTGCGATGCATAGAAAGAGCCTTGAATGTGAAAAAATAATCTGGATATAAAATTTAGTATTTGTTTGAAAATCGCCTGACTGATTAATTTTTTATCACTACCTTTGCAAACGTTGTGATTTTATTGATGCTACAACAAGGATTTGCAATGTTTGGAAGAAACAGAGAGAAGCTCTCTTCTCTGTTTCTATTTACTCGATTAGTAGCGGTAAAGAATACTTAATATGGAATATTTAATTAAAAGGACTTATAACTTAACTAATGCAGACAAAGGAGAATGGGTAGAGCGCATTAGCTCGTGGATGAAATATTTAAGAAAATCTTCTTCTCCGGATTGTTGCGTCAAAATTAATCTTCAGAGAGCTATCTCTAAGAAAAACATCTCGTCTTTCCATATAGTACTTCTTTCTTGTTTTATGGAGGCAATAAGAAAGAATGGGTATTTAATCTTGCTGAATATTCGAAATAAAGAATTAGAAAAGTTTATCCAGAGGAATACGAGTCTCACTCTTTATTGGAAAATCGATACTGATCATTTGGATTTAGATGGTGGTTCTGAATTAAATTTGTGGAAGGTAATTGAAGGTGAATTTGAAAAATATGAGAAGAATGTGCATCGCTATTTTACCAACAAATTTCCCACGATTAACTTTTTAGGGCTAACCTCGAGCTTGGATGAGTTATATTTTAATGTTTTTGACCATTCGGAAGCTAATGGGATTGCTTTTTCGTACATCCATTATGATGAGATAAAAAGGATTATACATGTTGCAATATGTGATTTTGGATCGGGCATAGCTAATTCAGTAAAAAATGCGTATTCAAGGGCCAAAGACGACAAGAAAGCATTGTTTGAGTCGATTAAGAGAGGGGTAACTTCAAAAAGCAATGAACATAATGCCGGCTGCGGTCTTGACAATGTTATATCCACTCTTTCAGATGGATCAATGTTTCGTATTGTAAGTAATCGAGCTGTACTATTCTGCGCTAAAGAAGCAGTGGGTGTCAAAACAAAGACATACGACTTACCGTTTGAATTTAAAGGTACACTAATTTCTTTCGATCTTCCGATCTCTAGTTTCGAGAAAATGAAGTAGAAGAAAAATAAATTAAAATGAAGAGAAGAGTGAAATTGCCTAATTTCGTTTCTTGAACGCATATTTGATATATTTAACGATTATCTTTTCCGAATTAGTTCTATTGATTCAACTTTTCATTATCTTTGAACTAAAATAAAACTTTTCACTATGTTGTTTCGGAATTCTATGGCAACTTGTGTGGTTGCTTTCTCTTTAATCCCATATAATATGCAAAAATGGACAGAACAGGAGTATGATGGCTATCGCCTTATCACTCAGGAAAAAGGTGCCACACTAGGATATTCTCCGGCATCGGGTATTAAAATCATCTATAAAGACGGGTATGCCTTTAAAGATCTTAATCACGATGGTGAACTAGATGTGTATGAGGATTGGCGTGAACCTGTAGAAAAGCGGGTAGAGGATTTAGTAGGTAAACTTTCCATTGAAGAAATAGCGGGGTTGATGCTATATAGCAATCATGAGGCTGTTCCGGCCACCTCTTATGATATCTCTACTTATAATGGGAAAGAATATAAGGAAAGCGGGGCGAATGCATGGGATTTGAGTGACAATCAAAAACGCTTTTTGAAAGAGGATCATCTACGCCATGTATTGGTTACCATTATTGAAAGTCCTGAAGTGGCGGCTCGTTGGAATAATCAAGTGCAGGCCTATGTTGAAGGGCTGGGACACGGCATTCCGGCCAACAACTCTTCTGACCCGAGACACTCGGCAAGAGCTGATGCGGAATTTAATGCAGGAGGCGGAGGGAAGATCTCTCAGTGGCCCGGACCATTGGGACTTGGAGCGACTTTTTCTCCCGCATTGGCAAAGCGGTTCGGAGAGATTGCTTCTGAAGAATATCGGGCACTTGGTTTTACAACCGCTCTGTCTCCGCAAGTGGATATCGCCACCGATCCTCGCTGGTATAGATGTCATGGTACCTTTGGAGAAGATCCGAAGCTGACCGCTGATTTGGCGCGTGCCTATTGCGACGGATTCCAAACTTCAAAAGATGAGGATGAAATAGCTGACGGCTGGGGTTATCATAGTGTGAACACTATGGCAAAGCATTGGCCGGGTGGTGGTGCCTGCGAAGCGGGACGCGATGCACACTATGGTTTCGGAAAGTATGCTGTGTATCCGAATAATAATATGAAACTTCAGAAGATACCTTTTATTGAAGGGGCTTTTAAATTGGAGGGGAAGACCGGAATGGCTTCGGCAATAATGCCATACTACACTATTTCTTACGGGCAAGGTTCTGAAAATGTGGCCAATAGTTATGATCCTGATATCATTAACCGCCAACTTCGTGAAGAAGCTCGTTATGATGGGGTGGTATGTACTGACTGGTTGGTAACGGCAGACGAAAAGCATCCCGGCATTCATTCAGGCAAACCTTGGGGTGTGGAAGGACTGACAGTTGCCCAACGTCACTACAAAGCTTTGATGGCGGGCGTTGACCAGTTTGGAGGCAATAACGATATAGTGCCTGTTCTGGAGGCCTACCGAATGGGGGTAAAAGAGCATGGTGAAGAGTGGATGATAAAACGTATGCGTACTTCCGCTCGTCGCTTACTACTGAATATTTTTCGTACAGGGTTATTCGAAAATCCATATCTGAACGCTGCGCATAGTGCTGAAACGGTGGGTTGCCCTAAATATATGAAAGAAGGATATGATGCGCAAACAAAAAGTGTGGTTATGTTGAAGAATCATGCTTCTTGTCTGCCGGTGTCAGGAAAGAAAAAGGTCTATATTCCCACACGCCATGTACCTGCTTATCGTGGTTTTTGGGGAAATATGATTAAGGCTCAAGATATTACTCCCGTTAGCCAAGGATTGATGTCTAAATACTTCACGGTAGTGAATACGCCTGAAGAAGCTGATCTTGCCATCGTCTTCATTGAGTCGCCCAACGGAGGTTGTGGGTATAGTCTTGAGGATGTAAAAGCCGGAGGAACGGGATATGTGCCTATCAGTTTGCAGTATGATGATTATACGGCAACTCATGGTCGGCCACAAAGTATCGCGGGTGGTGATCCTTTTGAAAAATTCACCAATAGAACATACAATGGCAAGACCACCAAAACGGTCAACAAGGGGGATATGGATTTGGTCATTTCTACCAGGAAAGCAATGGGAGATCGACCTGTTATTGTATCTATTAACCTTAATAATCCGACAGTAATGAAAGAGATAGAACCTTATGCTGATGCTCTGTTTGTTACCTTTGATGTGCAAAATCAAATTATTTTGGATTTTGTGACCGGACGTAGCGAACCTTCTGCTCTTCTTCCTATGCAGATGCCTCTTGACATGAATACGGTGGAAAAACAGGCCGAGGATACCCCCAGAGACATGCGTTGTTATCAGGATGTTGATGGCAATACGTACGATTTTGCTTACGGAATGAATTGGTCTGGCGTAATTCAAGATGAACGGGTTAAGAGATATAGATGATCTACTAAAATGGATATAAGAGAGGTACAACTATCAGATAGAGAGAAGATAGTAGCGTTTAAGCAATGAATGAAGAACTGATTACCTTCATTTAACTATCCGGAGATACCGGATAGTTAAAAAAAGTGGCTCAGATAACCTATGCAATGGTAGTCCGAGCCACTTTTTTGGAAAAATAAGCCCCTAATCAATGGGAGTCTCGCAGAACATATAAAGGTAGTACATGAAGTATCTGCCTTATTATTGTTTTTCTGTACTCTTTATTGTAAATACGGATACTATTTTATTCTTTGAGTAGATGGTAATTACAAATTCAGAGTTCAGATCATCTTCGGCTAATTTACTACAAAGGAATCGCGACATGATTTTTTCATACGGCTTAAGAGATGATATTTGTCCCCAAACAATTTGTTTCTTTTTGCCCATCTTTACTATTTCTATCTTCAATTTAGCATCAGATGAAGCCACTTGTCCAAAGTTCTGAATCTCAATATTACAATACCATTTTTTATTCTCGAGTTGGAAGTGAGGAGCGCGAGCCGACAATATAGGTTCCACATAATTAGTATAGGGTAAACGAGCATAGCCGTAGAGCAACTCTCCGGATTTTGTTTTTCCTATAAGCTTGGGAGCAAATTCGTCCTTAGTGATTCCATTCCCTTTTGCATCAAATGTTACGATCAAATCGTTCTCTTTATTATCCACCTTTAACACTTTAGATCCACGTCCGAAATTTACTTCAGATGAAGCACCAAAACGTAGTGACTGAAAATCAATATCTGTTTGGGGATTAAATCCTTGCTCAGCCTGAATTAGTAAACGAATGGTCTTAGTGTGCTTGTCAACAGGCTTATTATCAAGCATTGTTAAAAGTAAGCCCGGATTCAAAGGAATAGCAATATTTTTGGAGCTATGGTTATCAAAGGGTTTATCTTCTCCTTTAAGAGTGTCGATTACTGCAAAGTTTGCCTGTATGGCTCGTCCATAGCTATCTTGAAATATTTTAAGCCTTTCATATTTAAACCAATCCTCCTTCTTACCATCTTTGTGTACAGCAATGCCTGGTGCATATGCTGCGCCCGGATCGATAACCCAATTAATCCCGTCTTTTGAACGAAGATAATAAGCTATACGTCCCAACCAATCATTAACAATCATATGATACTGAACGTTATCACGCCAGATAACCGGGTCTTCGAAACGTCCATCTATGTCTGGATAAACACGTTTGTCGGTAATTTGATTATACTCTGAGAGACCTGTTTGACTTATCCAGATGCCTCCGCCCCGGCAAACCATAATGTAAGAACCATCTTCACGCTGTGCAAATGAGAGGTTGGACAATCCTTCAATGATTGCCCTGTCTCTGGGATTAAACTCGAATTTACCATATTCCCAAGGGCCATTGATATCATCAGATACATACTGCCCGTCAATAACATAAATCACATATCGTCCGTCTTTTAAACGAAACGCTTCGGGGTTGTGTCCCTTACCTATCAAGTTACGTAAGGTGAAAGGGCCTGTGGGAGTATCACTAACCGCATTGAACACGGTGGAATGAGGCCATTCAGAGTGACCTTTAGGAGAACTCTCCAACCATCCACAAACAAATAGATGATATTTTCCGTCTTTCCCTTTTATGATATTTCCTCCCCAATACGACCATATACGGTCTTCTATTCCATTATCAACATAGCGAGGAATAACTCCTTTAATCCCCCATGTGTCCGAAGAAAGATCATTCCCTTTCATTGGCAAAAAGCGGTCCATAAAGCGTGCTCCTTTAACTAGATATTTCCATTCCTGCGGCTGTTTTCGTTCAGTGATTTGCGAGAAACAAATAGATGGCAAACATAAGAACAAAAGAAAAATATGAAAAATAGATACTTTCATCTTGTATTTGATTTTAATTAAATAAAGCACAAAGATATTATTTTAGGCAGATATACAGTGAATCACCGCAATATTTAATGAAGTCGTTGAAATGAAATGTTCTCGTCATAATATGCAGTTTTTCGTTTCTGCAAAGGTATGTACGGCTTGCGCTATTTACCTCGTCAATCTTGCTAAGTTTAATAATACCTTAGGGTAGCAAATATAAGAGAAATTATCAATTATCTCTGTTTTTCTTCTCAGTAACACAATGTTGTTGAACTAACGTTAAATACGTTACAATATGAGTGATTATTGCTAAAACAGCAAACTTAAAATGCTGATCTCTGTTATACTGTCATTATAAACTTTAAAACTAAGAATGCAATGTCAAGTATTAAAACAGTTAATCCTGCAACCAATAAGGTTGAAAAGGAATATGAGGAGATGACGGGACAGCAAATAGATACCATCTTATCGAATGCCGATAAGGCATTTAAAACATGGCGGAAAACTTCTTTTGCCGTAAGAGCTGAATTGCTGCATAACGTAGCTGCAATATTGAGAAAAAGAAAAGAGGAATTGGGCAAACTGTGCTCTGTGGAGATGGGTAAGTTGCTTCGTGAGGGTATTGGCGAGGTAGAGCTTTCTGCTGATATCTTTGATTATTATGCCACTAATGGTGCCAAGTTCCTGGCCGATTCTCCACTAGATACTCCAAATGGAAAGGCTTTTCTTAGCTACGAACCGATAGGGGTGTTGCTAAGCGTTCAGCCTTGGAACTTTCCTTTTTATCAGATCACTCGTTCGGCGGCTCCCAACATCATGGCGGGCAATACGGTTGTGCTGAAGCATGCTTCTAATGTGCCTCAGGCGGCTGAGATAATGGAGAAGATATTCGCTGAAGCAGGTGCTCCAAAAGGGGTGTACACCAACTTATTTGTTCCGGGTTCAAAGGTTTCCGAGGTGGTTGCCGATCCTCGGATTAAAGGGGCATCGCTCACGGGAAGTGAACCTGCGGGTGCCAGTTTTGCTTCGATGGCAGGTAAGTATTTGAAGAAATCTACGTTGGAGCTTGGCGGTAGTGATGTGTTTATTGTGATGCCCGATGCGGACATTGACAAAGCGGTGAAGACGGCAACGGCCGGAAGGTTATGGAATGCGGGACAGGTTTGTGTGTCGCCGAAACGAATTATTGTTCAGGCTTCTGTAGCGGATAAATTTATTGAGAAGGCCAAATCAATCTTCGAAAGTGCGGTAGTGGGTGATCCACTTGATCCGAAAACAGACTTGGCTCCACTGAGTAGCGAGAAGGCTGTGGAAGATGTGATGAAACAGGTAGAGAAGGCTGTGAAACAGGGTGCCAGACTGATTACGGGCGGAAAGCGTCTCAATCGTTCGGGTGCCTTTATGGAGGCAACAATCCTAACCGGAGTCACAAAGGATATGAGTGCTTATTCGGAAGAAATATTTGGTCCGGTATTGGTCGTTTATTCTGTGAAGGATGTAGACGAGGCTGTTGAACTGGCCAATGATACTACTTTTGGCTTGGGAGGTACGGTCTTTGGAACGGATACGGACAAGGCGGTAGAGGTGGCTCGCCGCATAGATACGGGGATGGTTTACATTAACCACGTTACCGGCATCGCTCCGGAACTGCCGTTTGGCGGAACGAAGAATTCAGGATATGGCAGGGAACAATCACCTGCGGGTATTTATGAGTTTGTCAATGCGAAGTTGATAAGGGTAACCACTCCCGATGCAGCGTATTGAGTTGATCATATCTTAAAATAAATGAGGGTAACTTTTGCAAAAAAGTTACCCTCATTTATTTTGGCGGTCAGGTAAACAGAGGTTTATTTATCTGGAGATTAGTTTATTTTTTAATAATGTTTCAAACACATGTTCACGCATGTTTCTGGCAATTGGTATTTTATGCATTCCCATGATCAATTGGTTTCCTTCGATGGCTTTCACTGCGGTGGCATTCACCACATACGAGCGGTGTACTTGTAGAAATTGCTGGTCGGGAAGGTACTCCATCATCTTCTTTAGGGGAGTATAAACAATCTCTTTCGATTCATCAGTGTAAATGATCACGTAGTTTTCCATGCTCTCAATAAAAAGGATGTGGCTGAGGGTTACCTTTTTTAATAGTTTGTTCGTTTTCACAAAGATGTAAGAGTCATTGGTCTCTTGCTGCTCTTTCTCTATTAAATCGTGTACTTTGTTGACGGCTCTCAGAAAGCGATCGAATGAGATAGGCTTTAATAGATAGTCGACGACGTTGAGTTCATATCCTTGCAAGGCATACTGTTCATAAGCGGAAGTGATGATCACTTTAGGAGGATTCTTTATTTGCGCAAGAAACTCCATGCCCGATAGATGGGGCATCTCAATATCAAGAAAGAGCAAGTCCACCTGCTCTGCCATCAAAAGGTTGTTAAGTTGCAAAGCATCTTCACACTCTGCTTGCAATAGAAGAAAATCTATTTTCTCAACATAGCTCCTTATGCCTTTACGGGCGATGGGTTCATCATCTGTTATGACACATTTAATTTGCATACGAATCGAGTTTTAGAGTGAGTTCTGCACGAAACACCTCTTTGTCGTGCGTGATAGTGAGTTGGTGTTTTTCGGGGTATAGTAGATTCAATCTTCTTTTCAGGTTTTCAATGCCGATACCTTTCTCCTTTTGCTTCTGCTCGATTGCATCTGCCGGCATAGAGTTTTCAGCTTTAAAAAAGAGTTGGTTTTCATTTAGCCGGAAGCTGAAAGAGATTCTGTAATCACCGCCTACATATTTAAAGGCATTCTCCAACAAGGGTTGAAAAAGCAATGGGTGTATCTCTTGTTCACCAATGTTTTCATCATACTCTTGTGTGAGTTGCAGTCGTTGGCTCATACGCATTTGCTGGAAACGGATGTACGCTTTCAGATAGTCAATCTCTTGCCGGAGGGTTACTTTCTTCTGTATGTCATATAGCTGATATCGCAGAAGCTGGGAGAGCAACTCAATAGACGAACGGGCTTGAGAGTTTTCATCTTCAATCTGAAAATAGATGGTGTTGAGCGCATTAAACAGGAAATGCGGATGATATTGCGACTTGAGAAATTTAAGTTCCATGTCCAGTTGCTCTACTTTTACCTTTTCGAGCTGTAGTGATTGCTTATGATAATTCGTGGTAATCAGATAGCTTCGTACAAGGGTGTAGTAAAGTAGAAAAAGCGGAAGGTAAATAACGTTGGCTATGACATAATCGTTTAGATGATTGCCCATATATAGCACCCCTGTAAAATCACCTGTAATCATCATGAGATTCAACGAAACAAAAACGATGAAGGTGAGGAGCAGGTACTCTCTTACTGTAGATTGTTTTATGCGCGAGCTGTCTTTGTTCAGAAACTTACGAATGCGATAATCGAAGTAGTAGCACGACAATATGGTAACACTCAGCGCCTGTAGGTGATAGCGGAGCGAATTAGACCAGAATTGATCATTGAGGGGAAGATCGGTAACCAGCCGTATGCAGTTAAACATAACGATTCCCAGTAACAAAGGTGATATCCAACGAATGAATGTTTTCATTGATGTTCTTTTATTTTTGCAAATTTATTCTTTTACTCTCAATAATCTCACTTTTTGCGCGTGAATCTTTTATCTCTTCTCCCCGGTGGAATTTATAAGAAAAACTGATGCCGATCATAGGCTGTTTCTTCTCTTTATACCAGGCTTCCTGGTTAGTACTGACAAGATTGATATGTGTGTAGCCGGATGATAGAGCATCGTTTGCAAATAAACGTAAAGAACCTTTATTCCCGAACAAGCTCTTTGAAACGGCAATGGAAACAGACCATAGCGGTTCTACCATCGCTTGTCCCATTGGGGTTTTTCCGTTCCAGTATCCATTGGCTTCTGCGGCCCATCCGTGAGTTAGTTTAAATTGATTGCTACAATAGATCATTGGAGTGATCACTTTATTGTAGAATTTCTCGCTATTAGTGACCCATGCATATTTTTTGTAGATACATGTGGCGGTGGAGTTTACTGTCCACCACTCCGATGGATGTAGGCTGACAGCAGTGAGCCTGGTACCATAAGCATAATCGGACGAAAGGTTTAGCGGGTATACCCAGGCCCGGTTTTCAGCGTCAATTCTGTAACTTTTGCTGATAGGGTGCTGTGTGTATGTGCCGAAAAGTACTATGCGGTAATGCTTTTTTAGCACCAGGGCCAATTCAAGATTCTGGCTTAATTCGGGCTTTAGGTTGACGTTCCCCTGATCGTATAGATATTTATCGTTAATCATCACAAAGGGATTCATATCTTGATAGTTTGGGCGTACAATGCGGCTTCCGTAGATGAGTGCCAGACTATAATCTTTCTCCCATTTGTATTCTAGCTGTATGAATGGAAAAAGCTGGGTGTATCTTGTGCGAAAGGCAGAATTATTCTTTGATCTGTCTTCTTTCATCTTGCCGTTTATGCGTGTATGTTCCACTCGCAAGCCCACTTCAAAATGGGTTGCTTTTCCAATTCGTCCCTGTAGCTGGGAGTATCCTGCATAAACATCTTCGTTATAAATGAAGCGGTTGCTCATGTCTAAGTCTGGTGTCCAGATACCGCTTTTCTTGTTCTCATATTGAGTGGTGTTATCAATTTCTACTAATGCGGTTTTGGCGCCTGCGCTGAACTGAAGTTTGTCCGTAAGTGGCATCTCAACGTTTGTCTGTAATGAATAGATCTGTATGCTGGCTTTCAGCTTTCCGCTTAGAGTGTCGGCCAGTGCATCTTCCTCGGTGGTGTAGGATCGGAATATGCTTTGTTGGGCTTGCTTATTTGACGAATTGTAAGTCTGGAAATCAAAGTCAGTGCTCCATTCTAGTTTCTTCCTTGACTTATATGTTGCGTTCATTCCCCCTTGCTGATTGCTTTGATTTAATCTGTTTCTATTCCACGTTGTAAGGGTGGAGTCGGCTTTCGAATGTGTTGACAGGAAAGTCGATGCCATTCTCTCTTTTCTGAGTTGCTTGTTCCAACTATTGTTGCTATATGCGCCGATAGACAAACGGGGAGATACATCGTAATCAACTCCGACCTTAAAAGATTGGTGTTTATAGTCATACGTTCGATGCGCTAATTGATTTAAATATACAGGCATGACCGTTGCCTGCTCGTAATCGGTGTGGTCTCTGAAAATGATTGTAGGATTAATATCTGTTCCCTGGTAATACCCATAATTCGCAGAGAAATTGAGTTTGTCTTTACGTATCTGAAGTGCAAAGCCTCCATTCCCTTTGCCATAGTTATTTAATTGCTGATACCCCGTATGGATAGAAACAAGCATTCCCTGAACAGTATTCTTACTCATTTCGATTTTAATCAGCCCTGTTTTACCTGAAGCATCGTATCGTGCTGATGGTGTGCTGACAAGTTCTATTTTGCCTATTGATGAGGCTGGGATGGCTTGCAGATAACCTACCAGACTAGTCCCCGTGAGGTAGGTCAGTTTACCGTTGATCATGACTGTTGCCCCTGTTTGTCCGTTGAGCAAGATGGTGCCGTCTTCTCTGACTTGCACACCCGGCAGTCCTTTCAACGCATCAAACAAGGTTCCTTGTGAACCCATGATAGATGATGACAGATTGACCACGGTAGTCGAAGAAGTTAATTCCATTTCCGGTTTTTTTGCTGTTACCGTTATTCCCGATAGCAGATAACTATCTTCACTGAGCGTAATGTCGCCTATCTGCTTCTTACCTTCATGCGCCAACGAGAAAGGAATGGAATGCTTCTGATATCCGATAGAAGAGAACTGAAGGATGAATTTGCCAGAAGTTGTTACAGGCAAAGAAAACCGGCCTGTTGCATCAGTGATTCCTCCGATAATGTAAGCGGAATCTTTAGCCTGTAGGATAACAGTATTAATTCCTTCTAAAGGATTGTTCTGTTTATCAAGAACTCTTCCGCTGACCGATTGTGCAGATAGAGGAAGCAGAATTGCCAGATTTGTGCAAATGCACATCATAATTTTGTTTATCATCTCTATTTTTATTGTATGGCAACAAAAATAGAGATGATATAAAGTTTACGGAAATTATGAGGACGGTTGGGCGGAAACGCTTGACGAATGGCATTAATTTGGTATTTTTATTTCTTGCTACCATTTCATCTTTAGCATCTACACAAGTGTCAGTAGTTCTTGTTTTCTTTCAATTTAAAATAAAAGCATTCTCTTTTATGAATATCTGATAGTCTTTAATGTTTCCGGGAATGTTTTGTTCCATGCGTGGAAGATAACGAAACCCTATGATTTCATTACTTGTACCCATATCAATAATAATTTCGTGAGGATAGGAGATACCGGTGGCGGATTGCCAAAAAGTAGATTCCTGATGATCGAATATTTTGTCTGCAGTGCGGTTGCCTCGGTGGGTTTCTTCACTGCTGGCGTAAAGAATGTGCCATTGCTCACGGTTTACAGGAAGGCCATTTGTTCCCAGTATATCTAATTCTGCAATGGCTGCTTCGTTGCCTTTATAGCCATTGATTGCGCGGAGGCAGAAGTAGCGTCCATTTATGGGGCTCTTGAATCTGATTTCCTGCCAGCCATTGCCCATACTAAAGCTGCCTTCGGAAAGAGGTGTCTCATTGTTGAGATTGAGCTGTTGTCCTTCTTTACGGTGAATTTTGGGTTGAGGATTGTTCAGTTTGTCGAGTATAGGCTTGGCGAGTCCTTCAATTATCGGTTGACTAGAGCCTTTTACATCGAGTACGATGATTTCGTTTTCACCCTTCTTCAACCAGCAGCCAGGCATGTAGAGAGTTTGTTGAGGTCCGATGTGCCAGAAGCGTCCGATGGCATGACCGTTTACGTAAACTTGCCCTTTACCGAACTGTTCCAGATTAAGGAAGGTGTCGGCTGTCTTTTTTAACCAGAAGGTGCTACGATAGTATCCTGGGCTTCCGGCAGAAGAGAGGGGCACGTAGTTGCGTGAAGCGGCAAATGCATAACTATCTTCCAAACAGTAGACTTGCCAGTTTTTGAGGTTACAGCTAAACGTGTAATTTTGCTTTTCGGTGAGAAGTTCTACGCTTTCTGTAATGCCTTTATAATCGTTGATGGTGCGGCCGTAGTTGATGCGCCCCATAGATTCTACCAATATGTCGAGACGGGCATCTTTGCGAAGTGGTGGTAAGGTAACTTCTTTTTCTCCATAACGACGGTCGAGGGTCGTTATAAAGACTCCATCTATGAAGATTTGTGCCCAATCGTGTGCTTCGGTTATGCGAAGTATGGATGAAACTTCAGTTTCGGGCAGAGTGGTGCGGTAGAGGATTGAGCCGTAACCTTGATTGAAGTATTCCATGGAGTGGATGTCGTAACTAGTTATCGCTTTGGGAAGGTTATCGAAGAGAGGGGCAGTTTGTGTGAAGCGAAAAGCAGGGATACTCATGACGGGATACTCTTTAGGAACAGTGGGGAGTTTACCGTTGTGGTAGCGAGCCATCATGTTACGCAGGGCCCAAAACTTGGGAGTGGTTTGCCCCGCTTCGCTGATGGGGGCATCATAATCGTATGAAGAACAGCGAGGAGAGTATCCGGGGCTGTCAGCACCCACCCAATGCCCGAAAGAAGTACCTCCATGTGTCATGTACAAGCTAAAGGATATATTTTTTTCTATCATTTCTTTCAGACCGGCTACCATCTCATCTGCATTGCGAGTTTCGTGTTTATCTCCCCATTTGTCAACCCAGCCGCTCCAATATTCACTGCACATGAGCGGGGAGTCGGGACGAAGCTCTTTGAGTTTGCTGAACTGTTGGTCGATATTGGCTCCAGTACCGAAATTGACGGTCCATAGCAGATCAGGTAAAGCGTTTTCGGTGAAATTGGAACTCCAGTCGCATTGAAACAGTTCGACATCATTAAAACCTGATTCTTTGACGATGTTGCGAATGGCAGCAATGTAAGGTTTATCAACTCCATAGGATCCATATTCGTTTTCTACTTGTACCATAATTATGGGGCCCCCATTTTGGATGGTGAGCGGAGCGAGCTGCTTGCCCACTTCTCGTTCAAACAACTGAACGCGTTCCATGAAGTAGGGATCTTGCTCACGCAGACGGATATCTTTCTTTTTGAGTAACCACCAAGGAAGACCACCCATTTCCCATTCAGCACAGACATAAGGGCCCGGGCGAAGGATAATGTACATACCGTTCTCTTGTGCTAAGCGGCAGAAAGCAGCAATATCATTGTTTCCGGTAAAGTCAAATTTTCCAGGTTCAGGTTCATGAATGTTCCAAAATACATATATACAGAGAGTATTCATGCCCAGTGCCTTACACATTTTAATGCGCTGGTCCCAATAATCTCGAGGAATGCGAGGGTAATGAATTTCAGCAGCTTTAACGAGAAAAGGTTTGTCATTGAGTAAAAACGTTTGTTTCCCTGCAGTGAAATTCATTTTCTGCTGTGCCCAAGTAGTCAGAAAAGGTAGCGCGAGGAAAATAGACAACAGGATAGTTGCTTTTACGAGTGATTTGTTTGCCATAACAAAAGAATTATTTATATATAATTAGCCCCCTGCAATGGAGGTTCTAAACAGGGGGCTATCTTATAGGGTTTTGTATTCTTTAATATATTCGGAATCTTTCTGTCAGAATCCTGTTACAGTACCGGCACCCTGACTGGCTTCTGTAGACCAACCAGGATTCTGATAAATAGGTGATGTTGTAAGATCACTTTGATCAGAAGCAGTAATTAGTATGTGTTGAATACCTATAGGATAAAGATAATGAGCTGCTGTCCATGTATATCCTTCATAAGCCAATGAACTGGATAGCACTTCGTAAGGACGCATGTACTCACTCAATAAAGGTGAAGAAACATTAGCGGTACCACTGGCACTCCCTCCTTCATATATAAGAGTTGAGCTATCATACCAATCCAGCATAGGTCCCCACAGTTTGAAACCTTCTATGTGATAGGGAGTAGTGATCATTTGATCCATGGCTCTCCATCTACGAAGATCCATGTAGCGCAACCCTTCTGCCATAAGCTCACAACGGCGCTCGCGACGAATATTGAACAAAGTGGCATCAACCAGTTCCCCTGCGGAATAAGCCCCCCAATCCCATTGAGCTTCTTCTGACATGTCAGTATTATCGATGGTTTTCTGGTAATCGGTATCCACTTGTGAACGGCTACGTAGGGCTACCCAATAGCTTTGTGCAGTAGCGTCGAGATAACCGTTGAGTTCATAACAAGCTTCCATATAGTTGAGATAAGCTTCAGCACCACGGAAAGTAATAGAGCCGGTGTAACAGGCCCCATTACCGCATTGGTCCTGATAAAATGATCCACCTTTACGTAAGGCATAACCGGTAGTATATTTTTGTTCAGAACTTCCGGAGGTAATATCGGGATAAGGCTCAGGATCAACATAGTATTCGCCTGTACCTGAATAGAGAATGTTATGCTGCCCCGGCTCTTTGAGGAAGCAAGAAAGGCGAGAATCACGGTTGCTTCGTATTTCGGAAATAGAATCATCTCCTGCATATCCGCTACCACTGGCATAGATGGGAAGGCCATTGGCCATAAGAAATCCATTGACTAATCCACGGGTAACTCCCACGCCGTAGTCACCATATTGTGCAGCCACCACCACGCAATGGGTGCTTAGATTGATATCATAATCGCGCCAGAGAAGCACTTCGCTATAGTCTGACAGGTCGTCATCGCCAAACATATTCATGTAGGGGTTAATCGCATCAGATGTAGATTGTTGCACAAGTCCGGTATTGCTTACCAGAGTGAAAGTAGCAGCGCATTGTTCAGCGGCATCCATTGCTTGTGCGAGGAACCAGTTTATTTCTTCATCTATGCTCCCTGCTTCGTAAGTGAAATCAGCATTGTAACTCTTGTCTATGCCAGGCCAGTTATCATCACCGGGTACGAAAGCAGTACCTTTGAAATATTTGAGCCAAGTACCCTCGAACAGGGCCACACGCGATTTGAGTAGCAGAGCCGACTCTTTATTGATACGGGTTTTATTGTCATCGGGATTGGACTCCATATAATCAATGGCTTCGTCTAGATCACTTAGAATAAACCGGGCTACTTCATTACGCGGATAACGTTTAGAAGCTTCGATTAGTTCTTCTGAATTGTCTTCTAGAGGCTCGGTAATTATAGGGAAATCTCCAAACATCTGGTAGCGTTTAAAATATTCGTAGGCCCGCATGAAGTACATTTCACCAATGTAGTGACGTATATTAGCATCCGTACCGGATATCTCTCCAGCCTCATATTTAGTAAGTACGTTACTGAGAAAATAGTTACAACTGTAGATGTATTTAAAATACCAATTAGTGCTTTCTGTTTGGGCTGTTTTCCACTGACCGGGTACGAAGCGGTTGTCATATGTTATGTAGGCTTGATTGTCGGTATGTTCGTCATCGCCAAAAGTTCCATAACTCCAGTTAGAGTGAGAAGGAAGAATGCTCGTATAGAGTCCGTCGTCATAACTTTTAAGATCCGTTTCGGTGGTGAGATAGTTCTCTGGAGATATAGTTGATTCAGGTTCTTTATCGAGAAAATCATTACATGCGGTCTGCATGCTCATGAGGATGAGCAAAGCTAGGCTCTGAAATATTTTTTTTGTTCTCATAATGGTCAAATTAAAGGGTTATACTCAATCCGAAAGAGAAAGTTTTGGATAAGGGATAGGCCATTTGGCTGTTTACGGCATCATTGTCATCATAGCTAATGGTTTCGGGGTCGTATATCTTAGTCATACTAGTTCCGGTCCAAAGATTCTCTCCTGATACAAACAATCGTAATTTGCTAACTCCCCATTTTTGTGTTAAGGTGGCCGGTAGAGTATAGCCTACTTGAAGGTTTTTTAAACGAATATAAGAAGCATCTTGTAAATATCTGGTTTGAGTTTGTTGGTTTTTATCGTCACCAAAGATGGGACGAGGATAATATGCGTTGGTATTATCTTCCCGCCAATAATCTTGATGTTGCTTTAGACCGGCAGACCACCATTCTCCCCAACTAGATACACCCCAAAAATAGTAACTGCTAGCCCAGTAATCTCGTTTAGCCACTCCTTGAAAGAAGCATCGAAAGTCGAATCCTTTCCAATCTGCTGTCAGGTCGATGCCAAACTGATAGCGTGGTGTAGTGTTACCTATGACTTTTAGATCTCCATGATCACTCAGGGTATTGGCGCCGTTATCTACTACATCATCATCATTTAAGTCGGCATACATCACATCTCCGGGAGTCCAACTGCTACCTAATGCATCTTGATTAGCTTCGGCTAAGTGTGTATCCATTTCGTCTTGGGTTTGTGCAATCCCAAGGGTTTTATATCCCCATATTTCTCCATAATTTTGTCCACTATAGTAACTATCCAATGTACCGGTGTCATTGGGATAACGGGTGATTTTTGTTTTTGCGTCAGCCAAAGACAAAGTGATGCCATAGTTCATGCCGCAGGTAAGTTTGTCTCGCCAAGAAACCAATAATTCCCAACCAGAAGTTTTAAGGTCAGTATTGTTCGTTTTGGGTACATCAATGCCCAGAGTGGCTGGAAGTTCAGGGGCAGGACCTACCATATCGAGTGTCTTGCGAGTATATATGTCAAAATTTCCAGTTAAACGATTATTAAACATTCCCCAGTCGAGTCCTATGTTCCATGTGTGTACTTTCTCCCAAGTTAAAGTAGAACTGATGAGTGCTGGAACTTCTGCTGTATTTGTCAATGCTCCATCCTGAAGCCAGGTTCCGTTATTGGCAGTGTATGTAATGGATTGATAAGTGGGGTAGTAACTATCGGTATTCTGGTTACCCAACTCTCCGTATGAAAAGCGAAGTTTAAGGGCATTTACTTTCTCAGAGAGTGATTCAAAGAAGGCTTCACGAGAGATATTCCATCCAAGTGAAAGAGAGGGGAATAGATTCCAGCGTTGATCAGCGCGGAAGCGTGACGTTCCATCGTAGCGAAGATTGACTTCAGCCAGATAACGCCCTAAGTAGTCGTAGTTAAGACGACCGAAGAAACCGGCAGTAGACCAGGAGCTAGTGGAACCGGAAACTGTTGGAGTTACTGTATTTCCATAATAATCGGTTGAAGAAGTGAGGTCGATAACCGGAAGGCTCTCAACGATAATGCCATAGCTTTGAGCGCTTGATTTACGGATATCCATGTTCTCTGCCTGAAAACCACCCATAACCTTGAAATTATGCTTTTCCTTGATATTGAAACTGTATTCGGAAAAAACATTCCAATTATAGTAACAATCTTTTTCATTGCCTTCATATACATTGGAACTGGTAGTGTACACATATGGATCGCCACTTACATCGTGATTATATAGCATTTGAGAATCCCAATGGCGATTCATGTTTTCGGTGCGATAACTGAAGTTGACGTGTGTAATCCAATTTTTGATTGGCTCAAGAGTGAATGAAGCCTGCTGATAGAGATTATCTGTCTGTGTTTTATCTACTCCACCTTCTGCCAATCCCAATGCGGGTGAAGGAGAGGAATAAAGATATCCATTAGGATCGTAGAGCGGCAAAGTAGGCCAGCCTTGACGACCGAGATCGGTATAAAGACTGCTAGTCATGGTAGACGGCCGTTTGTAATCGGTTCTTGTGAAACGGGTGGTATAATTAAACTTCGCCCAATTAGTAAGTTCCGCATTTATTTTACCGGTGGTTGTGTAGCGGTTATAACCATCTTCTCCGAAGTTCATGAGTCCGTCGTTATTCAGATAGTTCATAGAGGCATAGAAATTGATCTTTTCAGCCCCCCCCGAAGCACTGAAATTATGCTCTTGAGAGAATGTCTGCTTTTTGTATATAGCAGAAAACCAGTCTATATTATCATTGCCATAGCCGTATCCATCTGCCCAATAGCCATTAGAGCCTTCAGGGACTGATGTTGTGAGCGTGCCATTTTGATAATTGCTAATACGCTCTAAATGTTCTTCTGAGAAAACAGGGCTGGACCAGCTAGCATTTACAGCTGCCGCATTGAAATAAGTGGCAAAAGTATAAGAATCCATTTCATCAGGCATATTGATAGGATTGCTGATACGGAAACTACTGTTGTAGTTTACAACGACCTTACCTTGTTTACCACTTTTTGTCGTGACCAGAATAACTCCGAAAGGTGCACGCGAACCGTAGATGGAAGAAGCTGCAGCATCTTTCAGGATTGATATACTTTCTATATCTTGAGGATTGATACTGTTCAAATCTCCTTCGGAACCATCAATTAGTACGAGCGGAGAGCCGGTGGATCCAGTACCGATAGTAGCGGTACCACGCACATTTATAGAAGGAGTATCTTCGAGGCTACCACTGCTTTGGGTGATTTGCAGACCTGGTACAATACCTTGAAGAGCTTGTGCCGCGTTGGTTACCGGACGGGAATCGAGCTCTTTTGCATCAACTGTGCCTACCGATCCGGTAAGGTTGACTTTCTTTTGTGTACCAAACCCTACCACAACTACTTCGTCAAGTGTTTTAGTATCTTCCTTGAGTATAATTTGAAGTGGTTTGCCGAGTATGCTTTTTACCTCTTGTGTGATGTAACCGATGTAAGAAATTTGTAGAATAGCACCAGAGGGTACAGATAATTGAAAATTACCATCGATGTCAGTAATGGTCCCGTTTGTGCTTCTTTTCACTAAAACGCTGGCACCGATGATGGGTTGCCCGGACGCATCTTTCACTAGTCCTTTTACGGTTTGTAATTGCTGGGAAGATTGCACGTAAGCTGGCATCTGTTCAGCATAAATCTGCTGAGGCGAAGCTGTAAGAAAGCCTGTGCAAAACAATAAGGCGAACATGGCCTTATGGTTTTTCATTGGATTAGATCTCATTTGTTTTTCCTTTCTTTTAAGATTTAACATGAAATGAAGCAAAAGTTCACTACTTCTGCTTGAAACAAAAGTATAACGCATCTTTTTATAAAAGGAATAATTATATTCAGAATAGGGAGAATGACTATTTTTCTATCTTTTTTGACTTATTCTCCACTTTTGGCTGGTATCTTTTCATGTATTCTTTAGGCTGCATCCCATAGCTGTTCTTGAAGCATCGGCTGAAGTATTTCGGATCGCTAAAACCGACTGTATAAGCAAGGTCGGATATGCGAATATTGGGCTGCTCCTGCATAATTTGGCAAGCGGCTTTGAGGCGGATGTTCTGAATAAACCCGGAAATATTCATTCCCGTAAGATCTTTAAGTTTGTTGTAGAGTGTGGTTTTACTATTCCCCATGGATTCGACAAACTGTGGCACACTAAAGTCTGGATCTTTTAGATGAGCCTTTACACATTCGATTGCTTGATTGAGGAAGGTTTCATCGTAGTTCTGTACTTTGTAAGAGTCGATATTTACTAATACCCGTTTTTGCTTTTCATTTTTATTATATGTTTCCATGACATGCATACGCAGCGAGTTCTTCAGCGCAATATTGTGGCGGAAATCTTGCCATATGTAGTAGATAAATAAGCCGGCAAAGGCGGTGTAGAGAAGATAGGCCCACCAAGTGGCCCAAGGAGGGGAGAGGACTTTTACTTCCAATTGGCGGATGTGACTCCAATCGCCGTTTTCATTGGTTGCTTTAACCAAAAAGGTGTAAGTACCTCCAGACAGGTTGTTGTATTCAGCTAGTCGGTGTGTGCCGTCCGTGTATTTCCATTCTTCGTCTACTCCTTCTAGTTTATAGGCATATTTATTAAGTTGGGGATTATTGTAAGTGAGTGAGGAAAATTCTATGCGTAAGTCATTATATTTATATGGTATAACGACTTTTTTTGTAAATTCCGGGTTAAGGGCGGATATTTTCTCCCGTTCATCCGCTTTAAGTTGGCTAAGTTTATGTCCTCCTACGGAAATTTCTGTTATATAGAAATTTACGGTTCGTTTGGTGTGGTTTAGTTCGGTCGGAACAAAGCTGATAAAACCTTTGTTGGAGCCGAAGAATAGTTTGTTATTGAGCTGGAATGAGCAGTGAGGATTAAAATAGTTATCCTGTAATCCATCTCCAGTTGTAAAGACGCGCGTAGAGGTATGTTCGTCATCTCCGGCAGAAACGATGCGTGCTAAGCCACAATTGGTTCCTAACCAAAGGTTTCCGCTCTTGTCTTCTTCAATACTGCAGACCATGTCTCCTGGTAAGTTATAGAGCAATTGTTTATCGTCAAAACTATCGGTATCTGGATTATAAAGACATAGTCCGGAACCCTCTGTACCTGCCCATAGTTGTTTTTGTGAATCAAAATAGAGGCAGAATGCTTGGTTGGCGGAAAGCTTTTTGTTCTTTAAATTATATCTTTTCACTTTATTCTTCCGGAGGTTTTTGGGGTCTGCCTTCAAACGAATGATTCCGTCGTTAGATGTAGCAAGCCATAAATTACCCAGATCATCGGTAGTGATATAAGAGATGTCAAAATTATCTATAGGGGCGACGCCTGTTTCTAAACTGCTTAGAGTAGTGGCATACCCGTCAGGGCAAATCACTCCTAATCCTTTTTGCGTACCGATCCATATATTGCCATTTTCATCTTCGAACAAGGCAGACAGATGGTTATCAGGTAGGAACTTACAATTATTACTTGTATAGTTTCGAACAGGTTTACCTTGTTTATAAATGTAGAGCCCGTCGCTAAAACTAGCCAGAAACAGTTCGTTTGTGCGTGTACTTCGGGTGATGTCGATAATAGTGGACATAGAACTTATGTTACTGAATTCGGGCATTTCAGAATATTCTTTATGACTGTAATCTTCTGGTGAGTAGCGCATAATTCCATGGTTTTCAGCACCTATCCAGTATGTATTTTCTTCTATATAGATAGAGTAGACAGAAGTGGTAAGGATATTGACATCTGATGCTATGGTATCGTTGGCTTCAAAAAGAGGTTTGCGGATATTGGTATGGATAATCCCTCCCCCCAATGAACCTAACCACATTTCACCATTGCCTTTGTCTTGGAGTAGAGCGTCTATCTCTCCGGAAGGAAGGTTGTGGGGTGAATGGTGTGTCTGGTAGTTGGTAAAATTTCCGGGTGATCTGATATCGGTGATACTTAGTCCGGAAGAGGTGCCTACCCATAAAGTATGGGTCGTTTCTTCTTCAGAGATGGAATATACAAGATCGTGAGATAGGCTTTTATTATTGAAAGGTATATGGCGATACGAATCGAATGTCATCTGCCTTCGATCTTTTGAAAAATGGAGGCGATATAGTCCGCTTGACCATCCACCTGCCCAAAGTGTGCCTTGAGAATCTTCATATAGACAGTGTACTGAGTTTTGTTGGTTGAGGGGCTGGTAATGATAGAAAAGTCCGGAGGAAGGAATGTAGCGGTATAATCCTCTATTCCATGTACCGATTAAGACATCTCCATTGGAATCTTTTATGAGTGTTTTAACTGTGGTGGAAGGGAATATTCCTTGAGTGTTCTTTTTATCAAAAAGAGTAAAATAATTTAGATGATAATAATAAAGATAGAGCCCATTTTCAGTTCCGATAAGTGCCTTACAACTGTCTAGTATAAGTATAGAATTGATGTTGTTATTCACTGCTCTGGGAATTATGATTTTTTGTATATGTCCATACCGTTGGTCAAGAATATTAAAACCCATATTCGTTCCTATCCACAAGCGCCTGTCTGTATCTTCTGCAAGGCATTGTATATTATTACTGGTCAGCAGTTGAGGTGTATGAAGATTCGATTTGATCTCTCTGACTCCATATCCATCGTAACGAAACAATCCAAATTTAGTACCAATCCAGATAAACCCGTTAGTATCTTGAAAAGCAGTCTGTACTTCATTATTTGGTAACCCATCTAAAGTTGAAAATTGCCTGAATTTCAAGCTATATAATCTGTTATTTAGAGTATTTGTTGATTGTGTCTGAAGCGATATAAAGATTAATAATCCACTTATGTAATAGGATAGATTTAATACTTTCATGTTCTCTTTCTCTTAAGATTTACGTGAACAAATATAAGTAAAATACTTAATTTTATCCTAAGTTTGCTCTCAAATCATTAAAATAAAAAAAGCAGTTCCATTGTTTTTTCTATAATTTCAAATTAATAAATCATTCCAATGTTTAGATCTTTTCTGTTGTTTCATACAAAAGGGTGATTTACTCAAGAAATCATTTTTTATGAATGGCCTTATAATAACATGTCATTATAGAAAATAGATTTATGCACTTGTTGAACAAATATAGTTCTTTTCTTGTTAAAATACAGCGTTTTTTATCATTAGAGAATAACGAATGGTACGTCCTATCTTTTTAATGTTAAAGAAGTGTATTTGGAAAATAATACAGATTAATTGAAATGAAAGAAAATGTTATGTTTAAGCAATTATTAGTTATCGTCTCTCTTCTTGCCAGTGGCACATTGGCTTTTGCCCAATCTGAACCGGCTTATAAGAAAGGGACTTTTTATGCCTTCTGGGGTTGGAACAGGGGTGCGTATACAAATTCGGATATTCATTATAAAGGGAATGATTATGACTTTACTCTGCGTGATGTGAAAGCGTCCGACAGACCATCATCGTTTAGTTATCATAACTATTTCCAATTGGATAGAATAACGATTCCACAAACAAACTTCAGGTTGGGTTATTTTATTAAAGATAATGTTGCCATTACTATTGGAGTGGATCATATGAAGTATGTGATGAATCAGAATCAGACGGTAGACATAGACGGCAAGGTGCGTCCTGCTTTTGAAGACAGGATCAACGATGGTTCTATAAAACTTACTGAAGATTTCTTGATATACGAGCATACGGATGGATTGAATTACATCAATTCGGAGATTGAGTTTTATAAGAACTATTATCACAAAGGCATTCTGAAAGTTAACGGCCTCTTGGGTGGAGGTGCAGGTTTTCTCTTGCCTAAAACAAACGCTACACTTATGGGCGAAGATAGGCATGATGCTTTTCATCTTTCAGGTTTCGGACTGAGTGCCAAGGCCGGGGTAGATGTTCTATTGTGGGATTTGTTTTTCCTTCGCTCTGAATTGAAAGAGGGATACATCAACATGCCAAGCATACGTACGACGAGAAATAGTGCAGACAAAGCCAGTCAGGCCTTTTTCTTCGGTGAATGGACTTATACGTTTGGCCTCAGCTGGTATCTTTAGCAGATAGTATTTTGTTCTGCTCTTTCTAACGATTGAGCCTTTTTTGGGCGAATAACAATAATAGGTATTTCAGTTATTAACGTGCATATTGTATAATAATAATTGAAATATCTATTGTTGTTTTAAGGTAGATATTTATCTTTGCTGTGAAAAATTATGCATTAAGATGACTAACGGACCAGACCCCAACAAATTATATCCCAACGAGAATATCAAGCAAGTGTGTTATATCAAGAACGTAGTGACCAACCCTAATATTATCGTTGGAGATTACACATACTATGATGACGCAGATGGTGCAGAAGATTTCGAGAAGCACGTCACTCACCACTATCCGTTTATTGGAGATAAACTAATCATCGGCAAATTTTGTGCCATAGCCAAAGGCATCCAATTCATTATGAATGGAGCGAATCATCAGATGAACTCGGTGACAACGTATCCATTTGGGATCATGATGAACGGATGGGAAAAGGCAATGCCTGCGTTGGCCGATTTGCCTTTGAAAGGAGATACGATAGTGGGCAATGATGTGTGGATTGGGCAAAACGTAACTGTAATGCCGGGCGTAACCATTGGTGATGGAGCAATTATTGCTGCTAATTCGGTGGTGACTAAGGATGTACCGCCATATCGTGTTGTAGGGGGAAACCCGGCTAGAATAGTAAAGAAGCGATTTGACGATGAATTAATCAACTATCTTCTAGGCTTGAAATGGTGGGATTGGCCTGCAGAAAAGGTTACGGCTAACTTGCCGATTCTCTGTAGCTCGGATTTAGAGTTGATTAAAACAATAGCATAAAGAGGTAGTTATATGTTCATTCATTACCTCATTCACCTTTGATAATCCTCCCCTCTCTATAAAAGTTATTTATATCTACAAGTAGTGCCACTTTCGGTGATGATACAACTTCATGGTGTTGAATGTCCGATATCAGCGTG
>DBTL01000019.1:35712-40066 GCA_002307035.1 Bacteroides sp. UBA1317
CAAACCCCTCTCAGAAGGCCTGTAGAGGCATATCTGTAATTTTTACATTATCCCTCCCTTTTGTCTATATGTTTATGCCTTTCCTTTACTATTTTTATAAACTACTCGCCTCAAATGTGAAAGAACCTTTAGATTTAGAATTTCATTTAATACAACTTTCTCTCTCTGTTAATATGTGTGCCGCATTAAAACAAAAAGTTGATAGGCTATGTTGTTACTTTATGTTACGTGGAAAAAACCATTTTTCTTAAAATGACTTAAAAAACGTTGACTGTTTTGATTTTATTGGTGACTAAGTAATTAAGAATTAAAATTATGATGAAGAGAATGGCAATTACGCTGGGGCTTATAGTGGTGGCTATATGTGTTCAAGCTCAAGTTAGCAGCCTGAATGAAGCACTAACTTTGGCTAAAAAAGACAGCAAACTTATCTTACTTAAATTTTCGGGCTCCGATTGGTGCGCCCCGTGTATTCAATTGCAAAAAGTGATTATTGATGATCCGACATTTACTTCATTTGCCAATCAAAAGTTAGTGCTTTTGCTAGCCGACTTTCCTCGTCAAAAGAAAAATCAATTGCCTAAAAAACAACAAGAGCAAAATGATAGATTGGCGGAGGTGTATAACCCCGAAGGTGAGTTCCCTTACATGATTCTGCTAGACACAGACGGGAAAGTGCTTCACAAATGGAGTGGCTTTGACAAGAAAAAGTCTGTAGAGGATTATGTGACGGAGATTAGCCGTTACACGAAATAGAAAAAGATGACTTTGGTGAAGGTTCAAACAAGACTAATGGGAAATACCTTTGAGTTTTGTACGCTGAGTGAAAACGAGAAGTTGGGGCACGAGCAAATAGCTTGTGGCATAAATGAGGTGAAGCGGATTGAAAAACTGCTGACCACGTTTAGCGATGATAGTGTGACCAACGAGGTGAATGCTCAAGCGGGCATTCAGCCGGTTACTGTGCCTCAGGAATTCTATGATCTGGTGTTCAGAGCGCAGAAGATTTCGGGACTGACGAAAGGTTATTTTGACCTGTCGTATGGCTCGCTGGATAAGGATTTCTGGAACTTCAATAAGTCGTTGACACAATTGCCGGATAAGCACAAAGCCAAAAAGGCTGTCCACCTCATTGATTATAAGAACATTATACTGGATGGCGATGCCAAAACGGTATTTCTTAAAAATAAAGGGATGCGCATTGGTTTTGGTGGCATTGGCAAAGGATATGCTGCTGATTGTGCCAAGCGGGTGATGCTGGAAGCAGGGGTGAAGAATGGCATTGTGAGTGCTGCGGGCGACCTTAATGCGTGGGGGTATCAGGAGGATGGTTCGCCTTGGACAGTGGGAATTGCTAATCCGAATCTTAAAGAGAGCTATTTTTCTACACTCAACATCACCAACAAATCGGTTGCCACATCGGGCAACTACGAGAAGTTTGTGGTGATTAACAATCAACTGTATTCGCATACGATTAATCCTAAAACGGGATATCCGATAAAGGGGATCAAGAGTGTGACGATCGTAACCGTTAGTGCCGAATTAGCTGATGCGATGGCTACACCCATCAGCATTCTCGGGGTGACCGACGGGTTAAGTATGATTAATCAATTAAACGGCATTGAATGCATTCTTGTGGATGATGCAAACAGGCTTTATGTATCAAATAACATTAAATTAATTAAATGATGAGGTATGTACTTTTAGCGGTGTGCGTGTGTTACACGCTTTTGATGATGACTTCGTGCGCAAGCGTGAAGCCATATCAAAAATCGAAACTCAATGATGCGGAGATGGTGCTTTCCAGCCGCTCGATTGAGAGATATGAGAATAATTTTCTGATGTATCGCGAAGGTGCGTCGGGTGGTAATGGAGGCAAAACCGGCGGCGGTTGCGGCTGTAACTAATACATTGAAAAAAGGATGAAAAAAGTAATTCTGTCAGTAGCTGCTTTTATGTTCTTCATGAATGTGGCAAAAGCGCAAACCGATAGTACGGCTTCCAGAAAACTAAAAATCGATGAGGTGGACTTTGTGACAAGTTACTATCATCAAGATGGAGATCACTCGGCTGTGACCGGTGGTGTGGGCAACGAAAGATTGAACGATTTTGGAACTTCTATTGACCTTCAGTTGAGCAGGTTCGATAAGAAGCTAAACAAACATCATTTTAATTTTGAGCTTGGAATAGATGTCTACAGTTCGGCTTCGTCGGATAAGATAGATCCTACGACTATTTCTTCGGCCTCCAGCGGAGATGTGCGTGTGTATCCTTCAGCTAGTTATCTTTTTGAGAACACGAAGCGGAAGTATTCGCTGGGTGGAGGTTTGTCTTTTTCAAATGAATTTGATTATACTTCTGTTGGAGGAAATCTGGTATACTCTAAAGCTACGCAGGATGGTAACCGTGAGTTTACGGCTAAAGCATCGGTTTTTCTCGATACATGGAAAATTCTTTTGCCTATTGAACTGAGGAATAGAGATAATAATAATTTTAAGTATAAGCAGGGAGATAGCGCACCGCGAAACTCGTATAACCTGGCTTTGGGGGTAACGCAAGTAGTGAACAAAGAGCTACAGGTATCTTTGTTGGCGGATATTGGTTATCAAACCGGACAGTTGGGGACGGCTTATCAGCGGGTTTACTTTGGAGATCCTGTTAATGCCAATATACCATTTTACTCAGAAAAGCTACCCGACCACCGCTTTAAGTTACCTATCGGACTGCGAGCCAATTATTTCTTGACTGACCGTATCATTCTGAGAAGTTTCTATCGCTACTACACGGACAGTTGGAAACTAACTGCTCATACGGCTGAACTGGAAGTGCCTTATAAAATAACTCCTTTTGTATCTATCGCTCCATATTATCGTTTTTATAGTCAGAATGGGGTCGATTATTTTAAAGCGAAAGGAGAGCATATGTTAGCTGATAAGGAAGATTATTACACAAGTGATTATGACTTGTCAAAGTTTACCAGCAACATGTTCGGTGCTAATTTCCGTGTGATGTCTGCCAAAGGGATACTGGGCATTAAATCGCTCAATACGTTGGAACTGAGATATGGTTATTATAATCGTAACGATGGTTTGAAGTCGCACTTGGTGACTTTGGCGCTTAAGTTTAAATAGTTTTGACCTGAGAAGAAATACGTCGAATTATAATAGAACGGGGATATTCAATTGCTTAGCAACCGGATATCCCCGTCTCTTTTGTCAAACGTTTATGTCTGTTATAAGTTTGGGTTGGAGTTTAAAGAATCGTAATGGACCGGCCATAACAAAACATCCTCTTCGCTTTCACGTCCATTGAGCGTAGTGACGCGATTGAATACCATGCCCATGCGAATCAAATCCCACCATAGTTTACATTCGGCAGTGAACTCTTTTTGTCGTTCATCCATGATGTAGTTCTCTACTTCCGGAGTAGTGAGCGTTGTCTTGTAGAAGGTTGCATTGCCGTATGCCCGTTCTGCAATTTGATTCAGACAACCGATGGCCTTGTCTGTATATCCTGTAGCATTGTATAGCTCTGCCTGAAAAAGAATAGCATCTGCCAGTCGATACACAATAATGTCTGAATCGAAGATGCGGGTTTGAGTTACCCATGAGCCAATATACTTATTAATCCAGCGATATTTTTTGCTGTAGCTAACTATCGGATAGGTAGCCTGAGCACGTTGATCGGTTTTTTCTTTATAAAGAAAGGTTTCGTATGCGGTGGTGAGTAAGACGCGTTGTGCCAAAGAGCCTTCGGTTCCTATCACAATTGTTTTACTTGTGCCATCGCCTACATACTGTTTATCTTTTGCGGCCACTGCATTTACACTGAGCAGATAGTTTTTGGCAAAACCACCTTCATACTCGTCTTTCACGAAACGAATAGTGAAAATGATTTCGCTGGTTGCGCTTTTGTTGCTTGCATTGAAGAGCTGGGAATAGTCTTTTGCCAATGTATAGCTTTTATTATTCAGAACTTCGGTGAGGCCTTCTTGTGCTTTGGTGAAATAGGCACTTTTTTGAGTTTCATCGGTCGCTCTTACTTTGGCCATCCACATGTAATAGTCTGCTTTTAGCATATTGACAGCTGCCGGTGTGGCTATTGTTACATCCGTGGCAGAGGCCGGTATCAACTGAACCGCCTGATCTATATCTGTTGCCACTTGTGCGAATAGTGAGTCTGCCGTTGACTTTTTAACAAAGAGTTTTTCACCTTCGTCTGATTCGAAACCATCGAGTAGCAGCGGGGCATCACCCCAGATACGCGCCACCCAATAGTAAGCAAATGCACGGACGAAATAGGCATTGGCCATTATGTTTTCTTTTCTTTCCTGCTTGCTGAAGCTAATGTCCGA
>DBTL01000022.1 GCA_002307035.1 Bacteroides sp. UBA1317
GTGACGCACTTAACCGAATGCTTACCCACTTTTCACAGGCTGTAATTTAGATTGAAAAAGTAATTATTTATTATTGCTGTCCGGTAAAAAATGAAAAGCATAAAATCTCTGTCCGAATTGCCTATAAAAAGGTAGTTCGGCATTTTCCTTCAAAAAGCAAGCCCTCTTAATCAAAGAGCGTTGGTTCTGGAGGTGATAAATTGGACTGATTAATGATTCTCAGCCATGCTTTTTCTGGATTTTCGCAGAACATATATAGGTCAATGTAATACATGAGTGTTTGCCTTATCATTGTTACAAGATTTGAGAAACTCCATTTCCGTCTAATTCGTTTTCTTATGACAGATAATAGTAAGTTTGCAATAAGTGTTACCCATATCTGTGTCTTGATTGCGTTTACGCTCTCTCCAAAGAAGTATTTGAGTGGAAAATTCTGCTTGAACTGCTTAAACAGGCTCTCTATCTGCCAGCGCCGTAAATAAATGGCAATGATTTCTTCCGGTTCCAACTCAAAGTTATTGGTCAGAAGAACGCTTGAGTACTTCTTCTTTTCCTCCCAATACTCTATCCGACGTGAAACATGTGCTATATCGTCCTTTTTAAGTTCTATCGTATGATCGCTTAGTACAACTAGCCCATCTTTATTCACAAGAAAATGGCCATTAAGAGGGGTATAGCGTAGATTCTTCTTCATTTTGGTTACATAGAAGACTCCGTTGTCTGTAAATTCTTGAAAGACCTTATAGTCGATATATGCCCTATCCATGGCTATGAATGCCCCACTTGTCAGCTTTAGTTTAGTAAGCATAACATGATCGTGAGTTGCTGCCGATGTGAAATGAATGTTATAAGGCATTCCTTCCTCGGCTTTGAGCACAGTGTGAACTTTTATGCCTCCCTTCTTCTTTCCATGCTTGGGATTGCGGCCCGCACCTTTCAAAACGTTTGAAAACAGTGTTATTGTAGTAGAATCCATGATGTGGAGCAAGCGCTCCCAAGCCTTGTCTGTTCGGCTGTCCGCTAAATCATTTTTGTATTTCCTGTATAGGGAGAAATATATCTGTTCAAAGAACTCATTACTGCGCCTATTGTTGGCTTCTGCCAAAGTGCACGGAGCATTGCCGTTCACTCAGATTGATTTCTAAAAAAGTCGGAGCATTGCCATTCATTTTTTTATTTTGCAGGCATTTCGCCAAACGATTCAGCCATGGCAGGTAAAACGAAAGAAATGAATAAGATAAAACAAGTATTACGTCAACATTTAGGCGGAGTTCTAACCGCAAGATTGCAGATAATCTGAGCTTGAATAAAGAGACGGTCAACAAATACGTCCGCAGGGCTGTTGAAGACCGCATGAAGCTCACTGGACTTTTGGAACTGGAAGACCCGGTGCTTGAGTATCGTATGACTGGAGGACATCCCGCATACGTTGACGACCGTTTTGAAACATTTAAGTTCAAACTCCCTTATTTTGAGCGACAAATGGGACATAAACATGTCACTCTGAAAAAACTCTGGTAAGAATATGTGCATTTTGAGTGTTTTTTTAATGCAATATTACGAGATTTATTAATGAGAAAATTATAGACGAAGAAGCGGTACCTAATTTGACCGCTATTATCATCTTCTTACAATATTGTCGTATTTTGATTCCTGTAGGCGTCGCCATAGGTCTGTTTTTGGATATAGATATGGAAATTAAAAATCTTAGCTAACAATAAGTTGGTATTTTTATGTTGGAAAACATAAAATAAGATTTCTTCTTGTTGATTATTTGCAAAAAGGTAGTAATTTTGCGCTTTCTAATAGATAACCAACCCCTAACTAATAACATTATGGAATTAATAAAACTCTTTAAAGGAGGAGCTTGGAGCGAAGAAATTAATGTCAAGGACTTCGTTAGTAATAACATCACACCGTATGATGGAGATGCTTCTTTTCTGCAAGGACCTACCGAAAGAACGATGGAGGTATGGAATATTTGCCTTAACGCCATTGAAGAAGAAAGAGCGAATAATGGTCTTCGCTCGCTTGATAATAAGACTATATCTACCATTACTTCCCACAAAGCCGGGTACATCAATAAAGAAAGCGAATTAATCGTAGGCTTACAAACTGACGAGTTGTTGAAGCGTGCAATCAAACCATTTGGCGGTATCAATGTGGTAGCTCGTGCATGCCATGAAAATGGTATCGAGGTAGATGAAAATGTGAAAGATATTTTCACTCATTATCGCAAAACACACAATGATGGTGTGTTTGATGTATATACGGATGAAATTCGTTCATTTCGTTCACTTGGCTTCCTTACCGGATTGCCTGATAATTATGCTCGTGGACGTGTGATTGGTGATTATCGCCGATTGGCTCTTTATGGTATCAACCGTTTGATTCAGGCTAAACAAGAGGACTTGCATAATCTAACAGGCCCTATGACGGAACAACGCATTCGGTTACGCGAAGAAGTGGCCGAACAAATTAAGGCGCTGAAAGATATGAAGGTGATGGGCGAATATTACGGGTTGGATCTCAGTCGCCCAGCTCATTCGGCACAAGAGGCTGTGCAGTGGGTATATATGGCTTATTTGGCTGCTGTAAAAGAACAAGATGGTGCTGCGATGTCTTTGGGTAATGTTTCCTCATTTCTGGATATTTATCTAGAGTATGAATTAAGCAAAGGTATTATCGATGAGTCGTTCGCTCAAGAACTTATTGACCAGTTTGTAATCAAACTACGTATGGTACGCCATTTGCGAATGCAGTCTTACAACGATATATTTGCAGGAGATCCAACTTGGGTAACTGAAGCTATTGGCGGACAATTTAATGACGGTCGTCATAAGGTAACGAAGACTTCATTCAGATTTTTGCAAACATTATATAACTTAGGAGCGTCTCCCGAGCCAAACATGACTGTACTTTGGTCGCCTGCTTTGCCCGAAGGCTTCAAGACTTTCTGTGCAAAAGTGTCTATTGATACTTCATCTATTCAATATGAAAACGATGATTTAATGCGTTCTGTGCGTCATTCTGATGACTATGGAATTGCTTGTTGTGTTTCTTTCCAAGATATAGGCCGTCAGATTCAGTTTTTCGGTGCACGTGCCAATCTGGCTAAGGCATTGTTATTAGCTATTAACGGTGGGCGTTGCGAAAATACGGGAACGCAAATGGTAAAAGGTATTCCGGTGTTAACAGGTGATACGCTGGATTATCATGAAGTGATGGCAAACTATAAAGTAGTATTGAGAGAAATTGCTCGCGTGTATAATGATGCAATGAACATTATTCACTATATGCATGATAAATACTATTATGAAAAGGCACAAATGGCTTTGATAGATACAAATCCGCGTATCAATCTAGCTTATGGTGCAGCAGGGCTTTCTATTGCAGCCGATTCACTCTCTGCTATTAAATTTGCAAAAGTGACAGCTCATCGTAACGATATAGGGTTGACTACGTCATTCGACATTGATGGTGAGTTCCCTTGTTATGGCAATGATGACGATCGTGTAGATGAATTAGCAGTCGGTTTGACGCATTTATTTAGTGAAGAACTTAGCAAGCTGCCGATTTATAAGAATGCTCGTCCTACATTGTCTATATTGACTATAACGTCAAATGTAATGTATGGCTCAAAAACGGGTGCGACACCCGATGGCCGCTTAAAGGGGGTACCATTTGCTCCGGGTGCTAATCCTATGCACGGACGCGATTCTAAAGGTGCAATAGCTTCACTGACCTCTGTTGCTAAAATAAGCTACGAAGATGCACAAGATGGGGTAAGTAATACGTTCTCTATCGTTCCCAAATCGCTTGGTGTTACGGAGGAAGATCGGGTGGATAACCTCGTGGGAATGATGGACGGATACTTTAGTAAGGGTGCGCATCATTTGAATGTGAACGTGCTGAACCGTGAAATGTTGGAAGATGCAATGGAACATCCGGAGAATTATCCGCAACTGACTATTCGTGTTTCAGGTTATGCGGTGCATTTTGTAAGTTTGAGCCGTGAGCATCAGTTGGAAGTTATTTCTCGTAGCTTTCATAACAAAATGTAAATAGATGATAAGAGTTCATTCATATGAATCAATGGGAACATTCGACGGGCCGGGTCTTCGGCTCGTCGTTTTCCTTCAGGGGTGTAATTTCCGTTGCTTGTATTGCGCTAATCCGGACACAATTGCAGTTGGCGAGGGAATAGCGACTGAGCCTGAAGAAATTGTGCGTATGGCTCTCAGTCAAAAAGCATTCTTCGGGAAAAAGGGAGGGATTACTTTCTCCGGTGGAGAACCTACATTGCAAGCTAAAATGCTCATCCCAATTTTCCGTAAACTTAAAGAAGAGGGTATTCATACTTGTCTGGATAGTAATGGCAGTCTTTGGAATGAAGATGTAGAGGAGTTGTTCGGACTGACGGATTTGGTGTTGCTCGATGTAAAGCAGTTTAACGCTGTCCGGCATCGAGCCCTGACAGGGCACAGTAATGAACAAACGTTACGAACAGCTTCTTGGTTGGAAAATCAAGGTAAGTCTTTTTGGTTGCGTTATGTTTTGGTGCCGGGCTACAGTGATTTCGAAGAAGACATTATTAGTTTAGGCGAAACTTTAGGAAGCTACCGGATGATTCAACGGGTAGAAATATTGCCTTATCATACGCTGGGTGTGCATAAGTATGAAGCTATGAAGCAAAAATATCTGCTGCAAGAGGTAAAAGAGAATACGCCTGAACAAATCGAGCATGCCGCTGATTTATTCAAACGTTACTTCCCAACTGTATATGTTAATTAGTAATCCTTATCTCCATTAATAGCTAAATCTAATTCCGGCCTGTATATTTAGATTAAAAGGAGTTTCTTTTCGAATCGTTTCCACGTCGGATCCATCGTCAAAGAAGTAAGCTACTCCGGGCTCTGCATAGATACCGATGCGTTTGCTTATATTAAGTTGTGCTCCTACGGCTCCCGATAATGACCATTGCAATGACTTCACGGTTAATTTTTCAGATCCAATTTTTCCGTAGACGGATTTTTCTATTAATCCTCCACCTGTAAGATAAAGGATGAATCTATTTTTAGTCATGAAATCCCAGTTGCCCCGTAAAGGAACACCAATGTAGTGTAACTTCTGTTCTGTAGTCTTAGAATGTCCAGCCAATGTTACATCTGAAGAGAGTAACGTATACGTAATTCCCGTTTCCACAGAAAAATGGTTAAGCAATTGTTTGCGAACTGACAATCCAAAAGTAATCGGTTGATGGTGTTCTATATTGCTTATGCCATATTCCAAATAAGGTACGCCTTCCTTAAATACTATTGTCTGATTATTGGGTACTTCTATCATTCCATCATTCATTGTTGCTAGGCTAAGCCTGCTTCCAGATGCATTGCTGAAATTATCAGTGTTTGACAGACTAGAAGCATTGGTCACTGAAGCTCCTATAGACCATTTTTTGCTTTTTCTTGAGGATATGCTGGCTGGTAGATGGAGTTTCTCTCTTCCCGAAGGTTTCCTGACATTTCTATTTTGTTTTTCAGTTGAGGTGGTTGTTTCTTCTTTTAGATCTGTTTTTTTTGCTTCATGTTGCACGCTTTGATTATCTGTCATTTCGTTCTGTTCCGCGTTTTTTTCGGTGGAAAGAATTTGCTCTTCATGCTCTGTGTAACTTCTTCCTGCTGGAATTCTCTTTGGCTGAGCTTTTATGAGTTGCGCTATATGCATTGGTGTCACTTTGGTGTCAGGAATGCTTGGCTCTAAGACCTGGGGAAGCACATCGGGTGTTCTGGCCAAGGCTGGTGACGTTTGTTGGATTTCCTCAGCAATAGGAGTGTTAAGGAAATAGAGACTTACCGATGTTGCAATAAGTAAGGCCACTGCAGCAGCTATCCACCAGTGGTAGGAGGACATGCGTCGTTCACTGACGAGTGGAATTAATTCTTCCTCTAACCGTTTCCAGCCATCGGTCGGATAAGGTTCGGAATAATCCTTAAGGGACTCTCTCAGCTTCTTCGTCCATAATTCGTTATCTTGTTTCACCATAATTATACGGATTCGCTAACTATTCTTATTTATGTATTCTTTAATCCTCTTTGCTAATACTTGTTTTGCACGAAATAGTTGGGAGGCTGACGACTTTTCGTTGATACCCATTAATAATGCAATCTCTTTATGTGATTTTTCTTCAAACATATAGAGATTGAATACTGCGCGATAGCCTGGTGGAAGTTCGGCAATAAATTCCATTAGCTTTTTCTTTGGTATCGCTTCAACCTCAGAAGCTTCAGGCTGTTCACTAATTTCGGATACTTCATCAATATTCAAAGCCAAACTCATCACATCGTTTCTACGTAAAAACTGCAAAGCTGTGTTTACCATGACTTTATCTATCCAAGCTTTCAAAGAACCTTCGCCACGCCAGGAAAATTTATCGAAGGAACTGTATATTTTTATAAATCCATCGTGCATCACGTCTTGCGCTGCATCTCTATCGCCTATGTATCGCAGGCAGATGCCTAACAATCGGCTTGCATAACGTTCATAAAGTTCTTTGCGGGCAGAGTTTTCTCCTCGCCTGCAATGTTCAGCCAGCTCAAATTCTTCCATTCTTTCAGACACGTCTTTACCTTGTATAAATGCAATGAAACCAAAAATACTGCATATTGTATATTAACTATTTTTCTTTGGAGTTTTTTAACAAAAGTTAGTGCAATGTTTCCCGCATTCCTGCATTTTTCGAATACACATAAATTAAAGTGTATAACATTAAACTCTTGAATGACTTATGAAACGACTTAAATTTGCTATCTTGATTCTATGTTTGGCTTTGGTACCATTTCTCCAGTCTTGTCTAGACAATGACAGTAATGTTTCTTCATTGGCTATTGCTACTATAAAAGTAATAGAGGGGCAAAATTACTATTTTGCGATTGATGGTGGAGAGAAAATGCTTCCCGGAGATACCACTAATATTCGTAACTATAAGGTAAAAGATGGGCAGCGAGCATTTGTCTATTTCAATCTATTAGACGATAAAGTACAAGGGTATGATTATAATGCTAAAATAGAATATATTGAGAATATTCTGACTAAGGGAATTATTCCTATGACAGCAGCTACAGCCGATAGTATTGGAGATGACCGCATTACTGCTGCTGAAATTTGGATTGCGGGGGGGTATTTGAATATCGAATTTCAAATATTGGGAACGAGCTATCCTAAAAAGCTTCATATGGTGAATTTAGTTCAGAGTCAAATAGGCAATGAGAATACAGAAGAGGGATATATCAGTCTTGAATTTCGTCACAATGCCTATGGTGATAGCCCTGATAGGTTAGGTGTTGGTCTTGTTTCTTTTAAATTAGAGAGCCTTACTTTGAGTGCCGAGAAAGGGCTGAAGATACGGGTGAATACCATTTATGATGGAGTGAAATATTATAAAATAGATTTTCCTACGGATGCGACGAATTTGAAAGTAGCACGTCAACCGAAAACATCTAATCTGTTTAACGAGAGAATCTATTGATTCTTTATGCGAAGCCTTATTCGTATGAAGAAAGGGTAATAGCATTAGAACCATTCTTTGCTATTTACCCTTTTATTATTATTCAAAAGCTCATTTTACACAAGGTGCTGAATGGCTTGTAAACTAAGCATTTCTTTAGGTACGGCCGTTTGTATCTCTTTTTTTAGAACTTGCAGTAGGCTGTGTCTGATAAAATTTTTATTTGTGACGAGTACGATCTGTCTAGTGGGGCGTGGAACGGCAAACGGACGAACCAACTCTTTTTGGTCACGGCTAAGTTGCTGCACTGCTAAGCCGGGAATAAAAGTAATTCCTTTACCATTCTCTACCATGCGCATAAATGTTTCCATGCTACCTAATCGATAAGCCATTTGGCTAAGCTTGACAGCCTCCATCTGGCAGAAGCGCACCAATTGATCACGGAAGCAATGCCCCTCGTCGAGTAGCCACAATCGTTCGCCTGTTATGTCGGACGTGCGTATTAATTCGTTCTTAAACAAGGCTTCTTTTCGAGAAACATATCCATAGAATTCTTCATAAAACAAGATTTCTCCGTAGAAGAAATTTTCTTCTGGCAGATTGGCTATGATAGCAGCATCAATTTCTTCTGTAAGCAAAGATTGTCTGATGTCTTGGGTTTTCATTTCGGTAACTCGTATGTCCATTTCAGGATAATGTTCCATTAGTTGGGGGAAGAATCGCGGCAAAAGGTAGGGAGCAATGGTGGGAAGTACTCCGAGCCGAAATGTGCCCGAGAGTAGTTGTCGCTCCTCATTAATAATCTCTTTTACATGTGATGCTTGAGCCAGCACAATATGGGCTTGTTTCAGAACTTTTTCTCCCACGGCTGTGGGGCATACGGGCTGTACGTTGCGATCGAAAAGCTTCACTCCCAGTTCATCTTCCAGCTTTTGAATCATAGCACTTAGTGTGGGCTGGGTTATGTTACAATAATCAGCCGCTTTGCCAAAATGGCGAAACTGATCTACGGCTAAAATATACTCCAGTTGTTGAATGGTCATTGGTCATTTAGAGTTTATAGGGTTCATTGAATGCGTCTATGCAAAGATAGAAATTATCAGTTGGACATCCATTGCTTTTTAGCCTATCTTTGTAGCAAAGAAAAGAAATAGTATAAACATAAAAAACAAATGATTATGAAAACTTTAGATTATATCAAGTTGAATGAAAAGGGAGTTGAGAATATGGTAGTCTCATTGCAGCAGTTGCTGGCAGACTTCCAAGTATATTATACTAATCTGCGTGGATTTCACTGGAATATTAAAGGGCATGACTTTTTTGTCTTGCATAGTAAATTTGAAGAACTGTATGATGATGCTGCTGAAAAAGTCGATGAGCTAGCAGAACGTGTGCTAATGTTGGGTGGTGTTCCGGTAAGTAAATTCAGTAGCTACCTTAAAGTTAGTAAGGTATTGGAAGTAGATGGAGTAAGCAATGGAGAAGAAGCACTAAAAAATATTCTTGATTCGTACAGTTACTTCATTTCTGAAGAACGCAAACTACTTTCTTTAGCATCTGAAGTAGGAGATGAGGTGACGGTAGCTCTGATGAGTGATTATTTGAAAGAACAAGAAAAAATGGTGTGGATGCTTACTGCATACAACACTAAATAGAGAAAGGTGGGGCAGTCTAATATTATCGACCTTGTTCTTAAAAATGCGATAAGCCACTGTTTTTCAGTGGCTTATCTGACAAATAGTCGGAATGAGGCGATTCGAACGCCCGACCCCTACGTCCCGAACGTAGTACGCTACCAACTGCGCTACATTCCGCTGGTTTGTGGATGCAAAGGTACGGCAAAAAATTAAAAGGCCAAACGTTTGCTAGAAAATATTGCAAAAGATTCTCCATGCTATTGTGGTATTAAAAAAAACATTTATCTTTGCACCCGCAATCACGTAAGGTGCCATAGCTCAGTTGGTAGAGCAAAGGACTGAAAATCCTTGTGTCCCCGGTTCGATTCCTGGTGGCACCACTTTCAAATCAAGCAGTTACATAAGTAGCTGTTTTTTTTTGCTTTGAAAGTACGTTTTTTCTTGCGATTTCATGATGGTTTAGAGGGCTTGTATAAATCATAGGTATACAAACATGGATGTATCTGCTATAAATCATAATAGCTGTAAACTGTATTGCAGTAAAGCTGGAGGGGAATAAATATATGTCATTGACAACCGCTCTTTATCAGTAAAGGATTCATTTATCATCAGCTAAAATCCGCAGGGTTCAGTTGCCTCAACAAGACGGTTCTTCAGCAACTGAACCGTGCGGATTTAGATACGTGTAAATTGCTGGTGATTAAGTGCACAGCCGTGATGTAGCAGTCTTTCTTTTTTCTGGATGGCATTCTTGATAAAATAGAGTTCTCTTCGTCTTAATTGTGTAAAGAGTCATCAACAACGGCTATTCCCATTTTTTTCATTAGAAAGCAAGCATTCATGTTTTGAGCTACTCCTTCTTTCATTTTGTACGAAAATAGTAATTCATTGTTATTGATGTCAGCTTCGAAACAATAGTTTTGGATATTATTAGGAAAATTGTTTTGTAACGAACTTAAGGCTAAATCATGTGTCGCAATAATGCCATTGGTCTGTAGAGACATGAATTGATTGATAAGAGCCAGCGATCCTTTCTGTTTGTCAACAGAGTTTGTTCCTTTCAATATTTCATCGAGAATGATGAATAAATCTTCATTCGCATTTAATTTATCAATGATTAATTTAAGCCTTTTCAATTCAGCGAAGAAATAAGATTCATTACCGGTAAGTGAATCAGTCGTGTGAAGGCAGGTAATTAACTTGGCCGGATATATTTCCATTTTGCTAGCACATACTGGGCTCCCGATGCAGGCTAGTAGATAATTTATTCCTACTGTACGAAGGTATGTACTTTTTCCTGCCATATTGGCTCCTGTTATTATCACAAAGAAAGGACGTTTTTCTATCGTTAGGTCATTTTTGACACAATTATTCCGATTCATCAGTGGATGCCCAAGTTTTTCTCCTTTTATATGCAATGCCGAAGAACTAATCTGAGGATATGTATAGTCCGGGTGGTTGTATGCAAATGTTGCTAATGAACAGAATGCATCCATTTCGCCGATAGCTTTTAACCATTTGGGCATTTCAAAAGCATAATTTTCTTTCCAATCTTCTATTTTTATAATTTGTCGCAGTTCCCAGAAAAATAATCCGTTTAGAAGTATTGCGACTACTATATTGTTTCGTTGATCGAGTTCATTCATTAATTTGCCGAGGCTTCTTATTGCTTGGGAAGAGTTTCGTTTTTCGCTGCGAACCAGTTGTTTAATCTCGTTCAGTGAGCTACTCTGAAATTCCTCTTGTTCAATAGAGCGAATGAGCTTTGCATAGGTCCCTAATATTTGTAGCCTCTTTCCATAGATAACTTGTAGGCTACTGATTTTTTTAGAGAAGATAAAACTTGAGAGCATAAAACAAGCAAATATCATTCCAGAAATGCTACTTGGTATAATGTTGGCTATAGTAAGGCTAATTGCAGCAATATTGGTTATCAAAACGATGGCAGGAAGTATTCGAAAAAACTTTTTGCGTCTAAAATAGCTTGGTGATTGAGCCCATTCTATTATTTCTTCTTCATCAGCAGATGTGCCTACGTAAAGTAATCCTAATACCCGGAATTGTTGCCTTAGTTTTATTTTGGGGGTGAGTTCTCTAATTGCTTCTTGACGGGCCTCAATATTTTCTTTGTTTTCTAGATGCTTCATTAGCCAACTGGCCAATCTCTTTTGCCCCATTTGGGTCGATGTGCGATTGATACATTGGAAAAGTGATTGTTTGCCAAATACGTCAAGATCATAAGAGTATAGATGAGTTTCATTTATAAAATTATGTCCATTTTCAAATGATGATGTATCTCCGTTTATAGCTTCTAATTCTTGATTATTTATTCTTATTAATTTTTCCAGGTACTCTTTCCGATAAAACAATGCATTATGCTTTTTTACTAAGATAAAAAAGGGAACAAAAGCTATGGCTGCAGCTATTACTACAAAAAGCCATCCATTACTCCAATAGTAGATTATTCCTATTACACCTATAATAAATAAGAAAAGTCTTATAAGACTTATTAGGTAAATCTTTTTTTTGTTATTATTGAGCTTTTCATTTGCACGACTTATGTTTTGGTGATAATGCAGTTCTATCTTACTTAGTCCTTCCATATTTCTTTGTTTTTCTTTTGTGATAGTGAATGTTGTATGGCTATTTTGCGCATTCCAAAATACAAAGGTATGCTTTTTGTCTCTTTATTCTATCTTTTTGGGCTTAAAGCTTGCTCTAGTTGTGTAAAGTCACTAACTTTCCACGCATTTATACGTTTTCTTTTAAGAGTTAGTTTATGAAAAAATTATGGATTACAATGTTGTTAGGGGTTGTAGCAATGGAGGCTATGGCTCAAAGTCAGGCCTATGTTAGCCTGAAAGAGTTGTTTGCACACAAGGCTGACACAATTGCTCTTGTGAGAGTTGAAAAGAGAACCAAGAATCAAATGATGATGACTGCTGGAGGTGATTACAAGATAACCTCAACTAATGATGCATTGAATAAACGTATTAGGACGCGTTATTATGCTATAGAATCTGATGGGACATTATATCTAAATTGTAGAAAACTAAGAATTAAAAAATTTCGTTTTGGTACTTGTTATGCTGCTGCTATGTGGGTCGGATCCAAAATCTATTTTTGCGCAGCTCCGATAGGCCCTGCGGCAAATAGTGTTTCTCCGGCTAAGGATTATGATATGGGTGCTCTTGGACAAGCGATTGCTTCTTCCTCCTTGGTATCTAATCGGGTTTTCTATGAAATAGACTCGCTAACTCTTAAAGTTGATTTTGTGAGTAAAGAAAAAATGTCATCTTTATTAAAAGATCATCCTCTTTTACTTGCAGAGTATCTGTCTGAAAATAGCGAAGATGCTAAAGTTGTAGGTAAGTATCTTAAGTTGCTTCAGAAAAAATGATGTACCTTTTGTTCCTTTTATCGCTCATGCAAATTCTTTTAAGGCTTTCTTTTTAAATCGTTCTTAAATGTCTGCCAAAAACTGGTGCAGATTATACTTTCATTTTTCTTTTTCTAACATAGTTCTCTTTTAAAACAGTTAATTATAATTAACTTGAGGGTTTTTCCTTCTAATATCAGGCAAAAATTTCATCTTCTTAATAAAACTACGAGAACAAACAGCGTTTTCTTTTTATATTTGCGGCATAAATTGACCGTAATGTAGACTAATAAAAGGTTATAGAGATGATGATTAATTTAGAGAAAGAAAATTCGTCAAGGGCTGATTTGAGAAAGCGAATTGTTCGAACTTCAATGGAGGCTTTTGCTACTCGCGGAGTCAAGAGCGTGACAATGGATGATGTTGCAATGATGCTTGGTATTTCCAAACGTACCTTGTATGAAGTTTTTGAGGATAAAGAGACATTGCTAATAGAATGCCTCTCGGATCATCATGATCAGATGGTCGTTTTTATGAGAGAAGTCTTGGAGACCTCCACTAATGTTCTCGAAGTTATATTGAAAGGTTATAAAAAAACAATTGAAGACTATCGGGGGACAAATATTCGTTTTCTTCAAGAGATAAAAAAATATCCTAAAGTATATGAACTTGTAAGAAATCACCGCAAAAGAGATCATGATGCTGCTGTGGCATTTTTTAAGAAAGGAGTTGAACAAGGGCTTTTTCGTACTGATGTAAACTTTAGTATTGTTCATTTACTCGTTCATGAGCAACTAGACTTGCTAATGACTAATGAACTCTTTACGCAATACTCATTCATGGAAGTTTATGAATCTATTACCTTTACTTTCCTTAGGGGTGTCTCTACCGCAAAGGGAGCAACTATTTTAGAAGATTTTCTGATAGAATATAAATCTAAAAATGAATTTTGAGCAAATAGATAAGAACTCTAAAATTCGATTCTTTGAAGTTCTTTAATCAGTCGTTTTTTTGCCCTGGTTGATATGTAGGCCAAATATAAATAACGAAAAAGGAGAATCTTTAATTACAGGGGATTCTCCTTTCTGTTTTCTCCCTTTTGCCTATCTTTGCGGCTCTCTAATAAAACGTTGTTTATGAAGAATTACTTGAAACATACATTGTGGCTTACTTTGATAGTAATATCGGTCCTTATATTTTTGCATCTGCTTCCTTCTATCGCTATTGGGGGGCATCAATTGCGTAAAGTCGATTTGTTTAGTGATATTCGCTTTCTTCAATCCGAGGAAAGTCTACAAGATAGTTTGCCTCTACCTCCGATTGTAAAGCCGCAATTTATTGATACGTGCCAGGCGGGACTTACCTGCATTGAAGATTTTAGTGATTCTACAGGACGTGGTATGTCTCCTTTTTATAAGGCTCTTGACGAAATGGGTGACGGAGATCGCTTGGTAAGAGTTGCTGTTTTTGGTGATTCTTTCATTGAAGCAGATATACTCACTGCTGATTTGCGAGAGATGCTGCAAAAAAAGTTTGGTGGTTGCGGTGTGGGCTATGTTCCGATTACTTCTATGACAAGCGGATACAGACCCACTGTACGTCATTCGTTCAAAGGATGGCATAGCCATTCTGTAACTGATACGGTGTACTTTGATCGCAAAAAGCAAGGCATTGCAGGTCATTATTTTGTGGCTGATTCTGGGGCATACGTTGAGTTGCGTGGACAAAAAGCTTATGCATCGTTGCTTGATACTTGTACGCAGGCTTCCCTGTTTTTTACCAATAAGGGTGATGTTACACTCTCTGTAAGTATTAATAGAGGTGTTGAACGGGAGATGCATACCACACCTTCCCAGGGGACTTTGCAACAAATTCAGGTGAAGGGACGCATTGGTTCGGTTAAATGGCGGATAATCAAAGCTGATTCTACCTTGTTCTATGGTATGGCTCTGGATGGCACGCGCGGTGTTGCTGTCGATAACTTTTCTTTGCGTGGTAATTCGGGCATGTCGCTGCGTTCCGTTCCGGAAAAAACGATGAGAGAATTTAATAAAAAACGTCCGTACGATCTTATTATATTGCAATATGGATTAAATGTTGCTACGGAGCGTGGGTGTGATTATGATCATTATCGCAAGATGATGCTGAAGGCTATTAGCCATATTAAAGAGTGTTTTCCTCAGGCAGGCATCTTATTAGTTGGCGTGGGCGATCGTGATTATAAAACTGAAACCGGTGATTTTCGTACTATGCCGGGCGTTAAAAATCTGATTCGATATCAGCAGAGCATTGCAGCCGAAAGCGATATTGCTTTCTGGAATATGTTTCAGGCTATGGGCGGTGACGAAAGTATGGCCAGGCTTGTTCATTCTAAACCTTCTTTAGCCAATTATGATTATACTCATATCAATTTTAGAGGTGGTAAGTACTTGGCCGACTTGCTTTATAGAACCCTTATGTACGGAAAGTCACAATACGAAAGGAGGCGTGAGTATGAGGAAAAATAGGGAAGTGCGATGGTGCTTATTCTTAGTTACTGGACTTTTGTGCGCAAATGCAGCAGAACTATCGGGGCAAGACTATTTACCAGTGAGGCCTCACAAAGATAAAGTAGCCCGTATTATAAAGCCGGCTCGAGTATTGAAACGTACTGTTGATACAATTGCGGTTAGCGTGATATATCCGACGGGTTTTATGCAGACAAGCGAAAATGAAATACTGGACAGTGCTGGCGTATTGATACCTGTACTGGAACGATTTCATCTGCTTAGGGCTGACGCTGCAGATGATACCATTCGTATTGTACATATAGGTGATAGCCATGTGCGGGGGCATATTTTCCCGAGGAAGGTGGGTGCGGAGCTTTCTACAACTTTCGGTAGAATCTTATATACAGACATGGGAGTAAATGGAGCTACCTGCCTTACGTTTACACACCCTGCACGCATTGCTGATATATCTTCTTTGAAACCTGATTTGCTGATTCTGTCTTTTGGGACAAACGAAAGTCACGGTAGGGGATACAATGCGAATGTGCATTATCATCAGATGGACGAATTGGTAAAACTGTTACGAGCTAGTCTGCCTGATGTTCCTATGTTAATGACTACCCCTCCCGGCTCTTACGAAAGTTTTCGAGCACGTAGAAGGAGAAGAACGTATGCCGTTAATCCGCGCACAGCGATTGCTGCAGAAACAATTTGTCGGTATGGCAAAGATCATAACTTGGCTGTGTGGGATATGTATCGGGTAGTGGGTGGTCGTACCCGAGCATGTAAAAACTGGACTTCCGCCCGATTGATGCGTCCTGATCACGTGCATTATCTTGCCGAGGGTTATACGTTGCAAGGAGAATTATTATACGAAGCTATTATTAAAGCCTATAACAACTATGTTTCCCATTGATATTGATTTAACTCGTCTTTTTAAGGTCTTTACTTATGATCCGCAGGCTCCTATGATCTTTAATAGCGGAATATTTCTCTGGATTTTTGCCGGCTTCATTTTAGTGTATGCATTGCTCAAACGGAAAGATACGGCTCGTATTCTTTTTGTTACAGCTTTTTCTTATTATTTTTATTATAAGAGTAGTGGTACTTATTTCTTTTTGTTGGCAATAGTTACAGTGAGTGATTTTCTCATTGCCCGGCAGATGGAACGCACGGCTCATGCTATGTCTCGAAAAGCATTGGTATTTCTTAGTTTATTTATTAATCTAGGGTTGCTATGCTATTTTAAGTATACTAATTTTTTCGGTGATATATGGGCTTCTCTTACTGGCAACAATTTTAATGCTCTCGATATATTTCTTCCGGTCGGAATTTCTTTTTTCACTTTCCAGTCTCTGAGTTATACAATTGATGTTTATCGCAAAGAAATTTCCCCATTGACCCGCTTACTCGATTATGCTTTTTATGTTTCTTTCTTCCCGCAGTTGGTAGCAGGTCCTATCGTGCGTGCACGTGATTTTATTCCGCAGATACGTCAGCCCCTTCTGGTTACACAAGAAATGTTTGGCCGCGGAGTTTTCTTTATCGTTTGTGGATTATTTAAGAAAGCGATCATCTCCGATTATATTAGCATCAACTTTGTAGAGCGAATCTTTGATAATCCTACACTTTACTCCGGTTTGGAGAATTTGATGGGGGTTTATGGTTATGCCCTACAGATTTATTGTGATTTCTCCGGTTATAGCGATATGGCTATCGGTATTGCATTATTGCTGGGCTTTCATTTTAATATAAACTTTAATTCCCCTTATAAATCAGCTTCTATCACGGAGTTTTGGAGACGTTGGCACATCTCATTGTCCACTTGGCTACGCGATTATCTTTACATCTCTCTGGGTGGAAATCGTAAAGGGAAATTTCGTCAATATCTCAATTTGATTATTACGATGCTCCTTGGTGGTTTGTGGCATGGCGCTTCTTGGAACTTTGTGGCTTGGGGATCATTTCACGGCATTGCTTTAGCCTTGCATAAAGCTTGGATGGCTATCATCGGACGGAAGAAAGAGGTCGAAACACATGGCCTTCGTCGTTTGTTAGGAGTCATTATTACGTTCCATTTCGTCTGCTTTAGTTGGATTTTCTTCCGTAATTCCAGTTTTGAGAATTCAATAGCGATGCTTGAACAGATATTTACTGCTTTCCATCCGCAACTATTCGTCCAACTGATAGAAGGATACTGGGGCGTTTTTGTGTTAATGGCATTAGGTTTTCTGCTTCACTTTGCACCGGATAAGTGGGAACGGGCTTGTTGCAATGGAGTTATTCGTTTGCCATTCTTAGGTCAGGCACTATTGATGCTACTATTAATCTATTTTGTTATTCAGATGAAAAGTAGCGAGATTCAACCTTTTATTTACTTCCAATTCTAATCATCATTGAGGTACTGGTATAAAAGTTGAAACCCGGATGTATTTTTTTGCATCCGGGTTTGCTGAACTTTTGCTAAAACGAAATCTAAGCTGAGTGAAAAGTCTTTTATCTAATGGCAATTTCGTCTATAAATAAATAAGGCCTTTTCCCTTCTCCTGCATGCCTTGGAGGAAGTGCCCGACTACCCTTAAGTAGGACTTTTATGTATCTGGTTTTCACAGGTGTGAACGACAGGTCATAGTGGCCAATCTCTTTCTTTGAGATATCTGTATCAGCAGGAAATGCTTGAGTTGCTACTTCACGAAAGTTTGTGTTGTCATCTGATACAGAAATTGTAATGCCTGTGATTCCCATAATCCACGCACTCATATCGACAATTGCTTGCGTTGACAGATGGCTTATTTGCTGAGGCTCGAGCAGATCGATCGTTGCTTCCGGATCTCCGGAGATGAAGCCCAGCCATCGTCCGGTAGCATAACTATCATTTCCTTTTAGCCCGTCTACCAATGTTCCGGCTCCATTAAATTTGTACTTTTCCGATGGTGCAGCACTTAGCGAAATGGGGCACATTGTCGCCTTGTTGAAGTTAATCTCTTCATTTATTACGCTGCTTTTGCTCGTATCACGTATGGCAACCGCTTTAAAAATAGAGCTTTGAGTTATAGAGATAGATTTCTCGTAGCTGGTTGAAGACTGATCTGGTTCGCTACCATCAATAGTATAATAAATGGGAGCATTATCAATGGTACTAAGTGCTATTTGCACCGCTTTTTCTTTTGATTGTGGGGTAAAAGAAGCTTCTAGGTCGTAAATATGCTTGGCATAATTATATCCTTCTTTGTGGTAAAGTTCTAGTAAATGAGGTAGGCGAGAGGTGAAATCTTTGTAATCTTTCTTATTTGCCTCCGTCCATTGTACTTCTGCTAAGGCAGCCATGCGAGGTAGCAGCATGTATTCCACTTGTTGTGAGGTTGGAATATATTCGGTCCAGAGATTGGCTTGAACGCCGATGATGAACTTTCGATCCTCTTCACTGATTTTTTCCGGTATCGGTTCCATACTATATACACGTTCTGTATTCAGAAATCCGCCTATAGCCAATGGCTCATTTTCCACATCTGTGGTTTGGTAATAGTCAAAATACACATGGGAGTTCGGTGTCATGATAACATCATGCTTCAATTGAGCCGCTTTAATGCCTCCTTCCATACCTCTCCATGACATCACTGTAGCGTTGGGAGCCACGTCACCTTCCAGAATCTCATCCCATCCGATAATTTTTCGTCCTTTGGCTTTCAGATATTTTTCTATTCTCTGCATGCAATAACTCTGTAAACGATCCTCGGCTGTATGATGCTCATCAGCTTTCAAACCTTCTTCCTTTATTCTAGTTTGGCACTTGGGACACTCTTTCCATCGGGTACGTGGAGATTCATCGCCACCTATATGTATGTACTTTGATGGAAATAAGTCGATTAACTCATCCAGCACATCTTCAAGAAACTGCATGCTCTTTTCATTTCCGATGCAAAGCACATCATCGAATATTCCCCAACGTGGAGAAACCTCGTAAGGTCCGCCTGTGCATCCTAATTCCGGATACGAAGCCAGTGCCGCAAGCATATGTCCGGGCAGGTCAATTTCTGGAACAATTGTGATAAAACGTTTTTGTGCGTAGGTTACAATTTCTTTAATTTCTTTCTGGGTATAGAATCCACCGTATGGCTGTCCATCGTGCTTGTCGGTGTTTCTTCCTATAACAGTTTCCTTTCTTATGGAGCCAGTCTCCGTTAGTTTTGGATATTTTTTGATTTCAACTCTCCATCCTTGGTCTTCTGTTAGATGCCAGTGGAAGTAATTGATGTTGTGCAGAGCCAATAGGTCAATATACTTTTTAATAAAATCGACAGGGAAAAAATGTCGAGCAACATCAAGCATCATTCCGCGATAAGCGAAACGAGGATAATCCTTTATCTGCACTGCCGGAAGTAGAATGTTGGCATCTTTAGCATCAATAGGAATGGACTTTCTCAGTGTTTGAATACCATAAAAGACACCGTTGGCACTTTTGCCGGCAATGATCACATTGTCTTCATTCACTTGAATTTCGTACCCTTCGGAATTTGCTATGTTCCGATCAATTTTTAGCAAGATCGCTTTCCTATCAGTTTTTTCATTCTTCGCAGCCCCAGTGATTAGCGTTGTGCCTGTAATTTCCTTCAGATAATCCGATAAGAAAATGGCGTTACTTTGGAGCATCTTATCTCCTTTGGGATATAAAACACGTGTCCGGCTATCCATAATAAAAGGAGAGCCATTTGTGAGAACCACCTCTTGGGGGAGAGGTATAACTTGGTAATTGGCTTTCTTTGTCTCTGCCCAGCAAGAAATTGACGCTACTGCAAGCAAGAAACATAAGATGTGGTTAAGTTTTCGCATAATAATGTTGATTAAGAATTTAACTCAGGCAAATATAAGTATTATAATTGTGACTTTAGTCTTTGTTGTTTGATGTAGGCTGATTTGATTTTTGATTTCTCTGTTATACTTTTTGTTATTATGAGTTTTGCCTTCGGTTCTTTTCTCCTCTCTCCTCCCATGCAAAACCGTATTTTACTCTCACATCTCTCACACAAATCGCTGAAACTGCCTGCTATAAGCTGATACGGCGTGTGATAGTAAAATATGTCTACCACGTTTTGGGCTGTTTTACCCTCACTTTAGTGTGTTTACTCTCACACTTTTAGCTCTTTTTTACTTGTCATCACCTTATATATAGGTGGTATAAAGCACCTCTTGTTCACTACGAAGAGCAACCTA
>DBTL01000121.1:0-813 GCA_002307035.1 Bacteroides sp. UBA1317
TTTGTATAATCATACGATTAGAAGCGGAGCATCACCCCATATACGTGCCACCGAATAGTAAGCAAATGCACGGACTAAATAGGCATTGGCCATTATGTTGTCTTTGCTTTCCTGCTTGCTGAAGCTAATGTCCGGAGTATGTCGGAGAATCAGATTGGAGATATTGATCAACTTATACAAAGCATCCCAATTGGCTGCCTGATTATTGGCATCAATGGTATTGTTGCTTGCGTCGAGAATATCTCCTGCCAAAGTTTGCGTGGTGCTATACACTCCTGTGCGATAGTCGCCCCAATAAGCGATATTAGAATTGAAGGTGCTACGGAACTGATAATACATGCCGTATATGGCCGCCTGAGCATCTTCTTCGGATGTCCACATGCTTGTAGATGAAATCTGACTTTCTTGATTAATGTCTAATGCATCAAAACAAGAGGTTTGAAGAAATAATGTTCCAATTAATAATGGAATGATAAGTTTTTTTCTCATAACTGTCTTTTTTATAGGATGGTTAGAAATTAATTTTGGCTCCGATTGCAAACTTGCGTATAGACGGGTAGCAATAGTAGGAGGTGCTATAGGTAGAAGAGGCTCCTTTTTCGGGAGATAAAGCCCCCGGTAGTGCAGTGAAGAAATAAAGATTGCTTCCTGATAGCGTGAAAGTGATATTCTTAACACCGTATTTGAATAATAGTGCATTTGATAGCGTATACTGAAGGCTCACTTCACGTAGGCAGAGGTAGTCAGCTTTGTAGGTAAACACATCGGACTTACGACTAAAATTGCTGCTGTAGTTAGGATCATTGGCCACAA
>DBTL01000121.1:1059-25484 GCA_002307035.1 Bacteroides sp. UBA1317
CTGTAGTTAGGATCATTGGCCACAAAACGCGCATATTTGGCATTCGGATTTGATTCGCTCCATGTATTTTTTGTAGCATCTACCAGTGCATAGTTGCTAGAGAATGTGGCCAAAAAATATCTGGAATATGATTCTTCATAAATGGAGTGTCCTAATGCCCAGTCCATGGATATATTCAAACCGAAGTTTTTGTATTTGAATGCATTGGTGATGCTACCTGTGCTGGTAGGTTCCGTAGAGCCTAATTTGAACATATCTTCACTGGTTATCTTGTCATCGCCATTGCGATCTGTCCATTCATAATCGCCTACTTCTTTTCGTCCTTTGATAGTTTGGCCGTCCGACTTTCTCCATCCGGATGCGTTTTCATCATATAGCGCATTATCTGCCGCTTCCTGAGTCTTCAGGATTCCGGCATTCTTAAAGCCATAGAATGAATAGAGTGATTCACCCTCGGCAATGCCACCAAATTCCTCTGTTCCTGTTTGTGTGATGCTGCCATCGGAAGCTTTCTCGTATTTCTTTATGGAGTAACCTCCAATACGGTTTTTGTCGCGTCCGTTATTGGGCAAGCTGAGTACTTTGTTTTTCACGAAGCTCCATACAAAGTTGGTATTCCAGCTAAAATTCTTTGTTTGTATATTCTTTGTGTTTGCTTCGATGTCAAAGCCATAAAATTTCACTTCGCCTACGTTTGTTTGTACGGAAGAGAATCCGGTGGTGTTAGGTAAGGTTTTGGCAAATAACAGATTTTTAGTACGTTTATCGAAGTAATCAGCTGACAGTATAATGCGATCTTTTAATATTCCGAAGTCAAAACCGCAGTCCAACTGATTGGTTGTTTCCCAAGTCAGGTCTTTATTACCCATGGTACTGGTAATGATAGCTCCGTTGCCGTTGTACTTATAATCGACAGAATATTTTCCTTGTGCATCATATAAACCGATGCTGTTGTTACCGGTTTGTCCATAACTCGTTCTAAACTTTAGGAGAGAAATATCTTTTAGATGATCTTTTATCCATTGTTCTTCTGTTGCAATCCAACCCAGAGACATGCCGGGGAAATAGCCCCAACGGTTATCTTTGACAAATAGGGAAGAACCGTCGGCACGGAAAGTTATGGTTAGCATGTATTTTTTTTGATAGTCGTAAGTGGCACGTGAAAAGAAACCAATTAAAGCTTGTTTCTCAATGATGCTACTGGCACCTGTTTTTGTTGGTGCTCCATTTAGTGTTGTGACTTTGTCTGAGTTTCCACCTTCGGCAGAGGCCGAATAGCGTTTAGAGTTCTGAGTCATATAAGAGTATCCACCAACAGCGGAGACAGAATGCTTACCGAATGTTTGACGGTAAGAAAGAAAAGCTTCCAGTTTATCTCTTTCCAGCGTATTGTAGGCGAATGAAGCAGCTCGGGCTGAGGTATAATAGTTGGCTTTCTCAAATGAATCGGCATTATAGTTTCTGCGAAACATAGAACCTTGAAGGTTAGCGGTGAGTCCTTCTATCAGTTTATAGGTAGCTGCAGAAGTGAGCGTCAGAGATGTAACTTTTTTACTTTGGTCGTTATAGTAGTCATAAAAAAGAGGGCTGGGAGAGGTGCTATTATAACCTCGCGTAGGCGTTCCATCATCATTGTACATCCGCTGAGTAGGAGGGCAAGATAAACCTCTGGAGATTACATCGCGTTGAACATCATATTCGTCCAGAAGCATTTCAGAGTAATTGGCTCCCATACTAATATCCAGTTTTTTCGTGGCTTTGATGTCGGTGTTCAATTTGAAATTAACACGGCTGAACCCTGTTCCGATAGCTACGCCGTCATCGTCAGTATAACCTAAGCTGGCCGCATATTTAATATTGTCGCCTCCTCCTGATACTCCTAAGTAATAGTTTTGCCAGAGAGTTGTTTTATATACTTCATCTTGAAATGAGTTATCCTGAAAAATCAGGGTTTGAGTTTCGTCGACAGGATCGATCATTGATTGCCAACCTGTGGGAACTGATTCTCCGTCTTGAAGAATGCGAACTGAATAAAGAGAGTTCTCATCATTACCAGTTCCGGCAGAGCCCACACTTGTTAAAAGAGTGGGCGTTTTGCTATTGGCGATAGCCGGGCGTAATACTGATAAGTAGTCACGGGCATTCAGGAAATTGTATTTCCGTCCCGGTCCCTGCGAAGCAACGGTTGCTTCGAAAGTTACTTTTGGAGTACCTTTAAATCCTTTTTTAGTCGTGATTAAAATAACTCCGTTTGACGCTCTGGATCCATAAATAGCTGTAGATGCAGCATCTTTTAATATCTCCAGAGATTCTACATCATTAGGGTTTAGCCCTTCCATAGAACGCTCTACTCCATCTATCAAGATAAGCGGGTCATTATCGTTGTTAATAGATGAACCTCCACGAATACGAAATTCGGCATCGGCTCCCGGTTGGCTGTTTGTTGTAGTGACACGTACGCCTGCTATTTTGCCTTTAAGACCATCGCCTATTGTTGTGATGGGAATGTCTTGCAACACATCACCTTTCACTTTGGTTATTGAAGAAGTGATTGTTCGTCGGGACTCTGTACCATAGCCTACTACAACGATCTCATTTAAACTGACAACAGATTCGCTTAGTGTAATTTTGAATTCTTTTTGCTTGCCTACTACTATCTCTTGAGTAATGAAGCCAATCATAGAAACAACGAGGATGTTTTTGCTCTCTGCTTCGATTTTAAATTTACCGTCAAGATCGGTAATAGTTCCTTTAGTCTTCCCTTTTATCTGAACTGTAGCTCCGATAATAGGATCTCCCGTTTTCTCATACACGGTGCCTGTAATTTCGTTTGCACTCATTGTAGAAGCAAACCCTGTGAAAAAGAGCAGCAAACAAAGCCGGATTAATAGTCTTTGTCTTTTTGGAAATTGTTTTTTCATATCATTTTAGTATGTAAATAAGAATTTATATATTTAAAAGAAATCGATAGTTTCCAGATCTTTTTTCAAGGAGGCATATTCTTTCTCTGAGAATGAATTTATCGGCAGACGGCATGGCCCACATTGGATTCCTATAAGATTCATTATTGCCTTTCCACCACGAACACCCCCACCATATTTGATGATTATCTTCACCAGATCAATTGATTTCAATTGATAAACTCTGGCTTCTTCTACTTTATTCTCTTTCATAGCATTTAGAATTTTATTGTAGACAGGAGCAAAGTAATTATAGGTGCTGCCTACAGCAGATGTAGCTCCCATTGCTAAGCCGGCAATCAGAGTTTCGTCATACCCATTTAATACTTCGAAAGCACCGTTTTGTAGGTGCAGGCAAGCTCCCATTTCCATTAGATTGTTATGGGTAAACTTGGTACCGGCCAGGTTGGGCATTACCTTCTTACCTTCAATCAGAAATTCTTCTACCGATAAGTCAACCCCTGTCATAGAGGGCATATTGTAATAATAGAAAGGTAGCTCAGGAGCAGCGGCAGCAATTGGTGTAAAGAAATTGATCAGGTCTTTGACCGATGCCGGCTTGAAAAAAGAAGGAGCAATTGCCGCAAATCCATCGGCTCCTTTCTGCCGAGCATGAATAGCCAGTTCTATTGCTTGTGGCAAGCAAAAAGAACCCACATGGGCGATTACTTTTATACGACGGTTGGCTGCTTTTATCCAATGTTCGAGCACTAGCTTACGCTCTTCTGTGGTGAGAGATGCGCCTTCGCCAGTAGTCCCATTTACAAAAACACCGTTAACTCCAGATTTTACGAGAAATTCTGCATAGTTAGCTATTTCTGATAGACAGACATTTCCTTCTATGTCCATAGGGGTAAATGTGGCAGCGATTAAACCTTTTAGGTGTTGATTCTTTTTCATTTATTTATAATTGATAATATGTATATATAAGGACTATCTTATATTTGTTCTATTTGTAGGACAAATATAGGGCAAAAAAAAAGTGTGTTCCATAAAGGCGCACACAGAGGCATTGTTATTCAATCAATCTTATTATTAACGAAACAGCTTTGCAGGGAATGTTTCAAAACTAATACGCTCATATAATTCGTTTTGTCCATTTTCATAAAGAATGCCAATATTTCCGGATGGCAGAACAAGGATGTCGGAATAGGCTGACCGACCTTCGTAAATTGCTAATTTCTTTTTCCAGCTTTTTCCATTGTTGTGACTAATGCTAATGCTCATGTTGATACGTTTCTTTTCGCAAGCCGGATTAGAGAACAAAAGTGTTTTTGTCAGTTTTTGATTGGATATGTAATTCAAGATGCTTCCTTGACAATAGGGCTCTATCAGCTCTTTCTGTAGATGCGGCGTCTGAAAATTGTTTCCACCATCATTGCTGATGGCAACAGTTCTGGATTTGCCCGACTTGCGATCGTGATTGCGCATATTTAATAGAAGGTTTCCATTTTTTAGTTCTACTATGCTGGCTTCGTTACCTTCTTTAGCTGTGCCACCAATGTGCCATGTTTCGCCTTTATCATCTGAATAGATGCAGTGCGAATAATAGGCATTGTTTGGTGTGGCTATGTGATTGGCCGGAATAACGATGCGTCCCTTATATTTTTTATTTTGTAACTGAATGCCATGGCATGGGCCGGTGGCATACCATGTCCAGTTTTCTTTTTTGACTGATGCTGTGATATTTCGGGGGGTACTCCATGTCGTGCCGTTATCATTGGAGGATAAAACGAATACTTTACGCATGGCAGAACTCGTTCCTGCGATCAGATCTTTCTCGCTATCTTTCCCATTATTCCAGCAAGCGACGAGAATAATTTTTCCGCTTTCTTTATCTATTACCGGTACGGGATTGCCGCAAACATTCTCTTTATCATCCCAGATTACTTGCAGTTGCCCCCAGGTCTTTCCTTCATCTACTGATTTTTTCATAACTAGATCAATATTACCGGTATCTGAGCGTCCATCTTTACGTGCTTCGGCAAATGCTAAAATGGTTCCGTTATTCGTTGCTATTATTGCAGGAATCCGGAAATACTGGTAGCCTTCTGAGCCGGATACAAAGACGTCTGTTTTTGAAGGCGTTTGTGCCTTAACTGCCAATATTAGCATTGCGGCAGTTAATGTGAGCATTAATCTTTTCATTTTATTTATTATTAATTTATCAGAACTTGCAAATAGATTGCGAGAATGATTCTTTTATGTTCCTTAATTATTTTATTTACTCATTGCTGGCAGGTTTGATCAACATTAGTGACCAACTACCTATTAGTAGTACCAGGGCTGATATTTGAAATATTAGTGATATGTTAATGTCGGCATCCATAATGATGCCGCCTATATATACCATTATGCCACCAATAATTGTGCTGAAGAAATTCAGAATACCAAAACCTGTTCCCCTATAGCGTTTATCCACTACCTGACATAATATGGGCATTAGGTTTGAGTCATGAAATCCTCTGGAAAGTCCAAAGATAACTATACAGACTATAGCTAGCCAGAATAATTGAGTGATACCTAAAAGGAAAAAGAACGGGCAACCGATTGTGATTCCGAGTACTAAAGTATAGATACGTCCTTTGGGTTTGAGGTTAACCCACCGATCGGATAGAACCCCACCTAATAAAACCCCACCAAGAGATGCGATTTGAATGTAGGCTGTGGCTGAGATTCCAGCTTCGCCTAGAGATAAGTTGAAAGACTTTTGTAGAAAAAGAGGTAACCATGCATAAATAACCCAAAAAGCTGCCCCAATGATGCTGTTGTAGACTAACAACAGATAGAAAGAAGGAATGCCAAATACGTTCTTTAGAGAATCTATCGCATTGATTCTTTCTTCTTTATTTTCCTCTTTCTTTATTCCTTTTTTCTTGTAATCCTTTAGTGCTAGAATTAGAATGATAGCATATGTTACTCCAATGATTCCGAAGAGCTGAAACCCCCATCTCCATCCCCAAAGGTCGGCAATGAATCCCCCTAAACCTCCCAAGACCATACCCGCATAAAGGCCGGATGAGTGGATACCTATTGCCAATGAGCGGCTGCTTTTGATATGATAATCGGTAATCATGGCCAATGCGGCAGGGATATAACAAGCCTCACTAATGCCCATAAATGCACGGGCAATCAATATCTCTGTAAAAGAATTAGCATAACCGGTCCATGTTGTTACCAGTGACCAAACGAGCAGGCTGCCTACAATCATCCACTTGCGACTATATTTGTCGGCAAAATATCCGCCAAAAGGACTTAGTACTCCATAAATCCAAAGAAATACTGCTGTAAGTAAGCCAAACTGTGTTTCAGTCATTCTAATATCACCCATGATGGGGTCGTGCATGGATGTAATGAGCAGACGGTCGAAATAATTAAGCATTGCCACGATCCAGAGCATTGCCACTATTAACCAAGAGTACTTGGAAGAATATGAAGGCAAAAGACTTTGTTTCATGTTCTATGTAATATTTAAGTTGATTTTTGCTCTTCTTTTCTTCTTTGAATAAAGATTCGATATATTTGGAAGTGCTGTTCAATTGCTTTTTTATACCCTTCTTTATCTCCCGCTTGTAAATACTCCAATAAATCTTTATGGGAAACAAGTGGTGTCGTTTGTTTTATTTCTATTGCTATTTTGTAAAAAAGTTCATGAAACCGATCTTTGATGTACTCCATTATGTTGCGAATTATATTCTGAAACTCTGAGATGGATTTATTCCCGGCTATTTGATAAAGTTTGGAGTGGAATGCAAATTCACTGATAGCGTTGTATTCGTTGTTCTCGCCTACTTCGCTCATCTTTACTATTTTCTCTAAATCTTGCAGGTCATTGGGAGTAATATTAGAAAAGATGTTTTCGCATATACCTATTTCCAGGGCAATTCTGAAACCCAGAATATCAATCATTGTATCGTCATTTAACATGTTAGGGCTTAGTCCTTTTTTCATTGGGCCAAGTAAAGTGCGTTCAGTTAATACCATCCCTCTTCGGGTTCGTGTTTCAATCATGCCCATCATCTTGAATCTGCTTAATGCTTCACGCAATACGCTTCGAGCAACGCCTAGTGCTTCGGCTAACTGAAATTCATTGGGGAGTTGGCTTCCTGAATGAAGGTTATTTTCTGCAAAATAATCGAGTAACCTTTCTTCTACTTGATCAACGAGGGTTACAGCATGGTTATTTATTTTCAGATCTTTCATAACTTAAATTTGGATTTATGCTATTTGTCTGATAAATAAAAGGATAGTTTATTATATTGCCAAAACGAAATGAATTTGCACTTCTTTGATTAATATTATTTAACCATAGAAAGACGTTGATATTACAAAATGTTGCCAATAAAGCATTTTACGAAGGGAAAAAGAGGTATAAAGTACTAGTTATAAAGGATGGAGTATTTATTTATTTTCCGGACCAGTTAAGGGTGTACCAAAAGCTCTGTTCTTTGAGTTTTTACTTCTTTCACAACGCTTGTAACAAGGGTAAAATAAGGGGTTTAGACTTTTGATACATCCTCATATAGGTCTGGTTTTAGGACAGCTCATGCTTCTATGCCACAATATGGCTTTAGTTTAAAGCTATATTGAAACTAAAAACTGCAAGATACAACGTATTTAATTGCATCTTGCAGTTTAATTATAATTGATTATAATTGTTTTTTGTCAATAGGTTGCATTCTCATTTGGCTAACCTTTACGAATCAAATCTCTTCTCAAAACTTAGAGTTCGATGATTTCTTCATTGCAGATGGTTAGTTTCTCTATCCCTTCGGCAGTTACTACCCATGAGTTCTCAATACCTACAGGTCCTACGCCTGCAAGGACAATCTTGGGCTCGAGAGCAAAAACCATTCCGGGTTCCAATTCCTGTTTAACGCGTGGTGCCAAAACAGGGGCTTCATTTATTTCCAGGCCTATGCCATGCCCAATGAATTTAGCTTGTTGGTCGATTCCCATAAAGTTATCGGCAAAATTTGCTTTAGTCACAATCTCAATAGCAGCGTTGTATAGATCTTCGCATACTGCTCCCGGTTTGGCTAGTGAAGCGACTTTCTCTTGCACTTCCAGACAAACCTGATGGGCTGCATAGGCTTCTTCGGTAAGTTTGCCAATAGAAAATACACGGCTCATGTCGCACATATAGCCATTAAAGTTACCTCCTAAATCGACCATTACACTTTGCCCTTTTTGCAACAGGCTACCGTTTAATCCACCCGGTAGTGAAGGATCTAATCCTTTGCCTCCCAAAGCGAAATCGTAGGGAGAAGGGGTGGCTGCATTGTCGCCTGTAAGTACGCTACCCATAAATATCTCCATGCTCTGTCCGAATACGCGGAAAATGCCTAAACACCCTTGCAGGCGCATCAAGCGTTCTATTTCAATGGAGAACTCTCTATCCGTCATTCCCTCTCGGTACACGGATGGTATTTGCTCATAGGCCTTGACATGGGCATTGGCGGCACGTTGAAACATGACTTTTTCTATGTCTGTTTTTATGCTGCGAGCCTGGCGAATGATCGGTGTTCCGTTTACAATGGTTGCTTCCGGAAACATCGCAGCCAAACGCATGTATTCTGTGTATGGGAGTTCGTCTCCTTCAAGCATCAGTGTCTGTGGAATAGGAAGGTCATTTTCTCTGAGTAATTCTACAATCTGCTCTGGTTTACGGATCGGATGAATGTGTTCACCGGTAAGATTGTTGGGGCGTTTCAAGAATAGATGTGCAGGTGAATTAAGCGGGAGATACAAGTATCCACTAACAATCTGTCCGTAGGTATAGAGTAAATTTGCATTGCAGGTGATGATGGCGGCATCAATATTTTGTTTAGCCATAATTGAGCGAATTTTATCGCGTCGTAACTTAAGCTCGGGTAATAACATCTCGTAGTATTTTTAGTTTGAGATGCAAATTTAAGTATTTTGCGTAACAAAGAAGAGACTTCGTCCGGTTTATTATTTGTGAAAAGGCAAAGGATAGTTTGTTTGAGTGGAGAGAACTTGCACAATAGAACAAATTTGAAGGTCGCATAAGGCTCTGTAGGGGATGTGTATGGGTGAAAAGATTGAGACTTCCACCTTGGCAATGCCACTGCGAATAATGTCCAATTCTTTGGCTGCGCGATAAGATAAATCAATCATTAAGCGTCTGCTGAAAGGACCGCGATCGGTAACTTTCACCACAACTTCTTTTCCGTTGCGAGGGTTTCTTACTTTTAGGAAGGTACCTAGAGGATAGGTTTTGTGTGCACACGTCATGCTGTCTTTGTGGTATGTCCCTCCGTCGGATGTGTGCGAACCTTGAAATTTATTATGATAGAAAGTAGCGTTACCTACGTCCTGTGCATGGATGTAGGTAACGCATACTGAAAATACGAGTGTTGCTATAGCTTTCTTTATCATATAATTCCTTGTCCCATCATGGCGTGGGCTACTTTCATGAAACCTGCAATGTTGGCACCCTTCACATAATTAATATACCCATCGGGTTCGGTGCCGTATTTTACACATTGGGCGTGGATGTTGTACATAATTGTATGTAACTTTTCGTCCACTTCATTCGCACTCCAGCTCAGATGCATTGCGTTCTGCGACATCTCCAATCCGGAAGTAGCTACACCACCGGCATTGACTGCTTTACCGGGGGCATACATTACTTTATGTTCTATAAACCGGTCAATAGCTTCGGGAGTACAACCCATGTTTGAAATCTCTCCGACGCAAAGAACGTTATTTTTTATGAGATTTAGAGCATCTTCGCCATTTAATTCGTTCTGAGTGGCACAAGGAAGGGCTATATCGGCCTTTACTTCCCACGGATGTTTGTCGGCTACGAAGGTTGCTCCGGGGAATTCATCGGCGTATGGAGCCACAACATCATTACCTGATGCCCGTAATTCGAGCATGTAGTCTATCTTCTCTCCACTGATGCCATTCGGATCATAAATGTACCCGTCGGGGCCGGAGATGGTAATCACTTTGCCACCCAACTCAGTGGCTTTCACTGCGGCACCCCAAGCTACATTGCCGAATCCGGAGAGGGCAATTGTCTTACCTTTTAGTTCGATGCCTTTGGCTTGGAGCATTTGGTTTACAAAGTACAAACCACCAAAGCCCGTTGCTTCGGGGCGAATCAAGGAACCGCCAAACTCCAGACCTTTACCGGTGAATGTTCCGGTGAATTCTCTTGTTAACTTCTTGTACATACCGAACATGTAACCCACTTCACGCCCGCCAACACCGATGTCACCTGCAGGCACATCCATATCGGGACCTAAATGTCTCCAAAGTTCGAGCATGAACGCTTGGCAGAAACGCATGATCTCAGCGTCACTCTTACCACGTGGCGAGAAGTCTGAACCTCCTTTGCCACCACCCATTGGTAAGGTGGTCAATGCATTCTTAAAAGTTTGTTCGAATCCCAAGAATTTCAAGATAGAGAGGTTGACTGATGCGTGGAATCTGATTCCTCCTTTGTACGGGCCAATGGCATTATTAAATTGAACGCGATATCCAAGGTTGGTCTGTACATCTCCTCTGTCGTCCACCCATGTAATGCGGAATGTAAAGATACGATCCGGTTCTACTAATCGCTCTACGATTTTAGCTTTTTCAAATTCAGGGTGCTGGTTATATATATCTTCGATAGAGATAAGTACCTCCTTCACGGCTTGAAGATATTCAGATTCGCCGGGATGTTTGCCCTCCAGAGAGGACATGATTCGTTCGATATTCATAATAGTGTATCTTTAAAAGATCGGTTATAATAAAAGGATATTTATATATGCTGCAAATATAGATATTCTTTTATTATAGCCTTGTTTTATGAGTTAAATATTGCTTTTATTGTGATAAAATGATATTTTAGAACTTCGGATTCATCTTGAGATTGTACATGATAAAGCCATAAATGGATGCTTGTTCTTCCAGAACTTTAGTCATCGGCTTGCCGGCTCCGTGTCCGGCTTTGCTATCAATGCGAATTAAAGTGGCATTAGTACCGTCATTGCACTCTTGCAGAGTAGCGGCAAATTTGAAAGAATGGGCCGGTACTACACGGTCATCATGATCGGCTGTCGTTACAAGCGTTGCGGGATATTTGGTGCCTTTCTTTAAATTGTGAAGCGGAGAATATCCTTTGAGGTAGTCAAACATCTCTTTGCTGTCTTCGCTTGTTCCATAGTCGCTCGCCCAGTTCCATCCAATGGTGAATTTGTGATACCTCAACATATCCATCACTCCCACTTGCGGAATGGCTACTTGAAAGAGTTCGGGGCGTTGGGTCATACAAGCACCTACCAGCAGTCCACCGTTTGATCCTCCCACAATTGCGATCTTTTTGCTATTCGTGTACTTCTGATCAATCAGGTATTCGGCAGCAGCAATGAAATCATTGAATACATTTTGTTTTTGCATCTTCGTTCCGGCTATGTGCCATGCTTCACCATATTCGCTTCCACCGCGCAAGTTGACTTGCACATAAATGCCTCCGTTCTCGAGAAACGGTATTCGGGCGGTTGAGAAACTTGGATACAAGCTTATGTTGAAGCCACCGTAGCCATACAAGAATACAGGATTCTTGCCGTCCTTTTTCAATCCTTTTTTATAGGTAAGGAACATGGGTACTTTTACTCCATCTTTGCTCGGGAAGAAAATTTGTTCGGTCACAAAATCGTTTGAGTTGAACTTCACATTTGGTGCCCGGAAGAGCTTATACCTGTTTTGATCCATATCATATTGATAGGTAGCTCCGGGAATGGTGAATGATGTGAAATTGAAAAAGCATTCTTTCTCATCTTTGTCTCCACTGAAACTCACTGATCCTAGCGAAGGGAGTTTGATTTCTTGCAACTCTTTCCCGTTTAAGTCGTACACATACGCATGGTTGCATGCGTCTTTATCGTAAGTCAAGAAGAGTTTGCCACCGATAACTTGTGCACCGGATAATACTTGTTCGGCTTCCGGTACAAGATCTTTCCAGTCTTTCAGTTCCGGATTGTTGATGTCGGCTACCATAATCTTGTTCTTAGGCGCATTGTAGTTGGTGTAGAAATAGATGTTGTCACCTATAACCTCTATAGGAGAATACTCAAAGTTAAAGTCGGATGCAATCTGCACAATGGGCGCATTCTCTTTGGTCAGGTTCTTCATGAAGAGTGCGTTTCCTCTTCCTTCGCCCGATTCATAAATGAACAATGCTTTTTCATCTTCACTCACATCGCCCGTATAGAATCGTTTGGGGTAGGCCTTGTTTTCATAGGCTAACTGATCTTTCTCTTGTGGTTCACCCACTTTGTGATAGTAGATCTTGTGAAATTCATTCACGTTAGAGAATTCTTTTCCTTTCACTGGTGCATCATAAGCGCTGTAATAGAATCCATCTCCTTTCCATGAAGCTCCTGTGAATTTAGCCCACGTGATGTGGTCGCTTAGCAGATTGCCGGTAGCGGCATCCATTACGTAAATCTCTCTCCAGTCTGATCCGCTGCGGGAAACGGTGTAGGCAGCATACTTGCCATCATTCGAGAACGACAGGCTGGTCAGGGCTACAGTTCCATCGGTAGATAGTTGATTGGGGTCAAGAAATACGCGAGCTTCTCCTTTTAAAGAATCTTGCACATAGAGCACGCTTTGGTTTTGTAATCCGTTGTTCTTGTAGAAGTAATACTTCCCATGTTTCTTAAAGGGTGCACCAATCTTTTCGTAGTCGGCCAGTTCGGTAAGTCGTTTGAGCAGTTCTTTGCGGAAAGGTATCTGGTTAAGGTAGCTATTTGTGATCTTATTCTCTGCTTCTACCCATGCTGCGGTGGCAGAAGAAGTATCATTTTCGAGCCAGCGATAAGGATCGGGAACTTTCGTACCGAAGTATGTGTCCACGGTGTCTACTTTTGGGGTGCTAGGGTAAGTTAGCACTTTTTGCTGCGCGCATGATATGCTTGTCGTCATAATTCCGATTAGTAATAAAGTTGTTTTTTTCATCTTTGCTATTTTTACATTTTTTGTTTCTGTAGAATAAATAGAAGAACAATATTCGGTATAATTTATAATATATGCAACTATTATGCATAGGAATTGATTCCGGTCTCCTTAAAAGAGGCGCTTGAGGTCTGTTAGCCGGGGATATGAGAAGATAAAAATCAGGAATTAATTGGCTATCCCGATAAAAAAAACGATTTTTGTGTGTATAACCAAGTTATCAACATCGAAATTATGCTCAGCAAACTAAAATTAAACCAACTTTACTTTAAGGATACACAGTTTGTTAACCTGATGACACGTCGTATCTTCAATGTGCTTCTTATCGCCAATCCTTATGATGTATTTATGCTGGAAGATGATGGGCGTATTGATGAGAAAATATTCAATGAATATACTTCACTCTCGTTGCGTTATCCGCCTCGTTTTTCGCAAGTTTCTACTGAAGAGGAGGCATTGGCACTGCTAGCGAGCATACCGTTCGACTTGGTTATTTGCATGCCCGGAACGGGTGACAATGATGGTTTTGGCATCGGACGCCATATTAAAGCTTGTTACGGGCAAATTCCGATTGTTATTCTTACCCCCTTTAGTCATGGTGTCACCAAGCGGATAGCGAATGAGGATCTCAGCGCATTCGATTATGTGTTTTGTTGGCTGGGCAATACCGATTTACTGCTGTCCATCATCAAACTGATAGAAGATAAAATGAACTTGGAGCATGATGTGGCGGAAGTAGGCGTACAGCTCATTCTGTTAGTGGAAGACGGCATCCGCTTTTATTCATCTGTGCTTCCGAACTTATATAAGTTTGTGCTGAAGCAGAGCCAGGAGTTCTCTACCGAAGCTTTGAACGCCCATCAACGCACTTTGCGCATGCGCGGGCGACCCAAAATTGTGTTAGCCAGAACGTATGAAGAGGCGATGGACATATTCTACCGATATAAGAACAATGTGTTAGGGGTGATTACCGATGTGCGTTTTCCGCATAATGGACAAAAAGATGCATTGGCAGGTATTAAGCTCTGTGCGGAGATACGGAAAGAAGATCCGTTTGTGCCGCTCATCATTCAATCTTCAGAGGCTGAAAATGCGGCGTATGCATCCAGGTATGGGGCTTCTTTCATTGACAAGAACTCGAAGAAGATGGATGTGGACTTGCGGCAGATCGTTTCCGACAACTTTGGTTTTGGCGATTTCATCTTTCGTAATCCGGATACGCTGGAGAAGATAGCCCGGGTGCAAAACCTGAAAGAGCTTCAGAACATTATTTTTGCTGTTCCGGCTGAATCTTTTTTGTATCACATCAGTCGTAATCACATTTCCCGTTGGCTCTATTCGCGTGCGATGTTTCCGGTTGCGGAGTTTCTTAAACCGATTACCTGGAATAGTCTTCAGGATGTAGATGCTCACCGGAAGATTATTTTTGAAGCGATTGTGAAGTATCGGAAGATGAAGAATCAGGGAGTGGTGGCGATTTTTAAGCGTGACCGTTTTGACCGGTATTCAAACTTTGCCCGTATTGGCGATGGCTCTTTGGGTGGCAAAGGGCGTGGACTGGCTTTTATTGATAACATGGTGAAGCACCATCCGGAGTTTGAGGAATTTGAAAATGCACACGTTGTTATTCCTAAAACCGTAGTGCTTTGTACGGATGTGTTCGATGAGTTTATGGAGACAAACAACTTGTATCAGGTTGCCCTGTCCGATTTGGATGATCGTACGATTCTGAAGTATTTTCTTAAAGCCAAACTGCCCGATCGATTGGTGGAAGATTTCTTCACTTTTATTGATGTGGTAAAGTCGCCCATTGCCATTCGTTCGTCTAGCCTGTTGGAAGATTCTCATTATCAACCTTTTGCGGGCATTTACAATACGTACATGATTCCTTATCTGGATGATAAATATGAGATGCTTCGGATGCTGTCGGATGCGATTAAAGGAGTGTATGCCTCTGTCTATTTCAGTGATAGTAAGGCGTATATGCAGGCCACATCCAATGTTATTGATCGGGAGAAAATGGCCGTCATTCTTCAAGAGGTGGTGGGTAATCAGTATGGCGAAAAGTATTATCCTTCCATGTCAGGTGTGGCTCGTTCGCTCAATTACTATCCTATCGGAGAAGAGAAGGCGGAAGAGGGAACAGTGAACCTGGCTCTTGGCTTGGGCAAGTACATTGTGGATGGTGGGCTCACATTGCGTTTCTCTCCTTATCATCCCCATCAGGTGTTGCAGACCAGTGAGATGGAGATAGCGCTGAAAGAGACACAAACTCGTTTCTATGCTTTGGATTTAAAGAATGTGGGACAAGACTTTTCAATTGATGATGGCTTCAATCTACTTAAATGTTCGGTGAAAGATGCTGAAAAGGATGGCTCTTTGCGCTATATTGCTTCCACGTATGATCCTCAGGATCAGGTTATTCGTGATGGCCTTTACCCCGGTGGACGGAAGGTGATTACCTTTGCTAATATTTTGCAGCATGATGTCTTCCCGTTGGCGCGTATCTTACAATTTGTGTTGCAATACGGGCAGCAAGAAATGCGGCGGCCGATAGAAATAGAATTTGCAGCAACGATGGATTATGAAGGGCGTACGGGAACGTTCTACTTGCTACAGATTCGTCCGATTGTGGATGCAAAAGAGGTGCTGGATGAAGATTTGGCTGCCATTGCGGATGAACGTTTGATTCTTCGTTCGGACAATTCTTTGGGGAATGGTATAACGAGTGATATCTATGATGTTATCTATGTGAAAACGGAGAATTACAGTGCGTCCAATAACCAGACTATCGCTTATGAAATAGAGAAACTGAACAAACAATTCTTGAATACAGGAAAGAACTATGTCCTGATTGGTCCGGGCCGATGGGGAAGTAGTGATACGTGGTTGGGCATACCGGTGAAGTGGCCTCACATCTCTGCTGCCAGGGTAATCGTTGAGGCCGGGTTAACGAATTATCGGGTTGATCCGAGTCAGGGAACTCATTTCTTTCAAAACCTAACATCCTTTGGCGTGGGCTATTTCACGATTAATGCTTTTATGAATGAGGGGATATATGATCAGGCATTCCTGAATGCCCAACCTGCTGTGAGCGAGACGAACTACTTGCGGCATGTCAGGTTCAGCAATCCGGTGGTGGTAAAGATGGATGGGCGAACGAAGAGGGGCGTGGTGTTTAAACCCAAAGAATAACAAAAAAGAAACCGACCGACTTCTGTTAGGAAGCCGATCGGTTCAGCTATAGACTTATATCGGTTTGCTGATTATAAGACTCTTATTTATAAAATGCCTTGCGCCATCATTGCCTTGGCTACTTTCATGAATCCGGCCACATTGGCACCTTTCACGTAATTTACATAGCCATCCGCTTCTGTTCCGTATTGCACGCAAGCTTCGTGAATGCTTTTCATGATGCTTTTCAGTTTTTCATCTACTTCCTCCGCACTCCAACTTAGTTTGATAGCGTTTTGAGTCATTTCTAAACCCGATACTGATACTCCTCCGGCATTAGCCGCTTTTCCGGGCGCATACAATATCTTAGCATCTTGAAACACCTTAATGGCTTCGGGCGTAGAAGGCATGTTGGCTCCTTCACTCACTGCCATACAGCCATTGGCAATCAACTGGCGGGCATGGTCGCCATTCAGTTCATTTTGTGTAGCCGACGGGAGGGCGATATCACCTTTTTCTCCCCAAGGTTTTGCTCCTTCTACGTATTTGCAACCATATGTTTCCGCATACTCACGAATACGTCCGCGGTTCAGGTTCTTTAGCTCCATGATGTAGTTTAGTTTATTGCTGTCTATGCCATCCGGATCATAGATATATCCATCCGAATCGGACATAGTAACCACTTTGCCTCCGAGTTCCAGCACTTTCTCTGCTGTGTATTGGGCCACATTACCTGATCCCGACACCAAGCAAATTTTTCCTTTTAGGTCGGTACCCTTGGACTTGAGCATCTCCATCAAGAAGTAGATATTCCCATATCCGGTTGCTTCGGGACGGATCAGTGAACCGCCGAACTCACGTCCTTTGCCGGTAAACGTTCCGGAATACTCGCGCGTGAGCTTTTTGTACATTCCAAACATGAAGCCGATTTCGCGGCCTCCTACGCCTATGTCGCCAGCCGGAACATCTGTTTCCGGACCGATATGACGCCACAGTTCAAGCATGAATGATTGAACAAAGCGCATAACCTCAGCTGTTGATTTCCCACGTGGCGAAAAGTCCGAACCTCCTTTGCCACCCCCCATAGGAAGAGTAGTCAGTGAGTTTTTGAATGTCTGTTCAAACGCCAAAAACTTCAAGATGGAAAGGTTCACTGAACTGTGGAAACGAATGCCACCTTTGTACGGGCCGATAGCATTGTTATGCTGTACCCGATACCCCATGTTGGTTTGCACGTTACCTTTGTCGTCTACCCACGTTACTCTGAATTGATACACTCTGTCCGGTATACAGAGACGCTCGATGAGATTGGCCTTGTCAAACTCCGGGTGTTTGTTGTACTCTTCTTCAATGGTAGTAAGGACTTCTTCTACCGCCTGATGATACTCCGCTTCGTTTGGGAAACGGTGTTTCAAGGCATCTAACACTTTAGCTGCATTCATTAATTTTGTCTTTTGTTGGTTGTTGTAAGTTTACTTCGTTTGCAAAAGTAATGATAAAAAGCGAGTATTCAAATAAATTATAAATAGAATGCCCGATAAAACGTCAATTCATCTGTTTATGGTGTCAAAATCGAATATAAAGGTGTTATTTATTCTTTCTTAAAGATTTATACACAGGTATAAATACGAATGCAGCAGAAACAGCTAAAGTAACAATTATCGGTCCGTCAATGCGTTCGGAATAGACCAGTACGATATAGCAAAGCGCCATCCATAAGAGGATGACGCATACTATTTGTGATTTGGAAAGAGGTTTCTTCATTCTTTGCCGGCTTTTTTCTTGTATACAATGGCATCTATTACGGCTACGGCGGTAATATTCAGGATGTCGCGCACAGAACTTTCAATGTCGGTAAAGTGAATGGGCTTATTTAATCCCATCTGAATCGGCCCGATCAATTCTGTTTGAGTCATCGCTTGAATTAGCTTGTAGCCTGAATTTGCAGAACTTAAATTTGGGAAGATCAGTGTGTTTACATCTTTTCCTTTCAGGCGGGTAAATGGATATTTTGCATCCCGAAGTTCACGGTCCATCGCAAAGTTTACTTGCATCTCTCCATCAATAGCTAATTCCGGATATTTCTCGTGCATATAGGATGTTGCTTCATGTACTTTGGACGGACTGCCTACTTGGTCAGAGCCGAAGTTGGAATATGACAGCATGGCCATTACCGGAGTATGATTGAAGAATCGAACCGTGTTTGCGGCCAATTTAGCCACATCGGTAAGAGTATCTGTGTCCGGATGCCTGTTAATCAGCGTGTCTGCTAAGAAATAAGTGCCTTTCTTAGAGTTCACAATATGCATCGTTCCGAAATGTTTGTATCCGGGACGAATGCCGATTACTTCTTTGGCTACCTTAATAGTATTGCTGTATTTTGTATATAATCCTGTAATAAAGGCATCGGCATCGCCTGTTTCGACCATCATCATACCAAAATAGTTGCGTTCAAACATCTTGTCGTTGGCTTCTTCGTAAGTAGCTCCTTCTCTTGAACGTTTTTCCGCTAGGATATGTGCGTAACGTTCGCGGCGTTCGGCTTCGCAATCATGGCGGAGGTTGACAATTTCTACTCCTTCCAGATTAAGATCGAGTTCTTTTGCTATTTTACGAATACGTTCTTCATTACCCAGTAGAATAGGATGGCAAATACCTTCCGCTTTGGCTTCTACTGCCGCTTTGAGCATGTTCGGATGTCCACCTTCGGCAAAAACCACACGTTGTGGGTCTTGGCGAGCCAGTTCATGGAGTTGGCGGGTCAGCTTCGACTCGTATCCCATTAGTTCAAGCAGGCGGAGTTTGTAAGCGCCCCAATCTTCAATGTTATTGCGAGCTACACCCGATTCCATAGCAGCTTTGGCAACAGCCATGGATACTTCTGTTATCAATCGTGGATCTACCGGCTTCGGAATGAAATATTCCGGTCCGAATGTAAGGCTGCTTACATGATACACTTCGTTAACCACGTCCGGTACCGGTTGTTTGGCTAAGTTGGCTATGGCATAAACAGCGGCGATCTTCATCTCTTCGTTGATGGCACGGGCTTGTGTGTCCAATGCTCCACGGAAGATGTATGGGAATCCGATCACATTATTTATTTGATTAGGATAATCGGAACGGCCTGTTGACATCAATACGTCCGGACGGCAAGCCATTGCATCTTCGTAAGCAATCTCAGGCACGGGATTGGCCAATGCAAATACAATAGGAGTAGAGGCCATGCTCTTCACCATGTCTGTTGTCAGCACATTGCCTTTGGAGAGTCCCAAAAACACATCTGCCCCTTTTATCGCTTCTTCCAGTGTGCGAATATCTGTCCGGTCTGTAGCGAAATAGCGCTTTTGTTCGTTCAGGTCGGTACGTGCTTTGCCGATTACACCTTTGCTGTCGAGCATCACAATGTTCTCAAGACGGGCGCCCAATGAAACATATAGTTTGGTACACGATACGGCTGATGCACCGGCTCCGTTTACAACGATTTTTACTTCTTCTATTTTCTTTCCTGCAACTTGAAGGGCATTAATTAATCCGGCACTTGAGATGATGGCTGTTCCATGTTGATCATCGTGCATCACCGGAATGTCCAATTCTTCTTTCAGGCGGCGTTCTATTTCAAAGCACTCAGGTGCTTTTATATCTTCGAGATTAATACCTCCAAAAGTTGGAGCGATGGCTTTTACTGCTGCAATAAATTTCTCAGGATCTTTTTCATCTACCTCAATGTCAAAAACATCAATGCCGGCATAGATTTTAAAGAGCAATCCTTTACCTTCCATTACTGGTTTTCCACTGAGTGCGCCAATATCTCCCAGCCCTAATACGGCTGTTCCGTTAGAGATAACTGCCACCAGATTTCCTTTGGCCGTATACTTATAAGCATCTTGCGGATTTTTTTCTATCTCGAGACAAGGCTCGGCTACTCCCGGAGAGTAGGCTAGAGAAAGATCTGTTTGTGTACTATACGGTTTTGTCGGTACCACTTCTATTTTCCCCGGTTTGCCTTGAGAGTGATAAAGCAAGGCTGCTTCTTTCGTAATTTTAGCCATAAGAATTTTTATTATTGCTTTAGTTATTGATTATTCGCAAATGTAGCCATAATTGTGATGATTCGCTTCTTATTCTGACTATTTTGCGTTGATTTAATACGAAAAAAAAGTCTTTTTTACTTGCTTAGCGCTTGCTCGATATCGGCAATGATGTCGTCCGCATTTTCTATACCTACGGATAGGCGGATCAGATCAGGACGAACGCCGGCTTCGATTAATTGCTCGTCGGAAAGTTGGCGATGAGTATGGCTGGCCGGATGAAGCACACAAGTACGGGCATCTGCCACGTGTGTAACGATAGCTGCCAATTGCAGTGAATCCATAAATTTAGTGGCTAAGTTGCGTTCTCCTTTCAGTCCGAACGAGATCACTCCGCAAGAGCCATTGGGCAGATACTTTTGTGCTAGTTCGTAGTTCTTATTATCGGGCAGGCCACAGTAGTTTACCCATGCTACTTTGTCACTTGCCTGAAGGTATTCTGCAACCTTTTGCGCATTCTTGCAATGTTGCGGCATGCGCAGATGCAACGTTTCCAGTCCGATGTTGAGTAAAAACGCATTTTGCGGACTCTGAATACTACCCAAATCGCGCATCAACTGTGAGGTCGCTTTGGTGATGTATGCCATCTTTCCGAAAGCTTTGGAGTAGGTTAGTCCGTGATAGGATTCATCGGGAGTGCATAGTCCGGGGAACTTATCGGCATTTGCCTCCCAGTCGAAGTTTCCACTATCAACAATGCAACCGCCTACCGAGGTGGCGTGCCCATCCATGTACTTTGTGGTAGAATGAACGACGATATCTGCTCCCCATTCAAACGGGCGACAGTTGATCGGCGTTGGAAATGTATTATCTACAATCAACGGCACGCCATGCTTATGGGCTATGCGTGCAAATTTTTCAATATCAAGAACGTCTAATGAAGGGTTAGAAATGGTCTCTCCAAAAAGAGCTTTGGTGTTGGGCTGGAAAGCCGATGATATCTCTTCCTCTGTTGCATCAGGACTGATGAAGGTGACATTGATGCCCAGCTTCTTCATGGTGACCGCAAACAGGTTGAATGTTCCTCCATAAATGGCTGATGAACAGACAAAATGATCGCCTGCCTGACAAATATTGAATAGAGCATAAAAATTGGCTGCTTGTCCGCTAGAGGTGAGCATGCCTCCAACGCCTCCTTCGAGAGCGGTGATCTTTTTGGCCACTGCATCGTTCGTCGGGTTTTGTAGACGGGTGTAGAAATAGCCACTTTCTTCTAAGTCGAACAAGCGGGCCATTTGTTCGCTTGTCTCATATTTAAAGGTTGTACTTTGATAAATAGGTAGCACACGAGGCTCCCCCTTTTTCGGCTCCCAACCTGCTTGTACGCATAAGGTTTCGGGCTTAAATTGCTTTGCCATGTTTTTTATTATATAAAGGTAATACGTGGTTAATTGAAAGACAAATGTACCTGATTTTTTTCTTATAATTAACGGTCATGAATGAAAAAATAGAGGAAATAAACTCTTTTAATACTAGAACTAAACTGATAGAATAAGCCTTCTAAGAAGATTTTATACGAAAGCTACGTGGTCACGCAATTGCGTGATAATGGTCACATGCTTGTGTGACGATGGTACTGCAATTGCGTGACTATTATCACACGGCTGTGTGACCAACAAATGTCCGTAGGATGTGGACTTAGTGTTAGTAACTTTTAGTCTTACTAATCGTGTTCTGGTCGGTTAATATTGCGTTAGAGTGAGATTAGCCTATACTTAGCGAGGATGAATAGCTCGAAAAGTTGTACCTTTGCGCATTGAAAACCAAGAAATAAAAGTAGTGCAACGATATTTTATCTATTTAGCTTACGACGGAACAAATTATCACGGTTGGCAAATTCAGCCAAATGGTATTAGTGTACAAGAATGTCTGGAGAAAGCATTGTCTGTTGTTCTCCGGAAAGAAATGAGGGTGATTGGTGCCGGACGAACGGATGCCGGCGTGCATGCTTCGCTTATGGTGGCTCATTTCGATTTTGAGGGTGAACTGATTGATGTTGATTTTCTGACTGAGAGGTTGAACCGCATGCTTCCTCCGGATATATCCGTTTTTCATGTGAAGCGGGTAAGATCGGATGTGCACGCACGGTTTGCTGCCAGATCGCGTACATATAAGTATTACGTAACGACGGCAAAGTACGCATTCAATCGACAATACCACTGGAGACTGTATGGTGAACTCGATTTTGAAAAGATGAATGAAGCTGCCGCAACCTTATTTCGCTATGCCGATTTTACCAGTTTTAGCAAGGTGCACACGGATGTGAAAACAAACTTGTGTCAGATGATGCAGGCCGAATGGACGCAGCAGGATGAGACGACATGGGTGTTTACCATTCGTGCCGACCGCTTTCTGCGAAACATGGTACGCGCCATTGTGGGAACACTTATCGAAGTGGGCCGCGGAAAAATAGATGTGGAAGGATTTCAAAAAGTCATAGAGCAACAAGATCGTAATAAAGCGGGGAGTTCTGCTCCGGGGCATGCGCTGTTTCTTGTTGATGTGGAATACCCCGAAGATATCTTTGAGGAGTAATTGAAAATGTATTATCTAAAATTAGAATAAAGAGATGTGGTTATTATTTGCTTTTCTTTCAGCGGCTTTATTGGGCTTCTATGATGTATTCAAGAAGCATTCGCTAAAAGGAAATGCCGTTTTGCCGGTACTGTTTTTGAATACGCTATTCTCCAGCCTGATCTTCCTGCCTTTCATTTTATTGTCTGCTTTTGTACCGAATGTACTTGCCGGTACCATGTTTGACGTGCCGTTAGTGGGATGGGAGGTGCATAAGTTCATCATAATCAAATCTTTCATTGTTCTTTCATCGTGGATCTTCGGCTACTTCGGCATGAAGCATCTGCCGTTGACGATTGTCGGGCCGATCAATGCCACTCGTCCGGTAATGGTGTTGGTGGGCGCCATGTTACTGTTTGGTGAACGCTTAAATATCTATCAATGGATAGGAGTGATGCTTGCCGTGGCTTCGTTCTTTTTGCTAAGTCGTTCGGGCAAGAAGGAAGGGATTGATTTTGCGCATAACAAATGGATCTTTTTCATTGTGCTGGCCGCCATTACAGGTGCTGTTAGCGGCCTGTATGATAAGTTCCTGATGAAGCAATTTAATCCCATGGTTGTGCAGTCTTGGTATAATGTGTACCAGGTATTCATCATGTGTCCTATTCTGCTGTTGCTCTGGTGGCCGAAACGGAAACAAAACACTCCTTTCAGATGGGATTGGGCCATCTTGTTGATTTCTATTTTTCTTTCGGCAGCCGACTTTGTGTACTTCTATGCCCTTAGCTTTGACGATTCAATGATCTCCATCGTGTCGATGGTGCGTCGTGGAAGTGTGGTGGTGTCGTTCCTTTTCGGAGCAATGTTCTTCCGTGAAAAGAATTTAAAAAGCAAGGCTATCGATCTTGTTCTGATATTAATCGGAATGTTATTCCTATATTTGGGTTCAAAATAACTACTAAATATGAAAAAAAATCTATTGCTGTTTTTTCTTCTGCTATCTGGTGTCGCTACGTATGCGCAAGAGGCTAAAACGTTGTTCGTTAACATGCCCGACTCTCTTAGTCCGCTGCTCACGGCGGTGAACCGTGCCGATTGCATTGACTTTCTGGAAAGTAAGATGAAGGCACAGGTGAAGAATAAGTTCGGTGGAACGTCTGAAATGACTGATTTGACACCTGACTACATTCGCTTAAAAGTGAGCGAGAAGAGCGAATGGCAAATGAAATTGCTCGCTACAGGGGATACGACGAAAATCATTTGTGCGATTTCTACAGCTTGTGGCCCTGCCTGTGACAGCAAAGTGCGTTTCTTTACGACTGATTGGAAAGAGCTTTCTGCAGTCGATTTTTTGGTAACTCCATCAGTGGATGCTTTCTTTGTGTCACCAAGCGATACGATGCAGACGGAGGCTTATGACCATGCTCGTTCGCAGGTTGATATGTTACTGCTGAAAGCTGATTTGTCCAAAGTAGATGCTACGTTGACTTTTTCTTTTGCTACAATCGATTACATGGGAAAGGACGATGCGGATAAGCTGAGACCTTATCTACAATCACCGATAGTATATACGTGGCAAAAGGATAAGAAACAGTTTGTTAGGAAGTAGGGTAAGGACATAAAAAAAAGAGAATCTGAATAATCAGATTCTCTACTGGAGCGAAAGACGGGGCTCAAACCCGCGACCCTCAGCTTGGAAGGCTAATGCTCTATC